>NZ_JBVJWR010000004.1:0-201847 GCF_055602235.1 Streptomyces sp. NPDC037410 | reverse complement strand
GTCGTTCGGCGGCGGTGGGGGGGGGGGGGGGGGGGGGGGGGGGGGGGGGGCGCCTCCCCCCCCCCCCCCCCCCCCCCCCCCCCCCCGAGCCCGCCGCCCTCCCCCGCGCCCCGCGCCACCGCCCGCACGGCACCCCCGTGCGCCACGGCGATCGACCGCACGATGGAAAGACCGAGCCCCGCGCCGGGCCCCGTCCGGTCCCGCCCCTCCCCCCGCCGGAAGGGTTCGAAGAGCCCGTCGAGGTCGCCCTCCGGGACGACGGGCCCGGTGTTGACGACGGTCAGGACCCCGTCCGCGACGCGTACGGCCACGTCACCCCCCGGCACGTTGTACGCGACCGCGTTCGCGACGAGGTTCCGCACGAGCTGCCCGAGCAGCACCCGGCTCCCCCGTACGACACCGCCGTCGGCGACCACGCACGCGTGCGCGTACTCCTCGGCGACGACGTCCCCGAGCCGCACGTCCTCCCGCTCCGCGAGCCCCCGCTCGCTCCGCGCGAGGAGCAGCAGCCCGTCGATGAGGCGCTCGCTGCGCCGGTTGGCGTCGAGGAGGACCTGCCGGACCTCGCAGTCGTCGTCGAGCCCGATCTGGATCGCGGCGCGCTGGGTGGCGAGCGGGGTGCGCAGCTCGTGGGAGGCGTTGGCGATGAACCGGCGCTGGCTGTCGAAGGCGGTCTCCAGGCGCCCGAGCAGCGCGTCGATCGTGTCGCCGAGCTCCTTGAGCTCGTCGTCGGGCCCGCGCACGTCGAGCCTCTCCGCGAGACCGGAGAGCCGCCGGGCCCGGGCGGTCATGTCGTGGACGGGCCGCAGGACCCGCCCGGCGGTCCACCAGCCGACGACGACGGCGCCGCAGGTCATGACGAGGAGGGCCAGCGAGGACCACATGAGCATCTGCTCGGCGGCGGCCCGGCGGATGTCGTCGCCGATCCGGTAGGCCTCGGCGAAGGCGGTCCCGGCGCCGTCCGCCTGCGCGACGATCGCGTCGGCGTCGGCGTCCGTACCGGCTCTGACCAGCAGGTTCACCACGAGCAGCAGGACGGCCCCGAGGACGAGGAAGACACCCCCGTAGACGAGCGCGATGCGGGTACGGATGGTGGACCCGGCCCCGAGGAGCCCCGGGCGGCTCACAGCGCGTACCCCACGCCCTGCACGGTCCGGATGAGGCCGGGCTCCCCGAGCTTCCCCCTGAGCTTGCTCATGCAGACGCGTACGGCGCCGGTGAAGGGGTCGGCGTGGGCGTCCCAGGCGCGTTCGAGGAGCTCCTCGGCGGAGACGACGGCGCCGTCGGCCTCCAGGAGCAGCTGGAGGACGGAGAACTCCTTCGGGGACAGGTCGAGGTCCCGCCCGTCGCGGACGGCGGTCCGCCGGACGGTGTCCATGACGAGGCCGTCGCGGACGAGGAGGGCCGGCAGCGCGGGCCGGGCGGAGCGGCGCCGGAGGGCGCGGACGCGGGAGACGAGCTCGGGGAAGTCGAAGGGCTTGCCGAGGTAGTCGTCGGCGCCGAGGTCGAGCCCGTCGACGCGGTCCTCGACGGCGGAGGAGGCGGTGAGCATGAGGATCCGGGTGGGCACCCCGGCGGCGACGAGCCGCCGGGCGACGTCGTCGCCGTGGACGCGGGGGAGGTCACGGTCGAGGACGAGTACGTCGTACGCGTACAGTCCGAGCCGGTCCAGGGCCTCGTCCCCGGCGTGGACGGTGTCGACGGCGAACCCGGCCCGCCGCAGGCCGGTGGCGAGGAGCGCGGCGAGGTCGCGCTCGTCCTCGGCTACGAGTACACGCATGCCGCCCATCCTCCCTCCACGTCCCCACGCATATGGAGGTGAGTGGATCTACGGACGACCGTTAGGATTTCGACCATGGCGGCCACTGGATCCGAGAAGCAGGGGGCGAAGGCGTTCTACGTCACGACCCCCATCTACTACGTCAACGACGCTCCTCACCTGGGCCACGCCTACACGACCGTCGCAGGCGACGTGCTCACGCGCTGGCACCGTCAGCGCGGCGAGAAGGTGTGGTTCCTCACCGGCACGGACGAGCACGGTCAGAAGATCATGCGCACGGCCGAGGCGAACAACGTCACGCCCCAGGCCTGGTGCGACAAGCTCGTCGAGGAGGCGTGGAAGCCCCTCTGGGAGCACCTGAACATCGCGAACGACGACTTCATCCGCACCACGCAGAAGCGTCACACCGACCGCGTCCAGGAGTTCGTGCAGGACCTGTACGACAAGGACGAGATCTACAAGGGCGGGTACGAGGGCCCGTACTGCGTGGGCTGTGAGGAGTACAAGCTCCCGGGCGATCTCATCGAGGCCGAGGACGGCACGAAGCTGTGCCCGATCCACAAGAAGCCGGTGGAGATCCTCAAGGAGGAGAACTACTTCTTCAAGCTGAGCGAGTACGGCCCGAAGCTCCTGGAGTTCTACGAGGCGAACCCGGACTTCATCCAGCCGGAGTCGGCCCGCAACGAGGTCGTGAACTTCGTCAAGCAGGGCCTGCAGGACCTGTCGATCTCGCGTTCGACGTTCGACTGGGGCATCCCGATCCCGTGGGACGAGAAGCACGTCATCTACGTGTGGGTCGACGCGCTCCTGAACTACGCGACGGCCGTCGGCTACAACGAGAACCCGGCGAAGTTCGACGAGACGTTCCCGGCGAACGTGCACCTGGTCGGCAAGGACATCCTGCGCTTCCACGCGGTGATCTGGCCGGCGATGCTGATGGCGCAGGGCCTCCCGGTGCCGGGCAAGGTCGCGGCCAACGGCTGGCTGATGGTCGGCGGCGAGAAGATGTCGAAGTCGAACCTGACCGGCATCAAGCCGCAGGACCTGACCTCGCACTTCGGCGTGGACGCGTACCGCTGGTACTTCCTGCGCGCGATCGCGTTCGGCAGTGACGGCTCGTTCTCGTGGGAGGACTTCACCGCCCGCTACACGTCCGAGCTGGCGAACGACTACGGCAACCTCGCGTCCCGTGTCGCGGCGATGGTCGGCAAGTACTTCGGCGGCGAGCTGCCGGCGTCGACGGCCGACGGCGACGCGGAGAAGGCGATCCACGAGGGCCTGGCGAAGGCCGTCGCGACGGCCGACGCGAAGATCGGCGAAGAGGTGGACTTCCAGGGCGGCATCCTGGCGATCTTCGACTTCGTGAAGCAGGTCAACGGCTACATCACGGAGCAGGAGCCGTGGAAGGTGGCCAAGGACGAGTCGGAGGAGGGCCGGGCCCGCCTGGCGACCATCCTCTACACGGCCGCGGAGTCGCTCCGCGCCGTCGCCGTCCTCCTGAACCCGATCATGCCGGAGACCTCGCAGGCCCTCTGGGAGTCCCTGGGCGCCGAGGCGTCCCTGGGCGCCCTGGCCGGGCAGCCGGTCCAGTCCTCGGCGACGTGGGGGCAGCTCCCGGCGGGCGCGACGGTGACGAAGGGCGCGGTGCTGTTCCCGCGCCTGGAGGACCCGAAGAAGGACTGACGCGCACGCGCACGAAGAAGGCCGCCGTCCCGGTAGAAACCCGGGCCGGCGGCCTTTCCCATACGGTTCCGTACGTTTCCGTACGGGTCGTCACCAGGTCAGGACCAGGGCGGCGACGGCGGGCGCCATGTAGATGAGCGGGAAGGGGGCGTGCCCGTAGGCGCGGGCCCGCAGGACGGTGATCACGGCCCCGGCGAAGTACAGGATGAGCCCGATGGCGGCGAGGGTCCCGATGACCGGGACGTAGAACCCGACGATGAGCCCGACGGCCCCGGCGACCTTGGCGGCCCCGAGCAGGTTCCACCAGGACCGCGGCACGCCGTACTCGGCGAGCGGCTCGACGACGAACTTGGCCTTGGCGAAGATCGAGGCCCCGGAGAAGCCCGCCATGAACGCGGCGACGGCGGTGACGACGATGGCGGTGGTGGACATCTCGGCGAACATCTCGGCTCCTTAGGCCTTCCCGTTGTCCGCCTCGACCGAGCCGGACACTGCACTGACGGAGGCGGGGAGGAGTGTGTGACAGCCGCGGGAAACTTTTCTTCTCGGCCGGAAACGCTCTGCGAGCGCCGGCGCCGTCAGGCCGGTCTGATGAGGACCCCAGCCGAGCCCACCGCCCCGCCCCACGGACCGGGTTCCGCGCCTCGTCTCCCGCGACGCTCCCGCCGTCGGCCTACGGCCCGCGGAGGCCGACCTCGCCGGCCTCGCTCCGCGAGTCCTCCTCCTCACCCCCGACCGGGCCGGAGCCCTGCTGCTTCCCGGGCGGGGGTACGCACTCGTCGCCGGAACCGAGGCGTTCCACACAGACATCGCCGAGCCTTCGCGGGGGGGGCGGTCAGCTCTTGCCGCTGTTCGCGGCCTTGACCTTCTCGGTCATGTCGGCCGTGTCCGAGGCCGGGGGAGCGGTGATCTTCTTCGCCTTGTCGAAGGACTTGAAGTCCATCGACACGGTCATCGTGCCGATCGTCTCCCGGATGCGGACCGGAAGGTCCTGGTCATCGACCCAGATGTCGATGGAGATCGACGTGGCGCCGCCCGTCATCGACTTCATCAGAGTGTTCTTGTCGGTCGAATCGAGGAGCTTCCGGGCCCGGCCGAGATCGTCCTTGTCGATGGTGCCGGCGTAGTGGGTGGCCTTCCTGCCGAGGAGGGTCTCCTCGCCGACTTCGGTCACGTCGTCGGAGGCGCCGATGAAACGGAGTCCGGCGACGGGGTTCCCTCCGTTGGCCATGTTCGCGCCGGCCTTCCCCAGGATGGCGTCGGCGTCGATCCGCATCCAGTGCTTACCCGCCAGGGGGCTGCCGGGCCGCTGAGGGTCGACCTCGTAGTAGTAGGACTTGTCGACGAAAAGCATCCGGACGGTCCCGTCCTTGACGAGCGCACTCATGCCGGCCTTGGCCGCGTCCATCTCGACGTCGAAGGCCATGCCGTCGCCCCAGGAGAACGTCCCCTCCATCGCGACGTCCGGAATGCCGGGCATGCTGACCGTGGACACCACATCGGCCGAGCCCAGCCTGTCGGCCTTGGACGTCGTCCTGCTCAGCGCGGCGAGCGCCGTTCCGACCTGGTCGACGGCCTCCCCCGCCGTCTGGGTCCCACAGCCCGTCAGCGTGCCCGCCGCCACCAGAGCGGCCAGACCGGCCGTCCCCGCCGCCTTGTACATCTTCATGTTCCCCACCCCTTGCCCCCCGTGCTTCCTTCTTTCGAGGGCGGACTCTAGTCAGGAGCTCTGACAAGCGCCCACCCAAATACGGGGAACCGGCCATCGTGCGACAGGACGCCCGCCGACCTGACAAAGACGCCCCGACCTGCGCAAGGTCCAGCGAGGCCGCCGATCACCCGCTCTGCGGCCCAACAGCCAGCGCACCAGGGGTTCGCGCCCGGCCGGGCTGTCGGCCGGCGCGGCCGAATCGGACCTTTTTTCGTTGCTGGTGTGAATGACCGCATGGCAGCATGCGCGCGTGGATGAGACCGGGGACGACAACACACTGAGGCCTCAACAGTTCTCCAGGTTGGCGGAGTTGGCGGACGCGCCAGAGGTGATCCCGTCCGCGCCCGTCGCACCCACGACGGAGGCCGTCGACGAAGCGGCCGTGGCACGCCGGGAGTTTGCGCGGTTGCTCGGTGAATTCCGGCGTACGGCCGTCCTGGTGCCGTTCGACGACCACGAGAGCCTCTGGACCGCCGACTTCAACGGAGTCCGCTGGATCTGCGCGTTCTCGGACGAGGAGTCGCTGGCCCGGTTCGCCGTCGCACGGGGTGAGGCCGCGCGGGAGTGGTCGTACCGGACGATTCTCGGCGCGCGGCTGCTCGACGTGATGGTGCCGATGCTGCCGGGTCCGGGCGGGGTCGCACTGGACGCGGGCAGCACGGACGGGACGCTGTTTCCGCCGGTGGCGGGGATCGTCCCGGACGGGGTGGCGGTGGATCTCGGGGACACGGGGACACGCGGACACGGTGAGCGGTGACGAGCCCGATCTCGGGGGAACGGGGACACGATGAGCGGCGACGAACCTCATCTCGCGATACCGCCGGAGGCACTGGCGGCGATAGCGAAGGGCATCGACCTGGCGCATGCCGAGCTGAAGGATCTCGGGATGATCGGGGAGGCGTCGGCGGGCCGGGGCTTCTCCGACCTCGCCCTGTCCGGCATGGAGCTGGGGCACGGGGGCCTGACCTCGGAGTTCCGGACGTTCTGCGAGCGGTGGGAGTGGGGCGTCCGCGCGCTGACCCTGCGCGGGAACCGGTTCGCCATCGGGGTCGGCCTCTCCGCCGGCTCGTTCGCGGAGTACGAGCAGTACCTCAAGAACTCGATCAAGGTCGGCGTGAACTCCCTCAACGGCAACCCGCACCTGTCCGAGGACGAGGTCGAGAAGATGAGCTGGGAGACCATCCGCGACCAGCACACCTGGGACAACGCCGGCGGAAGCGCCGAGTCGTTCAGCAAGGCCCAGGAAGAGGTCAAGCAGAAGTGGAGGAACACCGGCTACGACGTCTCGGACGCGGGGCTGGACTCGCTGGAGCGTTCCGGTCTGGTGGACCCGGAGCTGCGCCGACGCATGGACGAGGAGGTCAAGGCCGGTCTCTCCCCGGACAGGGCGACCATCGAGCAGGCCGAACAGCCGCGTTGGGGGGATGACCGCTGATGGTGGACTGGGGTGGTCTGGTCGACAAGGGGATCGACAAGATCGGCGACGGCATCGACCGGGGCAAGGAACTCGTCGGCGAGGGCATCGACTTCGCGACCGACAAGACCGGTCAGCTCCTGGACAAGACGGGCGCGCACGACTGGGCGGACTCGGTCGAGGACTGGGGTGACAGGACCGCCTCCTCCCTCGGCGCGGAGATCGGGGAGCAGCAGCTCGGGCAGACGGAGCAGGCGGACGAACTGATCCACGGCAAGCCGGAGAAGATCGCCGGGACCGTGCGGAACCTCCGGGACTTCCAGAAGGCGTTCGACCTGGTCGGCGGCGGAATGAAGCAGCTGGACTCCGGTCACTGGAAGGGCGCGGCGGCCGACGGGTTCCGGGCGGCGTTCGAGACCCTGCCGACCGACTGGCTGCACGCCGCCGACGCCATGGAGAACGCGGCCAAGGTGCTGGAGACGTACTCCCAGGCGATCGTGGGCGCGCAGGGCAGGGCGCGGGAGGCGATAGCCCTGTACAAGGAGGGCGACGCCGACTCGAAGGCCGCCACCGAGACGTACGAGAAGAAGCTCGCCGCGTACAAGGCGGCAAGCGACAGCGACGACCCGCTGCCCGACCCCGGGGATTTCACCGACCCCGGCACGGCCAAGCGGCAGCGCGCCCAGGAGATCCTGGACGACGCGCGGAAGGCACGCGACGAGGCCGCGGAGGCCGCGAAGACGGCGGTCGGCGCCGCCCTCGCCCACGCGCCCAAGGCACCGACGGGCCGCGAGCGGGTCAAGGCCGAGTTGATGGACTACGAGCTGGGCGCCGGCATCGAGCTGGCCCACTTCGGCGGTGGCATCGCCAAGGGCACGGCCGGCCTGGTCGACTTCGTACGCTCGCTGAACCCGACCGACCCGTACAACCTGACCCACCCGGCGGACTACTACAAGGGCGTCAACATGACGCTCGCCGGCCTGGTGTCCACGGCGGCCAACCCGGACCGGGCGCTGCGGGCCACCTGGGAGGCGTTGAAGGGCGACCCGTCGGAGTTCTTCGGCCGCATGCTGCCGGAGATGATCGGCACGAAGGGCGGCGGGCTGCTGCGCGGGGGCGTGCGCGCCGCGCTGAAGGACGGCGCGAAGCACCTGCCGGAGGGTGAGAGGCCGCGCGGAGCACGCGGGGAGCACGAGGAGAACCCGGACAACCAGAGCAACACATGCCGCGAGAACGTGTGCGACGGCGACCCGGTGGACATGGCGTCCGGCCGTGTCCTGCTGCCGCAGAGGGACATCGCCCTCCCCGGCTCGCTGCCCCTCGTCTTCCTGCGCACCTTCGACTCCTCGCGCCGCTCCGGCCGCTGGTTCGGCCCGACGTGGTCGTCGACGGTCGACCAGCGCCTTGAGATCGACTCCGAAGGCGTGATCTTCAGCTGCGACGAGGGCAGCCTGCTCGCCTATCCGCACCCGGCCCCCGGCGTCCCGGTCATGCCCACGCACGGCCGCCCGTGGCCCCTGGACCGGGTCCAGGACGGCTACACCGTCACCGACCCCGACACCGGCACGGTCCGGCACTTCGCCGACCACGGCGAGGAGCTCGCACTCCTGGCGCAGATCGACGACCGCAACGGCCGCTGGATCATGTTCGAGTACGACGGGACAGGTGCCCCGACGGCGATCGTCCACCACGGCGGCTACCACCTGAAGCTCACGACGAGCGAAGGCCGCGTGACCGCCCTCCACCTCGCGGGAGCGGCGGCGGACGGCTCCGACCAGGAGATCCTCCGCTACGGCTACACCGACGGCCACCTGACCGAGGTCGTGAACTCCTCCGGCCGTCCCCTCCGCTTCGGCTGCGACGAGCACGGCCGCATCACCTCGTGGACCGACACCAACGGAAGCCGCTTCGACTACGTCTACGACGACCAGGACCGCTGCACCTACCAGTCCGGGACCAACGGGCACGTCGAATCCCGGTTCACCTGGGGAGACCCCGACCCCGGGACCGGCCTCAGGACGACGTCGATCACCAACGGCCTGGGACACACGAAGAGATTCGTCGTCGACGAGCGTTCCAAGGTCGTCGCCGAGATCGACCCGCTGGGCGCGGTCACCCGCTTCACGTACGACCGCCGAAACCGCCTCCTGTCCCGGACGGACCCGCTGGGCCACGTCAGCCGCACCACGTACGACGAACACGGCCGGCCGACGGCGATGGAGCGCCCGGACGGCCGCCAGGCACGGGCGGAGTACGACGACCGCGGATTCCCGATCCGCATCACCGGCACCGACGGAAACGTCACCCGTCAGACCTTCGACGAACGCGGCAACCGCACGTCGGTGACGGCTCCTTCGGGTGCCCGGACGGAGTTCGCGTACGACGAGTCGGGCCGGCTGACGACGGTGACGGACCCGCTCGGCGCCGTGACGCGCCTGGTCCTGGACGGCCGGGGGCTCCCCGCCGAGATCACCGACCCCCTGGGCGCCACGACGCGCTACACACACGATGCCTTCGGCCGTACGGTCGCGGTGACGGATGCCCTGGGCGCGGTCACACGACTGGAGTGGACGGTCGAAGGCCGCCTTGCGCAGCGGACCGCACCCGACGGCACGGTGGAGTCCTGGACATACGACGGCGAGGGCAACTGCCTCAGCCACACGGACGCGCTGGGCGGCACGACCCGCTTCACGTACACCGACTTCGACCTACTGACCTCCCGCACGGGTCCGGACGGAGCCCGCTACGAGTTCGCCCACGACGCGGACCTGCGCCTGACCCGGGTGACCGCGCCACAGGGCCTGACCTGGGACTACACGTACGACCCGGCGGGCCGGCTGGTCGCTGAGACGGACTTCGACGACCGGACGCTGGGGTACGCGTACGACGCGGCGGGACGTCTGGCTTCCCGCACGAACGGGCTCGGGCAGGGCGTTCGCTTCACGCGCAACGAACTGGGCCAGACCGTCCGCAAGGACGCGGAGGGCTCGGTAACTGCCTACGAGTACGACCTCTTCGACGAACTGGCGTCGGCAACCGGTCCGGACGCGACGTTGATACGCCTCCGGGACCGCTACGGTCGCCTGAAGTCGGAGACGGTCAACGGCCGAACGCTGACGTACGCGTACGACGAGGCGGGCCGCCGGGTGGGGAGAACGACGCCCGGCGGGTCGGTCAGCAGGTGGTCGTACGACGCGGCGGGCCGAAGGACTCGTCTCACGGCTTCCGGTCGCGAGATCGTCTTCTCCTTCGACGCTCTGGGCCGTGAAGTGGACCGCACGGTCTCGGACTTCGTGTCTCTGACGTCGTCGTTCGACGAGCTGAGCCGCCTGACGGCCCAGGAGGTCACCTCACGCGGAAGTCGTCTCCAGCATCGCGCGTACGACTATCGCCCGGACGGCGGCCTGGTCTCCGTCACGGACGGGCTCTCGGGCACCAGCCGCTTCGACCTGGACGGCGCCGGCCGCGTCACGGCGGTACGTGCGGACCGCTGGACGGAGCGGTACGCCTACGACGAGGCCGGCAACCAGACGGAGGCGGACTGGCCGGCCGCACACGCCCATCACGACGCGACGGGCCGGCGCACGTACACCGGCACCCGCCTCACCGGGGCCGGATCGGTCCACTACGAACACGACGCCCAGGGCCGGGTCACGGCCCGTCGACGCACCCGCCTGTCGCGAAAGCCGGACACCTGGCGCTATGCCTGGGACGCGGAAGACCGCCTGACCTCGGTGACGACACCGGACGGCACGGTGTGGCGGTACGCGTACGACCCTCTGGGCCGCCGGATATCGAAGCAGTCCCCTGTCGAAACGGTCCACTTCACGTGGGACGGCACGACCCTCTGCGAACAGACGACAGCCGACGTCACCGTCACCTGGGACCACGCGGGCCTGCGCCCCCTGGCCCAGACGGAACGCCGCACGGACGCGGAGTCCACGGACGAACGCTTCTTCGCCATCGTCACCGACCTGATCGGTACGCCGACGGAACTCGTCGACGAATCGGGCAACTTGGCCTGGCGCACCCGCACGACCCTCTGGGGCACGACAACGTGGAACCGCGACGCCACGGCATACACTCCACTCCGCTTCCCGGGCCAGTACTTCGACCCGGAGTCGGGGCTCCACTACAACTACTTCCGCTACTACGCCCCAGAATCGGCCCGTTATCTCAGCCAGGACCCTCTGGGCCTTGTCCCGGACCCGAACCCGGCATCATACGTTCCCAATCCGCATACGTGGGGCGATCCACTAGGGCTGACGCCCTGCGAGGATTTCACCCCGGGAGCCACCCTGGGAGACGTCAGCAAGATTCACGGGTGGGTTCCCGACACCATCCCCAAGGAGGCAATGGAAGTCCTCCATGACATGAATAAGTACAATATGGGCTGGGGAGGTGGGCCAGGATTCTACGGCCCGAAGTGGTGGACAGAGCATTTCGAAAACGACGGACGCAAAAATGCGTATCAACTCCCCACTCATGAACCCTCAGGAAAACCGATCACCTATCAGGAATACGGCACCTATCCGTCGCCGGAGAACCCGGAACCAGGCGGAGAGCGCTGGGTGTTCGGCAGCGATGGGTCTTCCTACTACACTCCGACCCACTACCAGACGTATATCGTCGGAGAAAGTCCCAGATGGGCGGAATAATGATTGAAGAGTCACCTGCTATCCACATCGCCCCCTGGCTGCACATCGTCACGCCGAGCTCTGGTGTACCCCTGAGCGAGCTCTTGCCCACGTCTGGCATTGTGTATGTGGCCCACCTGCAGGGGCGAGAGATGACTGACGAGGTGTCGACTTTCCAGACTTTCCAGGAGAAGATGAAGTTCCCGGAATACTTCGGATGGAACTGGAACGCATTCCGCGACTGCCTTCGCGACCTTCAGTGGCTTTCTTCAGATCATCATGTATTGATCATCGAATCTGCCGAACACGCACTGTCTGAGGATGAGACCGCCCGCAAGGTTCTCCTCACGTCTCTGTGGCGCTCCGGTCAGGGATGGTCTTATGTGAAGCGCCCCGAGGGAGTTACGCTCAGCAAACTTTCCATCGTCCTGTCGTGCGACAAGGACTCGGTGGCCGCCTTCTCAGATTTCTTTCGGGATTTTGAGGAGCCGTCCGAAATCTAGCGGGATGCGAAGGGGCCCGGAATCGGACAGGATTCCGGGCCCCTTCGTTCAGGCGTCAGCCGTGAGGCTCAGCGGCCCGCCTCCGGGTGGACCGACTCCGTCACCGGGCGGTCCTCCGTGGCGGTCTTCTTCTCGACCGGCTTGCGGAGCTGGATGTTCAGTTCGCGCAGGCGGGACTCGTCGAGTTCCGTCGGGGCGCCCATCAGGAGGTCCTGGGCGTTGCCGTTCAGCGGGAAGGCGATCGTCTCGCGGATGTTGGGCTCGTCGGCGAGCAGCATGACGATGCGGTCGACGCCCGGGGCGATGCCACCGTGCGGCGGGGCGCCGTACTCGAAGGCGCGGAGCATGCCGGCGAACTCGGACTCGACGGTCTCGCGGGAGTAGCCCGCGATCTCGAAGGCCTTGAACATGATCTCGGGCTCGTGGTTCCGGATGGCGCCGGAGGAGAGCTCGATGCCGTTGCAGACGATGTCGTACTGCCAGCCGAGGACGTCCAGCGGGTCCTGGGTCTCCAGGGCCTCGAGGCCGCCCTGCGGCATGGAGAACGGGTTGTGCGAGAAGTCGATCTTGCCGGTCTCCTCGTCCCGCTCGTACATCGGGAAGTCGACGATCCACGCGAAGCGGAAGACGTTCTCCTCGAACTGGCCGGCACGCTTGGCGGCCTCGACCCGGACCGGGCCCATGATCTTGGAGACCTCGTCGAACTCGCCCGCGCCGAAGAAGATCGCGTGGCCGGGGGCCAGGCCGAGGCGCTCGGTGAGGACCTTGACGTTCTCCTCGGTGAGGAACTTGGCGATGGGGCCGGTGAGGGCGTTCTCCTCGCCCACGCGGACCCAGGCCAGGCCCTTCGCGCCGAGGGAGACCGCGAAGTCGCCGAGGGAGTCGAAGAACTTGCGCGGCTGGTCGCCGGTGTTCGGGACGGCGAGCGCGCGGACGTGCTTGCCGGCGAAGGCCTTGAACTCGGAGTTCTCGAAGACGTCCGAGATGTCGACGAGTTCGAGGGCCGTGCGCAGGTCCGGCTTGTCGTTGCCGTACTTCAGCATCGACTCGCGGAACGGGATGCGCGGGAAGGGGGAGGTGACGTGGCGGCCGCCGCCGAACTCCTCGAAGAGCTCCGTCATGAGCTTCTCGATCGGCTGGAAGACGTCCTCCTGCTCGACGAAGCTCATCTCGACGTCGAGCTGGTAGAACTCGCCCGGCGAACGGTCGGCGCGGGCGTCCTCGTCGCGGAAGCAGGGCGCGATCTGGAAGTACCGGTCGAAGCCGGAGATCATCAGCAGCTGCTTGAACTGCTGCGGCGCCTGCGGCAGCGCGTAGAACTTGCCCGGGTTCAGGCGGGACGGGACGACGAAGTCGCGGGCGCCCTCGGGGGAGGTCGCGGCGAGGATCGGGGTCGCCATCTCGTTGAAGCCGAGGGCCACCATCTTGGAGCGGATGGAGGCGATGACGGCGGAGCGCAGCATGATGTTGCGGTGCATGCGCTCGCGGCGCAGGTCGAGGAAGCGGTACTCCAGGCGCCGCTCCTCGTTGACACCGTCGTCGGTGTTGATGGTGAAGGGGATCTGCTTGGCGGCGCCCAGGACCTCGACCTCGGCGGCCTCGATCTCGATCTCGCCGGTCGGCAGCTCGGGGTTGACGTTCTCCGCGCCGCGGGAGACGACCTTGCCGTCCACGCGGACGACGGTCTCCTTCGTCAGCTTGTCGAGAACCTCTGCGGCGGGGGTGCCGGGCCGGGCGACGAGCTGCGTGATGCCGTAGTGGTCGCGCAGATCGATGAAGAGGATGCCGCCCAGGTCGCGCCGATTGTGCAGCCAGCCGCTCAGCCGGACGTCGGTGCCGACGTCAGAGGCGCGGAGCTCGCCGCAGGTGTGGGACCTGTACCGATGCATCGTCGTTCATCCAGTCTTCGGGATCTTGGGGTCGGCGGCTGCCTTGTGGCCCCTGTCACAGATGTCACAGGACACGAGGGCAGACCCACCCAGAGTACCGGCCGGTCCAAGATCGCATTTCGAATAGTGTCGGTGGCGACCTGCTGTCCGATATTCATAAAGTGGGGCAATGCGCACCGAGGACGTCCTGGCCGCGATCGCGACCGGCCTGTGGCGCTGGGACAACGCGTCCGGGATCGTCTCGCTCGACGCCGAGGCCGCCCGGCTGCTCGGGCTGCCCGCCGAGCCCGTGCGGCTCACCGAGGCGGCGGTGCGGTCGCGTTTTCATCCGGTCGACTGGAACGAGATCGACGGGGTGGTCAACCTGGCCGTCGCCGAGGGCACCCTCGCGGAGGCCCGGCTGCGGATCATGGACGAGCACGGACGGGTGATCCGTACCGTACGGAGCAGGTCGAAGCCGCTGATCGACGGCAACGACTACCAGCTGGTCGGCACGCTCCAGGAGGTCGCCGAGCAGCAGCCGGGCACCGCCGCCCGTACCCCCATCACCGGCGACTGGCGCCGCTCCCGCGAGGCCTTCCTGCTCGACGCGGGGCGGGCGCTCGCCGAGGCGCGGTCGACGGCCGAGGTGCTGCGGGTGGCGGCCTCGCTGTCCATGCCCGGTTTCTCGCCGGACGGGCTCGCCGTCTTCGGCGTGGCGGGCGAGCGGCTGACCGTGATCGGGCACCACGGGCACAGCGAGGGCGACGAGGGGCCGTTCACGTCGATGTCGCTGGACACCGACTATCCGGCGGCGGAGGTCGCACGGACCGGGCGGGCGATCTACCTGCCGACGCCGGAGGAGTACCTACGGCGGTTTCCCATGACCTGGCCGCTCGCCCAGCGGTTCGGGCGCCGGTCCTGGGCCTTCGTGCCGCTCGTCGTCGCCGGGCGGACGATGGGCGCCTGGATGGCGGCCTTCAAGCACCCGGTGGCGTTCACGCCCGACGAGCGGTCCGTGCTGACGACGGTCGCGCGGATGCTCGCGCAGGCCCTCGCACGCGCGGGCGTGGCCGAGTCCGAGCGGGAGCTGTCGCTCGGGCTCCAGCGGACGATGATGCCGGTCCTCGGGCCCGGCATCCCCGGCATCCAGGTCGCCGCGCGGTACGTGCCGACCGGCGGCGGGCTCCAGGTCGGCGGCGACTGGTACGACATGATCCGGCTGCCCGGCGGCTCCTCCCGCACCGGCGGGCCCGGCACCGGCCGGATCGCGCTCGTCATCGGGGACGTGCAGGGGCACGACGTGCGGGCGGCCGGGCTCATGGGGCAGCTGCGGATCGCCCTGCGCGCGTACGCCTCCGAGGGCCACCGCCCCGACGCGGTCCTCGCGCGCGCGTCCCGCTTCCTGTACGGGATCACGGACGGCGACGACGGGGACGGGAACGGCGGCGGTCCGCGTTTCGCGACCTGCCTCTACCTGGAGGTCGACCTGGAGACGGGGGTCGTCGACATCGCGCGCGCGGGGCATCCGGATCCGGCGGTACGGATGAACGACGGAACGGTTCTGCTCCGGCCCACCGCCGGGGGGCTGCCGCTCGGCATCGACCCCGACACCGACTACCCCACCACCCGGCTCACCCTGGAGCCCGGCGAGACCCTCATGATCTGCACCGACGGCCTCCTGGAGACCGGCGGGCACGACCTGGACAGCGGCTGGGAGCGCGTACGGGAGCTCCTGGAGTCCCATGACGGCGACGACCTGGAGCGGCTCGCCGACGCGCTCGTGGAGGCCGTCCACGGGCCCGGCTCGCACCACACGACGGGGCCGCTCGCCGACCGCCGGGAGGACGACATCGCGGTACTCCTGCTGTCCCGCCGGCCCGCCGGCACCGTCCGGGAGGCACCGCGCCGCACCCTGATGTCCATCGCCCAGGCCGAACCGGAACGGATCGCCGAGGCCCGCGAGCAGGTCCGGCAGCTGCTGCACGACTGGTCGGACCAGGACCAGCTCGACGCGGCGGTCCTGATGGTCTCCGAGATGGTCACGAACGTCCTCGTCCACACGGACGGCGACGCGCTCCTGGTCGCGGAGGTCGCGTGCGGCGAGAAGGCGCGGCGGCTGCGGGTGGAGGTCTCCGACGGCAGCGACGAACTGCCGCACAAGCGGCACCCGGGGGAGATGGCGTCCAGCGGGCGCGGTCTCGTCCTGATGGAGATGCTGGCGGACGCGTGGGGGGTGGATCCGCGGGGCGAGGGAAAGGCGATCTGGTTCGAGCTGAACGAGCCGGAGTCGGGGGAGGGCTGCTGCCGCTAGCCGCCCGTTGTGCCTACGCGGCGGTGGGCACCGTGCCCGCGTGCGTCCCCTCGTGCGGGGTGGAGGGGTGCGGCGCAGACTGGTCCCATGCGGTCGCGTGGGGGACCACGGAGTGCGTCATGGATATCCACAAGGTCGGCAGTGACACCACGGTGATCGCCGACAGTCTCGACGTGCCGGGGATCGGGCACCTTCCCGTCAACGCCTACGTCCTCAGCGCCGCCGAGCCCGTGGTCGTCGATACCGGGCTCTCGGTCGAGGACCGTGACTTCGTCGCCGCGCTCGGCGGGGTCGTGGAGCCGGCCGATGTGCGCTGGATCTGGCTGACGCACCCCGACCGGGACCACACCGGCGGGATCTTCGACCTGCTCGACGCCGCCCCACGCGCGCGCGTGGTCACGACCTTCATCGGCGCCGGCATCATGTCGACCGAGCGGGCGCTGCCCATGGACCGGGTGTACTTCCTCAATCCGGGCCAGTCCCTCGACGTCGGGGACCGGACGCTGCACGCCTTCCGGCCGCCGCTCTTCGACAACCCGGCGACCGTCGGCTTCTACGACGAGCGGACCCGGATCTGCTTCAGCTCGGACTGCTTCGGCGGGCCGATGCCGAGCGCCGAGCTCGCCGAGAGCGGGCACGCGAGCGATCTCAAGCCGGAGGAGCTGCGGCGGGCGCAGCTGCTGTGGGCGACGATCGACAGCCCGTGGGTGCAGCTGGTGGACCGGGGGAAGTACCGGGCCTGGATCGAGCCGCTGCGGGCGATGAATCCGGAGATCGTGCTGTGCACGCATCTGCCGCCGGCCGTGCGGATGACGGACCGGATGCTGGAGACGATCGCCGCCGCGCCGGACGCGGACCCGTTCGTGGGTCCCGACCAGGCGGCCCTTGAGCAGCTCCTGGCCTCGTTCGAGCGCGGTGGCCTGACGCCGGCCTGAGCGGACGCCGGCCTGAACGGGCGCCGGCCTGAGCGGGCATCGGCCTGAGCGGGCCCCGGCCTGACTCGACGCCGGACAGGCCCTACGCCCCGTACCGCGTCCTCAGCTCCCCCAGGATTCCCGTCGCCGCGGCCGTCAGCGGGACGGCGAGGAGCATGCCGAGGATGCCCGCGACGGACGCGCCGGCGGTGATCGCGAGCATGACGACGGCCGGGTGCATCTGGACCGTCCTGCTCTGGACGAGGGGCTGGAGGACGTTCCCCTCGATGACCTGGACGGCGAGGACGACGCCGAGCACCCACAGCGCGATGACGAAGCCGCGGTCGGCGAGGGCGACGAGGACGGCGATCGCGCCGGAGAGGAAGGCGCCGAGGTACGGGATGTAGGCGGTGACGAAGACGAGCGCGGCGAGGCCCACCGCGCCGGGCACGTCCAGGACGACCAGGCCGATGCCGATGAGGACGGCGTCGACGAGGGCGACGACGGTGGTGCCGCGCATGAAGCCCTCGACGGCCTCGAAGGCGCGGCGCGCCATGGCCTCGACGAGGTCGCCGGTGGCGCGGGGGGCGAGGGAGCGCAGGGCGCCGGCGGCCCGGTCGGAGTCCTTGAGGAAGAAGAAGATCAGGAGGAGCGCGAGGACGGCGGTGGCGAGCATCTGTCCGACGACGCTGAGCCCGCTGATGACGCCGGACGCGGCGGTGCCGCCGAACTCCCTGAGGAGTCTCTCGGCGTTCTTGGCGAGGTCGTCGAGGGAGGTGCCGGCCGCGCCGAGGTGGTCGGCGATGTCGGAGGCGGCCTGCCGGAGCGAGGCGAGGATCTGGTCGCCGGTGTCGATGAGGGCGACGACGACGATGTACGTGGCGCCGCCGACGACGACGAGGACGGCGACGACGGTGAGCGCGGCGGCGAGGCCCTTGCGGACCTTCATCCGCAGCAGGCGCCGGTAGAGCGGCCCGAGGAGGGCGGTGCCGAGGATGGCGAGGAGGACGGGGGTGACGGCCGTCTTGAATTCGACGCAGAGCCAGATGAAGACGGCGGCGACCCCGGCGGCGAGCAGCAGGACGACGCACCAGGCGGCGAACCGGCGGACGGGTTCGGGGAGGAGCGGTGTCTGCGTCTGCACCCGTCCACCGGATCATGCCCGTCGGCGTGTCGTCGCGCCCTGACGGGCCGTCCGGGTGACGGCCCGTCATTCGCCGGTACGGACCACTCGCCCCGGCCCGTCACGGCCGGTCGGGCACTACTCGCCCCGGCCCGCCATGACCGGTGTCGCGGACCACTCGCTCCGGCCGGACACGACCGGGCGAGGACCACTCGCCCCTGCCCGACACGACCAGCCGAGAACCACTCGCCCTGGCCCGCCGTGACCGGCCGGGCACTACTCGCCCCGCCCCGTCACGGCCGGTCGCGGGCTACTCGCCCATCCCGTGGACCGCCGGGATCGTGCCGAGGCGGCCCGCCTGGAAGTCCTCGAAGGCCTGGCGGAGTTCGGCCTGGGTGTTCATGACGAACGGGCCGTAGTGGGCCATGGGCTCGCGGATCGGCTGCCCGCCGAGGAGCACGACCTCCAGGTCGGGGGTGTTGCCGTCCTGCTTCTCGTCGGCGCGGACGGTGAGCGCGCCGCCCTTGCCGAAGACGGCGGTCTGCCCGGTGTGGATGGGCCGCCGGTCGGTGCCGACGGTGCCGCGGCCGGCGAGCACGTACGCGAGGCCGTTGAAGTCCTCGCGCCAGGGCAGGTCGATCTCGGCGCCGGGGCGCAGGGTGGCGTGGATCATCGTGATCGGGGTGTGGGTGATGCCGGGGCCCTCGTGGCCGTCGAGCTCGCCGGCGATGACGCGGAGCAGCGCGCCGCCGTCGGGGGAGGTGAGGAGCTGGACCTGGCGGCCGCGGATGTCCTGGTAGCGGGGGGCCATCATCTTGTCGCTCGCGGGCAGGTTCACCCACAGCTGGAGGCCGTGGAAGAGGCCGCCGCTGACGACGAGGGACTCCGGCGGGGCCTCGATGTGGAGGAGGCCGGAGCCGGCGGTCATCCACTGGGTGTCGCCGTTGGTGATGGTGCCGCCGCCGCCGTTGGAGTCCTGGTGGTCGAAGGTCCCGTCGATGATGTAGGTGACGGTCTCGAAGCCGCGGTGGGGGTGCCAGGGCGTGCCCTTGGGCTCTCCGGGCGCGTACTCCACCTCACCCATCTGGTCCATCATGATGAACGGGTCGAGGTACTGGTAGTTGATCCCGGCGAACGCGCGGCGCACCGGGAATCCCTCGCCCTCGAAGCCCGAGGGGGCCGTGGTGACGGCGAGCACGGGGCGGGAGACGGCGTCGGCGGGGGCGGCGACGCGCGGCAGGGTGAGCGGGTTCTCGACAGTCACAGCGGGCATGACCGGACCTCCTAGGTGCGACCTTGTAACGTCCACTTTAGTTGAACGCTGAACTTTCTGCCACCAGGAACGCGAAACGCCCGGGAGGAATTCCTCCCGGGCGTCTCCACGTACGTCCAGCGTCCGTCAGCCGTACATCCGCCGCATCGCGTAGTCGACCATCTGCTCCACGGCCTTCGCGTCGAAGACCATGCGGTGGTCGCCCTCCATGTCGAGCACGAAGCCGTAGCCCGTCGGCAGCAGGTCGATCACCTCGGCGCCGGTGATCACGAAGTACTTCGACTCCTTGCCCGCGTACCGCCGCAGCTCCTTGAGCGAGGTGAACATCGGGATCACCGGCTGCTGGGTGTTGTGCAGGGCCAGGAAGCCCGGGTTGTCGCCGCGCGGGCAGTAGACCTTCGAGGTCGCGAAGATCTGCTGGAAGTCCTCGGGGGCCAGGGTGCCGGTCGTGAAGGCGCGCACGGCGTCCGCGAGGGAGGGCGGCGAGGGCTCCGGGTACAGCGGGGGCTGCTGCTGGGCGTAACCACCCTGCATCCCGCCCTGCATTCCCCCTTGCATACCGGCCTGCATCCCGCCCTGCATCCCGGCCTGCGGCGGCGCGTACTGCCCCTGCTGGGGCGGGGGCGCGTACTGCTGCTGGGCACCCGGATTCTGGTCGTAGCCGTACATGCGGCCCAGACTATCGACCGGCGGGCCGCGGGGGCAGGCGCATGGGTGCCTCTCGCACGTCTCTTCGCACCGCACCCCCACTCTTGCTAGGTTCGCGGAAGCAATCCGGCCACCACGGGGGTGACAGATGGCGCTCAACGCCAAATGGCAGGAAATCATCGGAGAACAACCCGCGGCGATGAGCCTCGCGGGGCTGCCCGCCCCCGACGGGGGAGGCGGCGGCGACCTCAAGGCCGACGTCGGCCCCTGGCACAGCGCCGGGAACACCGCGGGCGAGCTGCGGACCTCCACCTCGACCTCGGTCACCGACCTGGACACGGCCAACGAGGGCGTCAGCGGCGCCACCGCCGGCTTCGACTCCTCCGCGGCGCTCACCGAGATCCTCGCCACCTGGAAGACCCGCGTCTCCGCCGTCCGCGACGAGTGCGGCCGGCTCGAAGGCGCCCTCAAGGCCGCCGGACGCGACTTCGGCGAGCGCGAGGAGGACACCCGGCAGAAGGTGGCCGCCGAGGGCGCCCGACAGTCCGGCTCCTCCGACCAGCCCGGCCAGAAGAAGGAGGGCTGATCCCGCATGCCCACCTGGCAGCAACTGCGCGACGTGAAGCTGAACGAGTACACCGACGCCGCCGACGGCTGGGGCAAGGTCAGCTCCCGCGCCAACGCGGACAAGGACCGCGTGGACAACGGCATGTTCGCCAAGATCCACGACACCCAGAAGGGCGAGGCGGCGACCAAGGCGGGCGGCGACGTCCAGCAGCTCTCCCGCAACTACCAGTACCTGCACACCGAGTGCGGCCTGATCCGTACGGCGCTCAACGGGCTCGCGGCCGAACTCGCCGCCCCGCAGAAGAAGCTGAAGCAGGCGCTCGAGGACGCGGAGAACCTGAAGTTCACCGTGAACGCCGACGGGACGGTGACCTACCCGACCCAGTCGTCCGTCCTCCTCCCCGGCGACAACACCGCGCACGACGGCGCCCCCTTCCCCTACCTCCCCGGCAAGGCCGAGGGCATCGGCAGCGCCGACGCCAACAAGGGCAAGGCCGAGGACATCGCCCAGCGCATAGGCGACGCCGTCCGGGAGGCCACCGAGATCGACGGCCGCTACGCCGGCGTCCTGCGCAAGCTCAAGGCCGAGCCCGGCCTCACCGTCAGCGACGAGACCCTCGCGGACGCCGCCAAGGACACCAAGGCGATGCAGGACGCCGCGGGCAAGTACGCCGACGACGACAAGATCCCCCACGGCAAGTCCCCCAAGGAGAACGCCGACTGGTGGAACGGCCTCACCCAGGAGCAGCGCGACGAGTACGCGACGCTCTACCCGGCCTCCGTCGGCGCCCTGGACGGCATACCCTCCGCCGTCCGCGACGACGCCAACCGGATGGTCCTCGCGGAGACCCGCGCCCAGACCCAGCTCGACCTCAACGCCATCCCGAAGCAGCCGCTGGAGTACATCCAGAACCCCAGCGGCCAGTACCCGGCGGTCATCAAGAACCCCGAGTGGCGCGAGTGGAACGACAAGTACGGCGACCGGAAGAAGGAGCTGGAGGCGGACCTGAAGGGCATGAACGCCATCCAGGACCGCTTCGACCGCAGCGGGAAGTCCGAGAAGCCCGGCGAGAAACCGCTGCCCGAGGCGTACCTCCTCGGCTTCGACACCCAGGGCAACGGGCACGCGATCGTCGCCAACGGGAATCCGGACACCGCCACGCACACCGCGATGTACGTCCCCGGCACCACGTCCAACCTGGAGGGCATCGGCGGCGACATCAAGCGCATGGAGACCCTCTGGCGGGCCAGCGACAACCTGGCCGGCGGGCAGAGCGTGTCCACGATCACCTGGCTCGGCTACGACGCCCCGCAGAACATCGTCAAGGACGCCCCCTTCAGCCACTACGCGGACGACGGCGCCCCCAAGCTGAACAACTTCGTGGACGGCCTGCGCGCCACCCACCAGGGCGACGCGACGCACCTGACGGTCACCGGCCACAGCTACGGCTCCACGGTCGTCGGCTCCGCCGCCCGCCAGGGGACGCTGCACGCCGACGACATCTTCGTGGCGGGCAGCCCCGGCATGCAGGTGGGCAGCGCCACCGACCTGGACGTGCCCAAGGGCCACGTCTACGCGGCGGAGGCGGACAGCGACCCGTACCTCAAGGGCCTGCACCTGCCCGGCCCGCTCGGCGAACTCACCGACGACAAGTACGGCGGCTTCAACATCCCCTTCGTCACCAGCGACCCGGTGCCGGACCTCGGCGGCTGGGGCCACGCGCCGAAGAAGGTCGACATCGACATCCTGCCCTCGTGGCTCGACGGCGACGGCATGAGCGTCGTGAAGCCCCTGACCCCCACCAACCCCGACTTCGGCGCGCACATCGTGGCGACGGACGGCTCCCGCGGCCACAGCGGCTACTGGGACAACGGCACCGAGAGCCTGAACAACCAGGCCCGTGTCGTCACCGGCCGGTACAAGGAAGTGACCACCCAGTGACCCTCCCCACCAGTCCCTCCCCGGCGCGCGGCGGCACGCTCGCCGCCGCGGCCGCCGTTCTCCTCCTCCTGACGGGATGCAGCACCATGAGCAACGACGGCCGCGGCGGCCTGCCCTACGAGCCGCAGCACAAGACGGTCGCCGAGGCCAAGGACCTGGTCCGCGTCCAGTCCAGCGCGATCTTCGACGCGGCCGGACTGCGCGAGGCGAACAACGGCGCCCCCGACGCCGCGCCCTGCGACGGCGTGGACCACGGCTTCCGGGTCCGCCACTTCTGGTCGATGTACGCGCCGACCGCCGACGCCCTGAAGCAGGCCATGGAGCGCCTGCACCGGGACCTGCCGGCCAAGGGCTGGAAGGTCCAGCGCTTCGAGCCGGCGAAGTCCGAGGCCGAACAGCTCCAGCTGGACGTCGAGCACGAGAAGGAGCACCACACGGCGACGATCGAGCTGCTGCTCCCCTCGACGTACAAGGACGCCTCGAAGTGGGAGAAGGCCTCCCGCGACAGCCTCTCGGTCTCGGTGACCTCGCCGTGCTACGTGGACCCCGCGTACGAGGTGGGTGACTGAGGGTTTACGAAGGAGCCACCGAGGGCGACTGAGGGGCGCGTCACAGACTTCTGTCCCGGATTGGGGTTGCCGTTATTACCGGTGGGTAGCATCATCGTAGTGAGCGTGAGCTACTCACCGGTAGTACGTCTACGAGGACATCCGCCTCCCCGAGCCTTTACGGAGCCGTCGCCATGGGGCACTACAAGTCGAATCTCCGCGACATCGAGTTCAACCTCTTCGAGGTGCTCGGCCGCGACAAGGTGTACGGCACCGGGCCGTTCGAGGAGATGGACGTCGAGACCGCCAAGAGCATCCTCGACGAGATCCGCCGCCTCGCCGAGAACGAGCTCGCGGAGTCCTTCGCCGACGCCGACCGCAACCCGCCGGTCTTCGACCCGGAGACCAACACCGCCCCGGTCCCGGCCACCTTCAAGAAGTCGTACAACGCCTTCATGGAGTCCGAGTACTGGCGCCTGGGCATCCCGGAGGAGATCGGCGGCACCGTCTCCCCCCGCTCCCTGATCTGGGCCTACGCGGAGCTGCTCCTCGGCTCGAACCCGGCCATCTGGATGTACTCCTCCGGCCCGGCCTTCGCCGGCATCCTCTACAACGAGGGCAACGAGGCGCAGAAGAAGGTCGCCCAGATCGCCGTCGAGAAGCGCTGGGGCTCCACCATGGTCCTCACCGAGCCCGACGCGGGCTCGGACGTCGGCGCCGGCCGCACCAAGGCCATCCAGCAGGAGGACGGCTCCTGGCACATCGAGGGCGTCAAGCGCTTCATCACCTCCGGTGAGCACGACATGGAGGAGAACATCCTCCACTACGTCCTCGCCCGCCCCGAGGGTGCGGGACCCGGCACCAAGGGCCTGAGCCTCTTCCTCGTCCCGAAGTACGAGTTCGACTGGGAGACCGGCGAGCTGGGCGCGCGCAACGGCGCCTACGCCACGAACGTCGAGCACAAGATGGGCCTCAAGGCCTCCAACACGTGCGAGATGACCTTCGGCGACCAGCACCCCGCCAAGGGCTGGCTGATCGGCGACAAGCACGACGGCATCCGCCAGATGTTCCTCATCATCGAGTTCGCCCGCATGATGGTCGGCACGAAGGCGATCTCCACCCTCTCCACGGGCTACCTCAACGCCCTGGAGTACGCCAAGGAGCGCGTCCAGGGCACCGACCTGGCCAACTTCATGGACAAGGCCGCGCCCAAGGTCACCATCACGCACCACCCCGACGTCCGCCGCTCGCTGATGACGCAGAAGGCGTACGCCGAGGGCATGCGCTCCCTCGTCCTCTACACGGCCTCCGTGCAGGACTCGATCGCGGTCAAGGAAGCGGCCGGCGAGGACGCGAAGGCCCTGCACGGCCTGAACGACCTGCTGCTCCCGATCGTGAAGGGCTACGGCTCCGAGAAGGGCTACGAGCAGCTCGCGCAGTCGCTCCAGACCTTCGGCGGCTCCGGCTTCCTGCAGGAGTACCCGATCGAGCAGTACATCCGCGACGCCAAGATCGACACCCTCTACGAGGGCACCACGGCCATCCAGGGCCAGGACTTCTTCTTCCGCAAGATCGTCCGCGACCAGGGCGCCGCCCTGAACGCGCTGTCCGAGGAGATCAAGAAGTTCCTCGCGGTCGGCACCGGCGGCGAGGAGCTGGCCGGCGCCCGCGACGCGCTCGCCAAGGCGGCCGTCGACCTGGAGGGCATCGTCGGCAAGATGATCACCGACCTCACCGCCACCGGCGAGGACGTCAAGAACATCTACAAGGTCGGCCTCAACACCACCCGCCTGCTGCTCGCCTCCGGCGACGTCGTCGTCGGCTACCTGCTCCTCAAGGGCGCGGCCGTCGCCGCCGAGAAGCTGGCCGAGGGCGCCACGGGCAAGGACGTCGCGTTCTACCAGGGCAAGATCGCGGCCGCGAAGTTCTTCGCCGCCAACATCCTGCCCGGCGTCTCCGCCGAGCGCGCCCTGGCCGAGGCCATCGACGGCTCGCTCATGGACCTGGACGAGGCCGCGTTCTAAGACGCGCCACGTCCTGAGAGAACGGCCCGTCCCCGGGGAGGGGGGCGGGCCGTTCCTGCTCTGCCACGACGGGGCGGCGGCGCGTACGGCCCGACCGGGGGGCGGGCCGTACGCACTGCCACGGCTCCTGGACGGAGGCCGTACGAACTGCCCGGACGGAGACGGGCGCTGTCCCCCCCTCTTTCCCGGGTCTCGTCTTCGAAATCCGGTCTCTGCGTAAGGTGACCCCATGAGCAGCGCAGCTTCCCGTCCCACCGCCGGCCCCTTCGACCGCGGCCACACCGACGACCTGATGGCCTTCCTGACGGCCTCCCCCTCGCCGTACCACGCGGTGGCGAGCGCGGCCTCACGCCTGGAGAAGGCCGGCTTCCGCCGCGTCGAGGAGACCGCGGCCTGGGACGGGACGAGCGGCGGGAAGTACGTGATCCGCGGCGGCGCGATCATCGCCTGGTACGTGCCGGAGGGCGCCGCCGCCCACACCCCGTACCGGATCGTCGGCGCCCACACCGACTCCCCCAACCTGCGCGTCAAGCCGCAGCCCGACATGGGCGCGCAGGGCTGGCGCCAGGTCGCCGTCGAGATCTACGGCGGGACCCTGCTCAACACCTGGCTCGACCGCGACCTCGGCCTCGCCGGCCGCCTCACCCTCCGCGACGGCAGCCACCACCTCGTCAACGTCGACCGGCCGCTGCTGCGCGTCCCGCAGCTCGCGATCCACCTCGACCGCCAGGTCAACGACGGCCTCAAGCTCGACCGCCAGCGCCACATGCAGCCCATCTGGGGCATCGGCCAGGTCCACGAGGGCGACCTGATCGAGTTCGTCGCCGCCGAGGCCGGCGTCGACGCCGAGGACGTCACCGGCTGGGACCTCATGGTGCACGCCGTCGACGCGCCCGCGTACCTCGGCCGCGACCGGGAACTCCTGGCCGGCCCCCGCATGGACAACCTGCTCTCCGTGCACGCCGCCACCGCCGCGCTCGCCTCCCTCGCGGGCCGCGACGACCTCCCGTACATCCCGGTCCTCGCCGCCTTCGACCACGAGGAGAACGGCTCCGAGGCCGACACCGGCGCCCAGGGACCCCTCCTCGGCAACGTCCTGGAGCGCTCGGTCTACGCCCGCGGAGGCTCCTACGAGGACCGGGCCCGCGCCTTCGCCGGCACCGTCTGCCTCTCCTCCGACACCGGCCACGCCGTCCACCCCAACTACGCCGACCGCCACGACCCGACGCACCACCCGCGCGTCAACGGCGGCCCCATCCTCAAGGTGAACGTCAACCAGCGGTACGCCACCGACGGCAGCGGCCGCGCGGTCTTCGCCGCCGCCTGCGAGAAGGCGGGGGTGCCCTGGCAGTCCTTCGTCTCCAGCAACGACATGCCCTGCGGCACCACGATCGGCCCGATCACGGCCGCCCGGCACGGCATCTCGACGGTCGACATCGGCGTCGCGATCCTCTCGATGCACAGCGCCCGCGAACTCTGCGGCGCGGACGACCCGTACCTCCTCGCGAACGCACTGGTGGCGTTCCTGGAGGGCTGAGCCTCCGCTTCACCGAAACATCCGCGAAAGGCCCCGCCGGGCAGGGTCGTCCTCATGCATCGTCATGAGGGCCCCTCGCGGGGCAGGTTCGCCGTCGCCGTCACCACCGCCGTCGTGCTCGCCACGGCGGCGGGTGGAGCGGTGATCGCGCGGTACGACGGAGAGCCCCCGTGGGGCACGGACATCGCCTACGAGGGCGGATACCTCCAGGCCGTCCGGATCGTGAAGTGGCGCCCCCTGCGCGAGGGCGAGTGCGCCGGCATGGAGCGTCAGGGGATGGGCGGCGAGCGGGCCGTGCACGATCCGGCGGCGTGGGTGGAGGGGTGCCTGGACGGGGCCGCGGGGCGCCCGTCCAGGAACCAGGGAACAGTCCGCTGACTGCCTGACTGTCTATCCCTCTATCCCTCTATCCCTCTACCCGTCCATACCGGCGAGGATCAGCGGCAGGCGGGCGACGCCGTCGGCCGTGACCTTCACCGGGACGCCCCAGTCCTGCTGGTGGACGTGGCAGGCCGGGTACTCGTTGGCGGGGTCGTCGTCGCAGGACGCGGCCATCGCGGAGACGTGCAGGACGCCCTCGGTGATCTCCGGGTCGAGGTCCAGCTCCCGGAAGAGATCAGTGCCGGTCCCCCCGCCGCCGAGCAGCAGCTCCGGCGGGGTGGAGGAGACGAGGAGGCGGGTCGAGGGACCGTACCGCTCGTCCAGCTTCTGCCCGGTCGGGGCCTGGAAGACGACGTCGAGCCGGAGCCGGCCGGGGGCGACCTCGGTGGCCTCGCGCTGGGTCCGGTAGGCGGCGGACTCGACCTGGACGGCCTCCTCGGGCAGCCGCAGCCGGGTCAGCCGGTGCCGGGCGGACTCGACGACCACGATGTCGCCGCCGACGAGGACCGCGTCGCTGGGCTCGCGCAGATCGGTGGCGAGGGTGGTGACCTCGCCGGTGGCGGGGTCGAAGCGGCGCAGGGCGTGGTTGTACGTGTCGGAGACGGCGACCGAGCCGTCGGGCAGGGCGGTCACGCCGAGCGGGTGCTGGAAGAGCGCCTGGTCGGCGGCGCCGTCGCGGTGCCCGAAGTCGAAGAGCCCGGTACCGACGGCGGTGTGGACGATGCCTTCGGTGTCGATGTACCGCAGGGCGCTGGTCTCGGAGTCGGCGATCCACAGCCGGTCCTCGGCGGCCGCGAGCCCGGACGGCTGCGCGAACCAGGCCTCGGCGGCGGGCCCGTCGACGAGCCCCTCGTTGGTGGTCCCGGCGGCGACCTCGACGGTCTGGGTGGCGGGGTCGTACGTCCAGATCTGGTGGACACCGGCCATGGCGATCCACACCTTGCCCTGCCACCAGGCGACGTCCCACGGCGAGGACAGGTCGACGTCGAGCGCCGGGCCGGAGGTCGGGGACCCCTGCCACCACTGCTTCCCGGTGCCGGCGACGAGCTCGATGGCCCCGGTCTCCGGGTCGTACGTGCGCAGGGCGTGGTTCACGGTGTCGGCGACGACGACCTTGCCGTCGGGGAGCAGGGCGAGCCCCTGTGGCTCCCGGAAGACCCCCTCACCGATCCGCCGCACCACGCTCTCCCCGTCCTCGGCGAGCTCGACGAGCTGGTGCCGGGTGGTGTCGGAGACGAGGAAGTTCCCGTTTCCGAGGGTGACGGCCTTCCCGGGAAAGCGCAGGTCGGTGGCGACGGGCTCGGGCGCCACGTACGGCCCGTCGCCGCGCCGCAGCGTCCCCTTGGCCTCGTGCTCGGCCTCCAGCTCCTCGACGAGCGTCCGGATCGCGTTGGCGTGCCCCTCACCGGCGTGCTGGGCGACGACGTACCCCTCGGGGTCGATCACGACGAGCGTCGGCCAGGCCCGCACGGCGTACTGCTTCCAGGTCGCGAGCTCCGGGTCGTCGAGCACGGGGTGATGCACCTCGTACCGCTCGACGGCATCGACGACGGCCTGATGCTCGGCCTCGTGCACGAACTTCGGCGAGTGCACCCCGACGATCACGAGCGTGTCGCGGTGCTTCTCCTCCAGGTCCCGCAGCTCGTCTAGGACGTGCAGGCAGTTCACGCAGCAAAATGTCCAAAAATCAACTACAACGCACTTGCCTCGGAGATCGGCGAGGCTGAGTTCCTTGCCTCCGGTGTTGAGCCAGCCGCCCTTGCCGATCAGCTCGGGGGCACGGACACGGGCACGGCGGCGGGGCGCGGGGGTGGGCGCCGGGGCGGCATCGTTCATGGTTCAAGCTTGCCATCCGCCCGTGAACGCGAGGTCACGCCGGTATGGAGCGCCTACCGTGCGGCGCCCGTGTCCACCGCCTTCGCCCAGCGGATCCGGATGCGCTGTTCCGGGACGATGCGCTGCCCTCGTGCTCCCTTGCTCACCTCGACCCGGTCGATCGCGAGCGACAACCGATCGCGCCGGTCTTCGTTCGTCGCGTTCTCCCACGCGTCACGCAGGGCGCCCGCGTCACACATCGGTGAAACGTCCACGGCGGGCATGGGGAGCCTGTGGAGACGGCTCCGAAGCTCCTCGACGTGCCCTCTCAAGTGCGCCGAAAGCCTGTTGTAGCGCTCGATGGCACCGGCGCCATCGAACTCCCCACGGACGTAGCGTGCGTCCTCCAGGTCTGCCAAACGGGCTTCCTGATCCTGGATCTCGGCAGTGAGCGCATCGCGCTTCGCGAAGGTCTCCGGGTCTGCGCGGTGGGCCCGACGGTCTGCGATGGTGACGAGCAGTGGATCACCGGAATCCAGCGCCGGAATCTTTGTGAGGAACTGTCTGGTCACGTAGGAGTCGACGGTCGCAGCCAGCGCCGACGCCCCGACGCACTGATTGCCCGCACGGCGCGCCATGCACTGATAGCTGCCACCGACACGGTGCATCCGACGACCACAGCCGGGAACCGCGCAGTGGATGAGCCCCGTGAGAAGTGCGGTCCCGTCAGAGTCCGCCCGCCGCTTCCCTGCGTGCACGAACGTTCTGGATTCCAGCGTGCGGATGATCTGCTCACGCTCACCGACGGTGATGATCCCTTCTCCGATCCCGACGGTGTCGAGGGTCTCGGGATCGCGGTAAGGAAAGACCCTCCCCGTGTACTTCCGCTCGCCGTCGCCCGTCTCCACCGTCTCGGTCTCAGGCATCAGACCGGCGAACGCCGGGGACCGCAGGAGCTGCATGATGCTGGCCGCGTTCCACTGCCCACCCCTGGGCGCCAGGATCTCGTACTCGTTGAGGAGTCGGGCGATCTTGACCAGCGACGTGCCGGCGAGTGCTTCATCCGCGATCAGACGGGCGTAGACGGCGTACTGCGGGTCGTGGACAAGCTTCTTGGTCTTGGGGTCGATGAGCAGCCCGTACGGTGGCTGTCCGCCGATCCACCGGCCCTTGCCGCGCAGGTAGCGCTTGGCATGACCGACACGCGTGCCGAGGTTCGTCGACTCGGACCTGGCGAGCTCGGCGAGCAGGGCGACGGCCTTGCTCGCCGAACGGTTCGACGTGTCGAGACCGTCCACGACCGATACGAGACGCCCGCCGGCCTTCTCGATGCCGTCCAGCACTTTGCCCACCTGGCCGATGCCCTTGCGGGACAGGCGGTCGAGTTTCCAGACGATCAGCGTGCCGACGACACCTGCGGTAACGGCCGCCAGCGCGGCCTCGAAGCCCTTGCGCTCCACGGTCTTGTAGCCGGAACGGCCTCTGTCCGTGTGGACCTTGCGGACGGTCAGTCCGTTGCGCTCGGCCCAGGCACGGCAGTCGGCCTCCTGGCGTTCGATCGCGGTCTTGCCGTCCCGGTCGAGGGACACGCGCAGGTACAGGTCGCAGATCGTCTCTTGATGCATGCGCCCAGCGTGGTGAAGGAATCGGCCCTCTGTCGTACTTCTTCCTGGAACAGGGGACAAAACCAGTTTTCCTGAGATATGGGGATGATGCCGTACGGGTGGAAAGTGGGGGCCGGGTGGGGGGCCGGGGCGTGTCCTGGGTGGGGGTGGGGCGGGGGCGGGCGGTGGCATGGGGCGCATGACGCGTGCGGGCAGATCATCGGACTATTACCTCCTCCGGGTGAGCGGTGGCCTGTTGATGGCGGTGCTGCTCCTGCTGCCCGGAGCCGTCGCCCAGGCCGGGGGAGCCGGAGACGGGGCGCTGCGGATGACCGTGACCGTGAACGGGCGCGCCAACAGTGCGGTGCGGCCGCCGGCGGTACGGGTCGGGGCTCAGGTCGTGAAGCGGTACCGGCTGGTCAACCGGGGTGAGGCCCACCTGTACGGGGTACGGGTCGTCGACCCCGGTGTGCCCGCCGGGGCCGTGCGGTGCCCTCGGCAGCCGCTCGCCGCGCTCGGCGAGGTCGAGTGCGTGGCCCGTTTCCGCGCGCTGCCCGGGGCGCACCTCGCCGCCGCGCGGACCCAGGGAGACATCCCCTCCCTCGGGCGGACCATCGGTGCCACCGCCCGCTCCGGGTACTCCGGTGTCGCCGGGGGCCTGACGCTCACCGAGCGCGTCTCCGTCGCGGGCGGGCGCGCCGTCATCACGTACGTCGTGAGCAATCCGGGCAACCTGGCCCTGCACGCCGTACGCGTCGCCGACACCGCCCTCCGGCTCGGGGCCGTGGACTGTGGCCGGGCCGGCATCGCCCTGCTCGTCCCCGGCGCCTCCGCCCGCTGCACGGCCACCGTCCGGCTCCCGCCGGGCGCCCACCGCAGCACCGGGCTCGCCACCGGCAGCGACCGGGTCCCGACCTATGACGCCGGGGGCGACCGCGTTCCCGCGCCCACGCTCACCGCGCGTTCCTCCGCCGTCTTCACTGTTGCTGCGCCCCGGGTGGCGGGGGCCGGTGGGGGGAGGGGTGGGAGTGCGGGGAGTGGGGGGAGTGGAGCGGTTGGGGCTTCGGTGGGGGCTGGGGCTGGGGCTTCCGTGGGGGCCGGTGGTGTGGCTGGGGTCCGTGGGGCGGTGGGGGCTGCTGGGGCAGTGGGGGCTGCCGGGGGTGCTGGGGCGGTAGGAGCCCCCGGGGCTTCCGGGGTCGCTGGGGCTGCTGCTGGGACCGGGGCCGCCGCCGGGACCGGCGGGACGTCCGCCGGGGCGTCCCCCGGGACCGCCCCGGGAGCTTCCGCCCCCTCAGGTCTCGCTCCCCCGGCCGCCCCCTCCTCCTCACCCCCCTCCCCACCCCGCTCCACCCCGAGGACCGCCCCTCCCGTCGGTCGTGAGACCGTTCCCGGGCCTCCCACCCCGCCCCGGCCCCAGACGCCGCGCTTCCAGGCCGTGCCCGACAACGAAGGGCTCTTCGGGCGGTTGCGGCGGCGGGCCCGGGAGGCTCATGAGTTCGGGGTCGTCGCGATGCTGCTGCTGCTTCTGATCCCGGCGGCCCTCGCGGCCGCCCTGCTCGGCAACCGGGGGAACTGACCGTGGGCCTGTCCGAAACGCTCCTCGTCGTCAGCTGCGTCTCGGTCGTCGCCGCCGTCGCCGTCTTCGCCAAGACCAGGCTGTTCCCGGTCGGCGAGGACGAGGAGTCGCGCGAGGACGTCGCCGAGTACATCGCCATGATGGTGTCGGTCCTCTACGCCATCGTGCTCGGCCTCTGCCTGGTCTCCGTCTGGGACACCCGCTCCTCCGCCGACGACAACGTGCAGGTCGAGGCGAGCGCCCTGCACCAGACGTACCTGCTCGCGGACGCCCTCCCCGCCGCGCACCGGCAGCCGCTGCGCGACGCGGCCGAGACGTACGCCCACCATGTCGTCGACGTCGAGTGGCCGCTGATGGCCGAACGCGAGCCGCTCGGCCCGTCCGGCTGGGCGCTGCTCGACCGGCTGCGGCGGGCCGGCGCGGCGACCGATGCCGACCGGGTGCCGGAGCAGATCGCGGCCCAGGAGATCCTGGCGCAGATCGGCTACGTCGACGACGCGCGGCGGGGCCGGGAGGCGGCGGCGCAGGAGCGGCTCTCCCCCGTGCTGTGGGCGGGCCTGCTGATCGGCGGTGCGCTGACGCTGGCGTTCATGTTCCTCTTCGGGATCAAGAGGAGTACGACCCATGTGGTGATGGTGATGGGGCTTTCCGGGTTCATCGCGTTCACCGTGCTGGTGATCCATCAGCTGGACGCGCCGTTCGGGGGGGTGTTCGGCGCGTCGCCGGACGCGTTCACCCGGTACTTCGGGTGAGAGGACGGACGGACGGGGAAGGCATACGGCGTGAAATATCTCGTACGGGACAAGATGTTCGCGATCGGCGACGACTACTGGATCGAGGACGAGCAGGGCCGCCACGCCTTCCTCGTCGACGGCAAGGCCCTGCGGCTGCGCGACACCCTGGAGCTGAAGGACCCCGACGGGCAGGTCCTCGTGACCCTGCGGCAGAAGATGTTCAGCCTCCGGGACGCGATGACGATCGAGCGGGACGAGCGGCCGCTCGCGACGGTGCGCCGCAAGCGGCTCTCGCTGCTGCGCAACCACTACCGGGTGACGCTCGTCGACGGCACCGGACTGGACGTCAGCGGCCGGATCCTGGACCGGGAGTTCATCGTCGAGTACGAGGGTGAGCTCCTGGCCCACATCTCCCGGCAGTGGTTCCACGTCCGTGAGACGTACGCGGTGAACGTGGTCCGCGAGGACGCGGACGCGGCGCTGCAGATCGCGGTCGCCGTGTGCGTCATCCGGATGACGGAGCGGGAGGAGTAGGAGTAGGAGTGGGGGGTCGAATCATCCTCGTCAGCGGCCGCTCCCGGACCTTGCGTCCCGCGCGTCACCACGCAACCATGCGATGCACCTGCAAAGGCACGAGCATTCGTTTCATGGGGGCGTTGGGCTATGGGCTTTGACGAGGAATGGGCCGGTATACGGACCTCCGCGCCTGAACAGGGCGCCGTCGGCATGCGGTTGAACCAGCTCGACGGCGGAGGCGGCGGAGGCCCGGCCCGACCGCCGCCGAGGCCAACCTGCTGAAGTCGCGCAGAACGACGGCCTCGCCAACGCCGCCAAGGCGGCGGGCTGGCTGCGCGGGGCGGGTGTCGTCGGCGGTGTGGCGGCCACCGCGTACGGCGTGGCCAACCTCGCCACGTACGACACGGACATGATCAAGGCGGATCCGGCGAAGTTCGCCACGGACCTCACCGGGACGGGCTTCAACGCCTCGCTGACGGCGCTGACCGTGGCCCCGAACCCGGTCACGCTCGGACTCGCCGTCGGCACCGGCGTCGCGTACACGGGCGCGATGATCTGGGACAACCATGAGGCGATCGGGAAGGGGCTGGAGGCCGCCGGGGACTGGGCCGGCGACACGGCGTCCGACATCGGGAACGGCCTCAAGGACGGCGCGAAGAAGCTCGGCAGCGCGCTGAATCCCTTCGACTGAGCCCTTCGGCTGAGCCCCTTCGACTGAGCCTTCGACCAGAAGTCGACCGAGCGGGAGTTTGAGAGAGATGCACATCCAGGTGACCCCCTTCGAGCTCCAGGCGTGGAAGGAGGGGAACCGGCACGACTACCGGGCCGGCTGGAAGGGGGTCTCGCCGGAGTTCGGCGAGATCACACTGACCTGCCCCCTCCCCCGTACCTCTCCGGAGTCGCTCGTCTCGGAGGTACGCGGCGGACGGCTGCCGACAGCCTCCTTCGAGGCGCGCGGGACGCACGTCGAGGGGATGAAGCTGCCCGGCCTGAACCGGTCCACCCTCCGGGTCGGCGACCGCGTCGTGTACGTGGAGCGGAACCGTTTCGGCGCCACCCTGGAGCAGCGCGCCCTGGCCCTGCGGTACGCGGGCGACCACTACCGGCTCACCGCCCTCGACAAGCACGGCTACGTCCTGACCCGCGCCGCCGACGACGAGGACCCCGGCGTCACGGTCACCGTCCGCGAGACCGGGCGCGGCAAGGGCCGTCGGCTCTCCGTGCGGGTCGACGGGCGCGCCGGGGGCGGGGACCTGTCCCTCACCCTGGTCTTCGCCGGCGTCGACCGCTCCACCCTGACGCAGCTCGGCGCGGTGAAGGCGGGCCTCTCTCGCGTGACCCACTTCTGGACCGAGTCCCGGTACTGACCACCTGATGAATGAGCGTGAGATGCCGTCCTTCGACGTGACCCGATCCCGCTTCCGGCTGAGCGACGACGACGTCTTCGTCCTCGCCCAGCCGGCGACCGGACAGCCGGTCCCGGCGGCCATGGAGCCGGCGGCGGCGCGGCTCCGGGACGCCGGTCTCGCCAACGGGGCGGGGGAGCTGTCCGCGCTGCTGCCGGACGCGGCGGAGCTCAGGACGGCCTGAACTGGTCGGTTCCCGGGCCGTCGTCCTTCGGGCCGTAGGGCGTGAAGTCGATGACGTCCAGGGGGTCCTCGTGGGGGCGTACGAGGCGGGGGAGGCCTTCCGTGCGGAGTTCGCCGCGCAGCCAGGCGAGGAGGGTCTCGGTGAGGGTGCCGGTGAGCGGCGGGCCCTGGTCGGCGTGGCGCGGGATGACGATCAGGGGCCAGTCGTCGGGGGTGTCGCCCTCGGTGAGCCAGCACAGCTGGTCGCCGTCGATGGAGTCGGCGAAGGGCAGGAAGCCGCCCGGTTCGGGCCAGACGGCCAGCGGGTGGTACTCGGGGTAGTCGGCGCGCAGGCCCCGGTAGGCGTCGCCGTACCACTCCTCCGTGCCCGCCAGGTCGTACCTCCCGGTGCCCAGCGGGGTGCTGAAGCGGAGCCACTGGCACCACTCGCCGCCGCCGTACGTCGCCATCAGGCGGACGTACTCGGTGGGGAGGCGGGTGCCGAGGCGCTCGTACAGCCACTCCCAGCTCCGCTCGCCGAGGTGGGGTGCGGCGGGCGGCGGGATCAGGGCGGCGAGGGTGGCGAGGCCGGTCCCGGCGGCGAGTGCGGCGCGCTGCTCGGGGGTCGGTTCGGGGCGCCGGGCCGGCGGGGTCCAGGGGGACAGTTCGCCGCCCGCACGGCCGCTGCGGGCGATGTGCGGGCGCAGGCCGTCGCCGACGAAACCGGCCAGGGTCGGCAGGAGGGTGGTGCCGGGGCGGAGCCAGGGGTCCTTGCCGGCGTTCGCGAGGTCCTGCACGTGGACGACGACGGGCCACTGGTCCGGGTCGTCGGAGGCGGTGGTGTCCCAGTTGAGGGTGTCGGCCATGCGGGTGGCGCCGAAGGGGAGGACGCCGGGGGCGTCCCGGCGGCCGTCCTCGACGAAGCGGCCGTAGTCGAAGAGGCGTGCGTCGCTCGTGAACGGGGTGTGCAGCCAGAGCCGTTCGCCGATGTCGAGCGGGCCGTAGGCGCCTGCCACGGCCTTGTAGTCGGCGGGCAGGCGCAGGCCGAGCCACTCCTCGACCGCGTCCCAGTCGACGGGCGTCGCGGGCCCCTCCGGCGGCGGCCCGAAGAGCTCGGCGAAGGCGGCGAGGGCGGTGGCCGCGGCGTCGACGGCCTTGACGTCAGCGGCCGCGGTGTCGGCGGCCGCCTCGCCCTGGCGGGACTTCAGGTCGTCCTCGCCCTGGCGGGACTTCAGGTGGTCCTCGCCCTCGTGGGGCATCAGGCCCGCCTCGGCGCCGCGATCCCCAGCACCCGGTCCTTGAGCGCCGGGAACTCCTCCCGGGTCGTGCGGACCTTCTCCGGGTCGAGGACGACCCGCAGGATCTCCTCGTCCGGGCCGGCCTCTGCGAGGGTCTCGCCCCAGGGGTCGACGACGATCGAGTGCCCGGCCTGCTCCACGCCCGCGTGGGTCCCGGCGGTGCCGCAGGCGAGGACGTACGCCTGGTTCTCGACGGCCCGGGCCCGCGCGAGGAGGGTCCAGTGGGCGCGGCGGCGCGCGGGCCAGCCGGCCGGGACGACGAAGGCCTGGGCGCCCGCGTCGACGAGGCCGCGGAAGAGCTCGGGGAAGCGCAGGTCGTAGCAGGTGCCGACGCCGACGGTGAGGTGCGGCAGGTCGACGGTGACGAGGTCCTCGCCGGCGGCCATGAGAACGGCCTCGCCCTTGTCGAAGCCGAAGCGGTGGATCTTCCGGTAGGAGGCGACGAGTTCGCCGTCGGGGGAGAGGACGAGCGAGGTGTTGTACAGGGCGCCGCCCTCCGCCTCGACGAAGGAGCCGGCGTGCAGCCAGACCCCGGCGTCGCGGGCGGCCGCGGCCATGGCGCGGTGGGTGGGGCCGTTCAGGGGTTCGGACTCGGAGGCGAAGAGGTCGGACGCGAAGGCGCCGACGGTCCACAGCTCCGGGAGGACGACGAGGTCCGCGTGGCCGGATTCCTCCCGTACGAGCTGCGCCGCTCGGGCGCGACGGGCTTCGACCGGTTCGTCCGGGTCTACCGCGATCTGGATCAGCGAGGCGCGCACACTACCACCGTCCTGGCATTCGAGCCGTCAACACCGGCCTACGATCGTCACACGAAAGCACTGCCGGGGTGCCTTCGGGCAGCGTAACTTAGCGTCCGAGCCTCCCATCCAGTCGTGTTTTCAGCCCGCGCACCGAAGAACCGCCGAGGGGTCCCGTGACCGTCCATCCCAGCCTCCAGAACTACGCCGACGCCTGGACCCACTCCATCGAGGCGATAGCCGAGCTGGTGCAGCCCCTCGTGGAAGGCGAATGGAACCGGCCGACGCCGTGCGTCGGCTGGTCGGTGCGGGACATCGTCTCCCATGTGATCGGCATGGAGACGGAGATGCTCGGCGACCCGCGGCCCATCCACTCCCTGCCGCGCGATCTGTACCACGTGCGCAGTGACTTCGCGCGCTACATGGAGGTCCAGGTCGATGTGCGCCGGCACCACACCTCCCCGGAGATGACCTCGGAGCTGGAGTACATCCTGATCCGGCGGGCCCGTCAGCTCCGCAACGAGAACCGCTCCCCCGAGCATCTGATCCGCGCTCCCCTCGGCGCCGAGCAGTCCCTCGAACTGGCCTACCGGGACCGTGCCTTCGACGTGTGGGTGCACGAGCAGGACCTGCGGGCGGCGCTCGGTGCGCCGGGGAACCTGGACTCGGCGGGTGCGCTGGTGGCGCGGGACGTGCTCCTGGAGGCGCTGCCGGACGTGGTCGCGAAGGACGCCGGGGCGCCCGCGTCCTCGGCGGTGGTGCTCGACGTGACGGGTCCGGTGGAGTTCCTGCGGACGGTACGGGTGGACGCGGAGGGCCGCGGTTCGATCGACGGGGCGCCGTCGCTCGGGCCCGCGGTGACGCTGACGACGGACTGGGAGACGTTCGTGCGTCTCGCCTGTGGCCGGGTCCGGCCGGCCGAGGTGGCCGACCGGGTCAAGACCGAGGGCGACGCGGAGCTGGCGGCGGCGATCCTGGACAACTTCGCGGTGACGCCGCGGTAGATCGCGGCGCTCTCTGTACGGGGCGCGGTGACGTCCCGACAGATCCCGGCGCTCTCTATACGGGTACGTGCACGGCCTCCACGCGGCTGGCGACGAGCCGTTCCCGTTCCCTGCGGTGGGTGCGGGCCTTGAGGCGCAGGATCTGGACGACGCCGAGGGCCTCCAGGACGAAGACCGACGAGAACGCGATGCGGTAGTCGTCGCCGGTCGCGTCGAGCAGCACGCCGACGGCGAGCAGCGTCGTCATCGAGGCGATGAATCCGCCCATGTTGACGATGCCGGAGGCGGTGCCCTGGCGCTCGGGCGGGTTGGCGGGGCGGGCGAAGTCGAAGCCGATCATCGAGGCGGGTCCGCAGGCGCCGAGGACCAGGCAGAGGGTGACGAGCAGCCACATCGGCGCGTGGTCGCCGGGGTACGCGAGGGTCGTCCCCCACAGCAGGGCGGTGGCCGCGACCGTACCGAGGACGAGCGGGGCGCGGGCCTCGTGGTGGCGGGCGACGATCTGCCCGTACGCGAGGCCGACGACCATGTTCGACAGGACGACCAGGGTGAGCAGCGTCCCGGCGGTGGACCGGGAGAGGCCCTGCGCCTGGACGAGGAACGGCATGCCCCAGAGCAGCAGGAACACCATGGCGGGGAACTGGGTGGTGAAGTGCACCCACATGCCGAGCCGGGTGCCGGGCTCGCGCCAGGACTCGGCGATCTGGCGGCGGACGAAGGCGGCGCCCGCGTGCCGGGCCGGCTCCGGCTCGTACCCCTCGGGGTGGTCCTTGAGGAAGAGCAGCAGCAGGACGAGGACGACGACGCCGGCGAGGGAGCTGCCGACGAAGGTGGTCGTCCAGCCGAGGCCGTGCAGGGCGCGGGCGATGAAGACGGTGGAGACGAGGTTGCCGGCCATGCCGAAGAAGGCGGCGACCTGGCCGATGAGCGGGCCGCGGCGGGCGGGGAACCAGCGGCTGCCGAGCCGCAGGACGCTGATGAAGGTCATGGCGTCGCCGCAGCCGAGGAGGGCGCGGGAGGCGAGCGCGGTGCCGTACGAGGGGGAGAGCGCGAAGCCCAGCTGGCCGAGGGTGAAGAGGACGACGCCGAGGGCCAGGACCTTCTTGGTGCCGAGGCGGTCGACCATGAGGCCGACGGGTATCTGCATGCCCGCGTAGACGAGCAGCTGGAGGATGGAGAAGGTGGAGAGCGCCGAGGCGTTGACGTCGAAGCGCTCGGCGGCGTCGAGTCCGGCGACGCCCAGGGACGTACGGAAGATGACGGCGACGAAGTAGACGGCGACGCCGACGCCCCAGACGAGGGCGGCGCGGCGGCCGCCGGGCGGATCGTCGGGGAGGCTGACCGGGCTCATCGGGCCTCACCCCGGACGAGGACCTTGACCCAGCTGAGGTGCTGGCGGACGCAGTGCGCGGCGCCTTCGACGTCGCCGGCCTTGATGCGGTCGAGGATCTCGGCGTGTTCGGCGATGTTCTTGGCGACGCGGTCGGGCTGGGACTGCATCACGGCGACGCCCATGCGCAGCTGGCGGTCGCGGAGCTGGTCGTAGAGGCGGGAGAGGATCTGGTTGCCGGCGTGCCGGACGATCTCGGCGTGGAAGCAGCGGTCGGTGACGGCGACCTCGGCGAGGTCGCCTGCTTCGGCGCGCCGCTTCTGCTCCTCCAGGAGTTCTTCGAGGCGGGCGACGAGCGCGGGGGGCGCGGGCACGGCGCGGTGGACGGCGAACTCCTCGACGAGCAGCCGGGTCTCGACGACGTCGGCGATCTCCTGCGCGGAGACGGCGAGGACGAGGGCGCCCTTCTTCGGGTAGAGCTTGAGCAGCCCTTCCATCTCCAGCTTGAGCAGCGCCTCGCGGACGGGCGTCCTGGACACCCCGACGGCCTGGGCGAGTTCGCCCTCGGTGAGGAGGGTGCCTCCCTCGTAACGCCGGTCGAGTACGGCCTGCTTGACGTGCATGTAGACACGGTCGGCGGCGGGGGGCTGCTTGGTGGGCAGGGTGGCGGGGCCGGCTGGCGCTGATGGCATGCGCACAGCATAGATACGAGAGGGGTGCAACAGGCAGCCCCGTCCACGATGTGGAAGGGGCTGCGGGTTTCAGACGCGGGCGTCCTCGACGATCTCGCGTATCGCCCGCACCGAGGACCGTCGCTGCGGCAGGGGCGCCACCTGCTCGACGACCGCGCCGAGCCACCGCGGATCGCCCAGCCGGTGCAGTTGTTTCGCCTGGGAGACCGCCCGGATGAGCTCCTCCACCAGGTAGACGTGCGCACCCGTGTAGGCGCGCTGGTGGTGGCTGTAGCGCGCGAACCAGTCCTCGTACGGATGCCGCACGAGGGCGTGCACGGAACAGGCGTCGCGACCCATGTCGATGGCGTTCGACTGGGAGGCCCATGCGAGCGCCGTCCCGCCGCGCGTGGCCATCCAGGCCCGGTAGGTCGTGCGGATGCCCAGCTCCATGACCCGGGACCAGGGCACGACCTCGAGCGGCTCGGCCACGCCGTTCGCGCAATGCTCCAGACCCGGCTCCGTCAGGACCAGGCACATGCCTCCCTGACGCTTGGGATCACCGATCACCCACCGGTCCCCTACCAGCTCCAGAGGCCCCAGAAACTCCGTCACGATCCCCCCTCGCTCGTGGTGTCCGGTACAAGGGAACACCCGGCCGGGAGTGATGTCATCCCCGGCCGGGTGTTTCACGTGAAACAGCGCAACTCGGACGTCACGCCCAGGTGATGAGCCTCTTCGGGTTCTCCAGGATCGCGGCGACGTCCGCGAGGAACTTGGAGCCGAGCTCGCCGTCGACCAGGCGGTGGTCGAAGGAGAGGGCCAGCGTGGTGACCTGGCGCGGCTTCACCTTGCCCTTGTGGACCCACGGCTGGAGCTTGATCGCACCGACCGCGAGGATCGCGGACTCGCCCGGGTTGAGGATCGGCGTACCGGTGTCGACGCCGAAGACGCCGACGTTGGTGATGGTGAAGGTGCCGCCCTGCATCGCCGCCGGGGTCGTCTTGCCCTCGCGGGCGGTGGCGACGAGCTCGCTCAGGGACTTCGAGAGCTCGGGCAGCGTCTGGGCGTGCGCGTCCTTGATGTTCGGCACGATCAGACCGCGCGGGGTGGCCGCGGCGATGCCCAGGTTCACGAAGTGCTTGAGGACGATCTCCTGCGCCGCCTCGTCCCAGGCCGCGTTGATGTCCGGGTTGCGCTTGGCCGCGACCAGGACGGCCTTGGCGATGAGGAGGAGCGGGTTGACCCGCAGGCCCGCCATGTCCTTGTCGGACTTGAGCTCCTCGACCAGCTTCATCGTGCGCGTGATGTCGAAGGTCACGAACTCGGTGACGTGCGGGGCGGTGAAGGCCGACCCGACCATCGCCGCCGCCGTGGCCTTCCGTACGCCCTTGATGGGGATACGGGTCTCCCGGGCGTCCGACGCCACGGCGGGCGCCTGGGCCGCCACCGGGGCGGGCGCGGCGGCCGGGGCCGGAGCGGCCACGGGCGCCGGGGCCTCGACGGCCGGAGCCGCCGCCGCGTGGACGTCCTCGCGGGTGATGATCCCGTCCGGGCCGGTCGGGGTGACCGTCGCCAGGTCGACACCGAGGTCCTTGGCCAGCTTGCGCACCGGCGGCTTGGCCAGCGGGCGGCCGGCCTCGGGACCGTGGCCGTTCAGCTGCTCCGGGACCACCGGGGCCGCCGGGGCCGCCGGTACGGAGACCGGCTCGGCCGCCGTCGTCTTGCGGGCGCGCCGCTTGGTGGAGGACGCGGCCACGCCGTAGCCGACGAGGACCGGCTGGCGGCCCTCCGGCTCGGCCTCGGCGGCCGGGGCGGGGGCCGTCTCCTGCGCGGGGGCGGCAGCCACGGCCGGGGCGGCCGGCGCCTCGGGCTCGGCACCGCCGCCGACGTTCACCGAGATGATGACCTGGCCGACGTCGACCGTGGTGCCCTCGGGGAAGAGAAGCTCGTGGACCGTCCCGTCGAAGGGGATCGGAAGCTCGACGGCGGCCTTGGCCGTCTCGACCTCGATCACGACCTGCCCGTCGGTGACGGTGTCACCGGGCTGGACGTACCACTTGAGGATCTCGGCCTCGGTGAGGCCCTCGCCCACGTCGGGCATCTTGAATTCGCGGATCGTCATCGTGCTCTCCTCAGTACGCCAGCGAGCGGTCGACGGCGTCGAGCACGCGGTCCAGGCCCGGCAGGTACTCCTCCTCCAGGCGCGCCGGCGGGTACGGCGCGTGGTAGCCGCCGACCCGCAGGACGGGGGCTTCCAGGTGGTAGAAGCAGCGCTCGGTGATCCGGGCGGCGATCTCCGCGCCGGAGCCGAAGAACACCGGCGCCTCGTGGACGACGACCAGGCGGCGGGTCTTCTCGACCGAGGCCTGGATGGTGTCGAAGTCGAGCGGGGAGATCGAGCGCAGGTCCACGACCTCGATCGACTTGCCCTCCTCGGCGGCGGCCGCGGCCGCCTCCAGGCAGGTCTTCACCATCGGGCCGTAGGCGACGAGGGTGAGGTCCTTGCCCTCGCGGGCGACCCGGGCCTTGTGCAACTCGCCGGGGATGGCCTCGGTGTCGACCTCGCCCTTGTCCCAGTAGCGGCGCTTGGGCTCGAAGAAGATGACCGGGTCGTCGCTCTGGATGGCCTGCTGGAGCATCCAGTAGGCGTCGGAGGAGTTCGCCGGGGTGACGACCTTGAGGCCCGCGACGTGCGCGAAAAGCGACTCGGGGGACTCGGAGTGGTGCTCGACGGCGCCGATGCCACCGCCGTACGGGATGCGGATGACGACCGGCATCTTCACGGCGCCGAGCGAGCGGGCCCGCATCTTGGCCAGCTGCGTGACGATCTGGTCGTACGCGGGGAAGACGAAGCCGTCGAACTGGATCTCTACGACGGGCCGGTAGCCGCGCAGCGCGAGGCCGATCGCGGTGCCGACGATGCCGGACTCGGCGAGCGGGGTGTCGACGACGCGGTCCTCGCCGAAGTCCTTCTGCAGGCCGTCGGTGATCCGGAAGACACCGCCGAGCTTGCCGACGTCCAGGCCCATGATGACGACCTTGGGGTCGGTCTCCAGGGCCTTGCGCAGCGACTCGTTGAGCGCCTTGGCCAGGGGAAGCTTCTGAACAGCCATGATTACTCGGCCTCTCCGCCCTCGAAGGACGCCTGGTAGGCGGCGTACTGCGCGCGCTCCTCGTCGACGAGCGCGTGCCCGTCCGCGTACACGTTGTCGAACATCGCCATGTGGTCCGGGACGGGCATGGCGCGGACGACCTCGCGGACGTGCTTGCCGAGGGTCTCGCTCTCCGCCTCCAGCTCCTCGAAGAAGGCCGCGTCGGCGTGGCCCTCGTTCTCCAGGTACGCCTTGAGCCGCAGGATCGGGTCCTTGGCCTCCCAGGCCTCGCGCTCCGCGTCGCGGCGGTAGCGGGTCGGGTCGTCGGAGGTGGTGTGGGCGGCCATGCGGTAGGTGAACGCCTCGATGAGCGTCGGGCCCTCGCCGCGGCGGGCGCGCTCCAGGGCCGACCGGGTCACGGCCAGGCAGGCGAGGACGTCGTTGCCGTCGACGCGGACGCCGGGGAAGCCGAAGCCGAGGGCGCGCTGGTAGAGCGGGACGCGCGTCTGCTTCTCGATGGGCTCGGAAATGGCCCACTGGTTGTTCTGGCAGAAGAACACGACCGGGGCGTTGTAGACCGCGGAGAAGACGAACGACTCGTTGACGTCGCCCTGGCTGGAGGCGCCGTCACCGAAGTACGCGAGCACGGCGGAGTCCGCGCCGTCCTTGGCGATGCCCATGGCGTAGCCGGTGGCGTGCAGGGTCTGCGAGCCGAGGACGATCGTGTACAGGTGGAAGTTGTTGCTGTTGGGGTCCCAGCCGCCGTTGTTCACACCGCGGAACATGCCCAGCAGGTTCGTCGGGTCGACCCCGCGGCACCAGGCGACGCCGTGCTCGCGGTAGGTCGGGAAGACGTAGTCGTCATCGCGCAGGGCCCGGCCCGAACCGATCTGGGCGGCCTCCTGGCCGAGCAGCGAGGCCCACAGGCCCAGCTCGCCCTGGCGCTGCAGGGCGGTCGCCTCGGCGTCGAAGCGCCGGGTGAGGACCATGTCGCGGTACAGACCGCGCAGTTCCTCGGCACTCAGGTCGATGTCGTACTCGGGGTGCTGGACGCGCTCCCCTTCGGGCGTCAGCAGCTGAACGAGCTCGGGCTCCGAGGCCGTGGCGGCCGTTGCCTTCTTGGTGGTGCTCGTGCTCGCGCTTGCGGTGCGCTTGGTGCCGCTGCTGCGTCGCGTCGTCTTGCGCGCGGCAGTGCTCTCCACGGTCACGTGCGTGCTCCTCCGTCGGTCCGGCCCCCGGGTTCGCCGGTGAGGCCAGTGCGGCTCCGCCTTGTCCGTACCTTCGCACGGGGTGGGTGCGACGCGGCCGGAGTCGGGCGTGAAAGGTGCCCCGGCGTGCGCCGTCATAGGCACGTTACCCATTACGCGGCATTCCCGCGAAACCCCACTTGACCTGCGATTTTGCTTGGATTTCCAAGTAAATCGAGAAAAGGGGGGACTCATCCCTGGTCAGAGCATGGACAGCGGCCCGACGACGCCGTCGGAACACCCGGCACGTTATCCCGCGCACCCCGGGCGCCGGAAGACCCAATATGTGAGACTGACCGCGTGCGCGAACAAGGAAAAATCACGGTATTTCTGCTGGACGACCATGAAGTCGTGCGGCGTGGCGTCCACGAGCTGCTCTCCGTCGAGGAGGACATCGAGGTGGTCGGCGAGGCCGGGACGGCGGCGGACGCGCTGGTCAGGATCCCCGCGACGCGCCCCGACGTCGCCGTGCTCGACGTCCGGCTGCCCGACGGAAGCGGGGTCGAGGTCTGCCGGGAGATCCGCTCCCAGGACGAGTCGATCAAATGCCTGATGCTGACCTCGTTCGCGGACGACGAGGCGCTCTTCGACGCGATCATGGCCGGGGCCTCGGGGTACGTCCTCAAGGCCATCCGGGGCAACGAGCTCCTCAACGCGGTGCGGGACGTGGCGGCCGGCAGGTCGCTGCTCGACCCGGTGGCCACCGCCCGGGTCCTGGAGCGGCTGCGCGACGGCAACAACCCGAAGGGCGACGACAGGCTCGCCAACCTGACGGAACAGGAGCGCAAGATCCTGGACCTGATCGGCGAGGGCCTGACCAACCGGGTCATCGGCGAGCGGCTCCACCTCGCGGAGAAGACCATCAAGAACTACGTCTCCAGCCTGCTGTCGAAGCTGGGCATGGAGCGCCGCTCGCAGGCGGCGGCGTACGTGGCCAGGATGCAGGCCGAACGGCGCTGAGGCCCTGGACCGGGTTTTTCGGGACCTACGTCCCCGTCGAACCGGGGCAGGGGCCCCTTTTCCGGCACGGTGCCGGTGGCGGAGAGTGGAGACCATGTCCTCCGACGAGATCCGCGACGAGATCCGCGCCATCGAGTTGCTCAGCCGCGTCTCGTACGGCCGGGTGGCGACGAGCATGCGGGCCATGCCGTTCGTCGCCCCCGCCCGCCACATCGTGGTCGACGGCCGCGTCCTGCTCCGGATGCACCGGGGCCTCGGCTACCACCGCGCCTGCAACGGCAGCGTCGTCGCGTACGGCGCGGACAACTCCGAGTCCGGCGCCGAGCTGATCTGGTCCGTGCAGTTCACGGGCACGGCGGAGATCGTCGAGCCGACGCCGGAGGAGCTGGCGGCGTTCGGCCCCGAGCCCGTACGGGTGGACGGGGAGCCGTTCACCCCGGTGTTCATGCGGATCGAGCCGCAGTTCGTGACGGTCCACGAACTCGACTACAGCGGGAACCCCGACGAGCGACCCCTCCACCACGCAGCGTGATCTAACATCTGCGGAGTGCCGCGCTCATCTGTACCCCACGCTCCGCCGATCCGCCCCCTCCTGCGCCGCTACACGGACGTCGGCGAGCCCCTCTCCTGCGTCCCCGTGACCGAGGGCTTACTCAACCGCGGCTACCGGCTCTCCACCACCCGCGGCGCGTACTTCCTCAAGCAGCACCTGGACGCCCCCACCTCCGACCGCGCCACCATCACGCGCCAGCACCGGGCCACCCAGCGCCTGCACGCCCTCGGCCTGCCCGTCGCGCCACCGCTCCCCGACAGCCGGGGCCGCACGGTCGCGCTCGTCGGCGGCCACTGCTACGCCCTGCACCCCTGGGTCGACGGCCGCCACCGCGACGGCGCCCAGCTGTCCACCGGCTGCTCCCGCCGCCTCGGCACCCTCCTCGGCCGCGTCCACACCTGCCTGGAGCAGGTCATGGAGTCCCCACCGCCCGGCGGCGACCACGAGAGCGCCCGCCCCGAGGACACCTTCCGGGCCATCGACGAGCTGCTCCGCCTCGCCCGCGCGCACCGCCCCCGCGACAGTTTCGACGCGCTCGCCGAGCACCGCCTCAGGGAGCGCCGCAGGCTCCTCGCCCAGCACGCCCACCACCGGCCGCCGCCCGCCTCGGCCGCCGGCTGGGTGCACGGCGACTTCCACCCGCTGAACCTGCTCTACCGGGGCGCGGAGCCGGCCGCGATCGTCGACTGGGACCGGCTCGGGGTCCGCCCCAGGGCCGAGGAGGCGGTCAGGGCCGCCGCGATCTTCTTCGTACGGCCGGAGGGAGAGCTGGCCCTGGAGAAGGTACGGGCGTACGCGCGCGCGTACCGGCGGGCGACGGGCGCCGACCGCGCCGAGCTGGCGGCGGCGGCGCACCGGGTGTGGTGGGAGCGGCTGAACGACTTCTGGACCCTGCGCTGGCGCTACCAGCTGCACGACCGGAGGGCCGACCCGCAGTTCCCCGCAGTGTCGGCCCTGGCGGTGTGGTGGACGCGTGAGTACGCGGCGGTCCGCGACGCCTTCGCCGGCTGAGGCTCCCCGAAGGAGCCGGGTCAGCCGGTCGTGGCGCCCCCGCCGCCCGGCGGCGGGGTGTCCGGGTTGCCGTTGCCACCGGAGGAGTCGTCGGTCGGCTGGCCGGTCGGCTCCGTCGGGGGCTCGGTCGTCGGCTCGCCCGTCGGCTCCGTCGGCGTGTCCGTGGGCTTGGTCGGCGGCGCGGTCGTCGGCTTCGTCGGCGGCTCGGTCGTCGGCTCGCCCGTGGGCTCGGTCGGCGCCTCCGTCGTCGGCGGGTACGACGGCTGCTGCGTCTCGCCGCCGGTCGTCGTACCCGTGTCCTCGGTGGGCTCCTGGGTGGGCTCCTCGGTGGCGGTGGGCTCTTCGGAGGCCGTCGACGGCGAGTTGCTGACGCTCGTCGTCGGCCCCACCTTGCCGCCGTTGTCGTTCGCCGCGTTGACCGCGTACACGACACCCGCGACGACCGCGATCAGCGCGAGCGCGGCGAACAGCCAGACCTTGCCCCGGCCACCGTTGCCGCCGTTCCGGGAGCCGTACCCGTCCTGGCCGTAGCCGCCGGTGCCGCCCGTACCGCCGTCGTAGCCGTTGTACCCGCCGTCGTGCGGGTTCATCGGGGGAAGGATCGGGCTCTGCGCGGTCTCGCCGTGCATCGGGTGGCCCATCGCGGTCGTCGCGGCCATGCCGCCGACCGGGGTGTGCCCGCCCTCGTACATCTCGACCGGCCCGGTGTTCCACGCGCCGGTGTAAGCACCCTGCTCATGGAGCATCTGGAGGGCGTACTGGATGAGCCCCCGCATCTCCTCGGCGCTCTGGAACCGGTCGTCCGGGTCCTTCGCGAGCGAACGCATCACCAGGCCGTCGAGCTCCGGCGGCACGGACCCCGTCACATCGGACGGCGGGATCGGCGCGTCCTGGACGTGCTGGTACACGACGGACAGCGGGGTCTCGCCGGTGAACGGGGGACGCAGCGCGAGGAGTTCGTAGAGCAGGCAGCCCGTCGCGTACAGGTCGGAGCGGTGGTCGACGGTCTTGCCGAGGGCCTGCTCGGGGGAGAGGTACTGCGGGGTGCCCATGACCATGCCGGTCTGGGTCATCGTCGACTGCGCGCCGTGCAGGGCGCGCGCGATGCCGAAGTCCATGACCTTCACCGCACCGGTGTTCGTGATGATCACGTTCGCCGGCTTGATGTCGCGGTGCACGATGCCGTGCTGGTGCGAATAGGCCAGCGCCTCCAGGACCCCGGAGACGATGATGAGCGCCTGCTCGGGACCGGGCGCCTCGGCGCTGAGCAGCAGGTCGCGGATGGTGCGGCCCTCGACCAGCTCCATCACGATGTACGGCACGGGGCGGCCGGCCACCAGGTCCTCGCCGGAGTCGTACACGGCGACGATGGCGTGGTGGTTGAGCCCGGCGACGGACTGCGCCTCGCGCGTGAACCGGGCCTTGGAGACCGGGTCCTCGGCGAGATCGGCGCGCAGCAGCTTGACGGCCACCGTGCGGCCGAGCCGCACGTCCTCGGCGGCGAAGACCTCCGCCATGCCGCCCCGGCCCAGACGGTGCGTCAGGCGGTAGCGGCCGTCGCCGACGACACCGCCCTCGCCCCACGATTCCGCCGACGCGTCCGGCACACCGTTACCTGCTCCGGATTCGGGTGCCATCAGTCCTCGCCGTCGTCTGTCGTGCCGTGTCCAGTCGTCACGCTACAGGCTCCGTACGACACCACGGTCCGAGATGGACGGGCCATCCAACCCCCTCGACGTACACCTGTGCAAATTCGACGGTTTCCCCCGACCGTGCGGAAACGCTTCCTGTGCGGAGGGTCACGGAACGGGTACCGAACCGGGGCGTGGCTTGACGTGTCACTGCCCTGCGGCAGACTTGCGCCAGGAAATTCCGGATCAACGCCGCCACGCGCGCGTAGGGGGAAGCACAGATGAGCCAGGACGGCGCACAGGGCCGCTATGCGGGCGGTTCGGTCGCGGGCGGCCGGTACCAGCTGCGCGACCTTCTCGGCGAGGGCGGCATGGCGTCGGTGTACCTGGCGTACGACAGCGCCCTCGACCGGCAGGTCGCCATCAAGACGCTGCACACGGAGCTCGGCCGCGAGCAGTCCTTCCGCGAGCGGTTCCGGCGCGAGGCGCAGGCCGTCGCGAAGCTGTCGCACACCAACATCGTCTCGGTCTTCGACACCGGCGAGGACACCCTCGACGGCGCCGTCATGCCGTACATCGTCATGGAGTACGTGGAGGGGCAGCCGCTCGGCTCGGTCCTCGCCGCGGACGTCCAGCAGTACGGAGCGATGCCCGCGGACAAGGCGCTGAAGGTCACGGCCGACGTGCTGGCCGCCCTGGAGGTCAGCCACGAGATGGGCCTGGTCCACCGTGACATCAAGCCGGGCAACGTGATGACGACCAAGCGCGGCGTCGTCAAGGTCATGGACTTCGGCATCGCGCGGGCCATGCAGTCCGGCGTCACCTCGATGACGCAGACCGGCATGGTCGTCGGCACCCCCCAGTACCTCTCCCCCGAGCAGGCCCTCGGCCGCGCGGTGGACGCCCGCTCCGACCTTTATTCGGTCGGGATCATGCTCTTCCAGCTGCTGACGGGCCGCCTCCCCTTCGACGCCGACTCGCCGCTCGCCATCGCCTACGCGCACGTGCAGGAGGAGCCGGTCGCCCCGTCCTCCGTCAACCGCTCGGTGACCCCGGCGATGGACGCGCTCGTGGCCCGCGCGCTGCGGAAGAACCCGAACGAGCGGTTCCCGAACGCGGCGGCGATGCGCGACGAGTGCCTGCGGGTCCTCTCGGCCGGCCAGACCGGTGCGCCCGTGATCGTCCAGGGCGGTCCTGTCAGCAGCGGCGCGGGCGTCGGCTCGGCCGTCTTCCCGCCCGTCGGCCAGACCCCGCCGCCGGCCCAGCACGGCGTACAGCAGCCCTACCTGCCGCCGACGCCGCAGCCCGGCCCGTACGGCCCCGCGACCCCGGCGCCCGCGCCCGCTCCGGCGTACGGCTACCCGCAGCAGGCGCCGACGCCCGCGCCGATGTACCAGACCCCGGCCCCCTCGCCGTACGCCCCGACGCCCGCCCCGGCGCCCATGTCCATGCCGGCGCCCGCGCCTGTCGCGGCCGGCGGCTCCGGCTCCCGCCGGAACACCCCGGTCATCGTCGGCGCGATCGCCGTCGCGCTGCTCGCGATCGGCGGCCTGGTGGCCGTGCTCAACATGAAGGACGACCCCCAGGACCCGCAGGCGGGCGGCACGGGCGGCACGGAGCAGAGCCAGACGGCGGCGCCCGGCCACAAGGGCCCCGACCTGACCAAGACCATCGACATGAAGAAGTGCACGCAGCCTTCGGAGTCGCAGGACGACCCGTCCAAGTTCGAGGTCCCGAACTTCACCTACAAGAACATCCAGTCGGTGAAGGACTGCGTCCGCGCGGCCGGGTGGAAGATCATGACCCAGACCCCGGTGGACGAGTCCACGTACGGCGAGGGCACGGTCCTGGAGCAGTACCCGCCGGCCGGCGAGGACATCACGAACGAGGACGCCGAGTTCACCCTCAAGATCTCGACGGGCAATCCGCCGCAGTAGTCACGGCTCCCTCCCCGTTCCTTCGCCGTACACCCCCTGCACCCGTCCCGGATGCCGGAAATGTTCCGGCGTGTTTACGCTGAGTCGACCATCTCGGCGGCTCGGTACGGGAGGGGGGTCACCCGGTGACTCCAGTACTCCGCAGGGCACGCGCGCGGGCTCTCCGCCCCGCGCTCACCTGCGTGTTCACCTGCGCCTGCGCCCTGTACGCCACGCCCTTCACGTACGCGGCGGAGGCCCCCGGATCCTCGTTCCGGCAACGCGGGACGGCGGAGGCCCCCGACGCCTCGTCGTTGCGGCGAGGGGCGGCGGAGGCCCCGGGCACCTCGTCCTTCCGACGCGGGACGGCGGAGGCCCCGGGCACCTCGTCCTTCCGACGCGGGACGGCGGAGGCCCCCGACGCCTCGTCGTTGCGGCGCGGGACGGCGGAGGCCCCCGACGCCTCGTCGTTGCGGCGCGGGACGGCGGAGGCCCCCGACGCCTCGTCGTTGCGGCGCGGGACGGCACTGGCGCTGGGCGTCCCCACGCCGGCGGCCACCCCGCCCTCCGCCTCGCCCCCGTCGACCGAACCGCCGGACTCCCCCTCCCCTTCGGGCTCCTCGCCGGCCTCGCCGTCGGCGCCGCCGAGCGGCACCGCGCCCGCCTCCCCGGCGCCCGCGCCCACCGGCACCGGGGCGCCGTCCTCCACGGCCGCGCCGAGCGCCGGGCCCTCCGACGCCCCCACCCCCGGCGCCTCCGCCTCCCTCGCGGGGCGGCCCGCCGGGGAGGGCCGGCCCCACCCCGGACGCCCCGAGTCCGCCACCCCGTCGACCACCGCGTCGGCCACCCCGTCGACCACCGCGTCGGCCACCAAGACGCCGTCGCCCGGCCCCTCTCGTACCGAAACCGCTACAACTCCGCGCGAGCACCAGGCCGCCGAGGAGACCGGCGAATCGGTACGCGAGGGGGACCCGCTGCCGCCCGAGGCCGCGCCCGCCAGCGTGCCCGCCGCGGCGCCCGACCTCTCGGCCGAGGCCTCGTCCACCCTCGGTGACCAGCGGATTCCCGTCCTCACCCTGGGCGTGGGGTTGGCCCTGATGGGGCTCGGCATCGGCTTCCTCGGGCTCCGGATGCGCCGCCGCTGACCCACCGGGTCCCCCTTGAGTCGGACCTCGCCGGTCCCCCTCAGGACGGTTGTCCGGCGCGGCATACCCGGTATACATACTGAGTATGTCGATCCGCCACGGGCTCCTCGCCCTCCTCGAACGCGGCCCTCGCTACGGCTCCCAGCTCCGTACGGAGTTCGAGTCCCGCACCGGCTCCACCTGGCCGCTCAACGTCGGCCAGGTCTACACGACCCTCAACCGTCTTGAGCGCGACGGCATGGTCGCCCAGGGCGGCGAGGACGCGGCCGGGCACACGCTCTACACGATCACCGAGAGCGGTCGCGCCGAGCTCAGGACCTGGTTCGAGAAGCCGGTGGACCGCACCAGCCCCGCGCGCGACGAGCTGGCCATCAAGCTCGCCATGGCCGTGGGCGCGCCCGGCGTCGACATCCGGAACGTCATCCAGTCCCAGCGCCGGCACACCGTGAAGGCGATGCAGGACTACACCCGGCTCAAGGCCCAGGCCCTGCTGGCCGTCGAGGGCGGCGGGGCCCGGGAGCGGGACGACGTGGCCTGGCTGCTCGTCCTGGAGCAGCTGATCTTCCAGACCGAGGCGGAGGCCCGCTGGCTGGACCACTGCGAATCCCGGCTGATCCGGCTGTCGGCTACGGCTACGGCTACGGCTACGGCGGCTACGACTACTGCGGCTTCGGAGACCCCGGCTTCGGAGACCCCGGCTTCGGGGACCTCCGCGAGCTGGGCCGTGACTCCGACCGCCCCGGCAGTCCCAGCAGTCCCGGCCGCCCCGGGCGCCCCGGCGTCGTAACGCACTTCGACCTCCGGTACGCCCGGGGCGCGTCGACCGCACCCTCGCGCCCCGCCCGTACCGCTGACGCACCACCCTTCCACCGCACGCTCCCGTACGCGGCCCGACCGTCGCGTACGACCAACGGGGGGACCCCTCCATGTCGACACAGCAACCCGTGCTGCAACTGCAGAACCTGACCCGCGTCCACGGCGCGGGCGCCACCGAGGTGCACGCCCTGCGCGGCATCGACCTCGCGGTGTACCCCGGCGAACTCGTCGCCGTCATGGGCCCGTCGGGCTCCGGCAAGTCCACGCTGCTCACCATCGCCGGCGGCCTGGACACCCCCAGCTCGGGCCGGGTCATCGTCGAGGACACCGACATCACCGCGGCGACCGTCAAGGAGCTCGCGGCCCTGCGCCGCCGCAGCATCGGGTACGTCTTCCAGGACTACAACCTCATCCCGGCTCTGACCGCCGCCGAGAACGTCGCCCTGCCCCGCGAGCTGGACGGGACCTCCGCCCGCAAGGCGCGCGTCGAGGCCGTCGCCGCCCTGGAGGAGATGGGCCTCGGCCACCTCGCCGACCGCTTCCCCGACGAGATGTCCGGCGGCCAGCAGCAGCGCGTGGCCATCGCCCGCGCCCTCGTCGGCGACCGCCGTCTCGTCCTCGCCGACGAGCCGACCGGCGCCCTCGACTCCGAGACCGGCGAGTCCGTCCTCGCCCTGCTCCGCTCCCGCTGCGATGCGGGCGCCGCCGGTGTCCTCGTCACCCACGAGCCGCGGTTCGCCGCCTGGGCCGACCGGGTCGTGTTCCTGCGGGACGGCGCGATCGTCGACCAGACCGTGCGCAGCGAGGCCGACTCCCTCCTCTCGGGCCAGGTGGCTGAGGCGTGAAGACCTGGTTCCACTCCTGGCGGGCCGCGATCCGCATCGCCCGCCGCGACGCCTGGCGTTCCAAGGGCCGCAGCGCTCTCGTCCTCGCGATGATCGCGCTGCCCATCCTGGGCGTCAGCGCCCTCGATCTGACCTACCGCAGCTCCCAGCTCTCCCCCGCCGAGAAGCTGGAGCGGACGATCGGCGCGGCCGACGCGCGCTTCAGCGACGCCCAGGTCAGCGGTGTCCCGATCTTCCAGGACCCGGCCGGCGAGATGCACACGACGGTCAAGGACTACAAGGACGAGCCGTGGCCGAGCGGCCCGACGGACGTCACGAAGACCATCCCGGCGGGCTCCACCGTCCTGACGGACGGCTCCGGTTCGGCCAAGCTGACGACGGCTCACGGTCTGCTCGGGGCCGACGTCCGTGAGCTCAAGGCGTCCGATCCGGTCGCCCGCGGCATCATGACGCTCCTGGAAGGGCGTTTCCCGGAGAAGAACGACGAGGTCATGGCGACCTCGCACTTCCTGGAGACCAGTGGTCTGTCGATCGGCGCGACCCTTTCCGCCCGCAATTTCGATCGCCCGTACCGGATCGTCGGCTCCTACGAACTTCCCGACTCCCTGACCACGGACCAGGTCAACGCGCTGCCCGGCGCCTTCCTCGCCCCGTACGCTAAGGCGGTCGAGAAGGCCGGTCTGCCCGCGCCCGACCTCTCCGTCTCGTACCTGGTGCGCTCGTCCGGTGGTTTCACGTGGAACACCGTGAAGGAGATCAACACCAAGGGCGTCGCCGTCGTCTCGCGCGCCGTGGTGCTCGATCCGCCCGCCAGGTCCGAGGTGCCGCTCAACCAGAAGGAAGGCTTCGGCGGTTACGAGGCCAGTTCGGGCGCCTCCGCCGCAGACCTGGCCTCCCTCGCCACCGTCGTCGGCCTGGCGATGCTGGAGATCTGCCTGCTCGCCGGTCCCGCCTTCGCGGTCGGCGCCCGTCGCTCGCGCCGCCAGCTCGGTCTCGTCGGGGCCAACGGCGGTGCCCGCAGCCACATCCGCGCGATCGTGCTCAGCGGCGGCCTGGTCATCGGCGTCGCGGCCGCCGTCACCGGCATCGTCCTCGCGCTGATCCTGACGCTCGTGCTCGAGCCGGTCCTCGAGGACGCCATGAGCCAGCGCTTCGGGGCCTTCGACATCCGGCCGCTCGAACTGCTCGGCATCGCCCTGCTCGCCGTCCTGACCGGTCTGCTCGCCGCGGTCGTCCCGGCCTTCACCGCCTCCCGGCAGACCGTCCTCGCCTCGCTCACCGGCCGGCGCGGGATCCGTCGCAGCAGCCGCGTGCTGCCCGTGGTCGGCCTGGCGGCCCTCCTCATCGGCGGCGCGGTCGCCCTCTTCGGCTCGATGGTCTCCCAGCAGGTCGTCCTCGTGGCGGCCGGCTCCGCCCTCGCCGAGCTCGGCGTCGTCGCCATGACGCCGGCCCTGGTGGGCCTGTTCGGGCGGACCGGCCGCTGGCTGCCGCTCTCCCCGCGCCTCGCGCTGCGGGACGCCGTCCGCAACCGGGGCCGAACGGCACCCGCCGTCGCCGCCGTCCTCGCCGCCGTCGCGGGCACGGTCGCCGTCTCCACGTACATGGCCAGCCGCGAGGCCGAGAACAGGGCGGGCTACGAGGCCACCCTGCCGTACGGCGTCGCCTCCGCCTTCGTCCAGGAGGAGGGCGGCCGGGACGTCCCCGCCGTCCGCGATGCCGTCCAGCGCAACTTCCCCGTCGACGTCCGCGCCGACGTCGCGCGCGTCTCGGTCGGCAAGCCCGGCTGCGCGGCCTGGGACAGCGGCGGCGGCTGCGGCCGCTACGAGGTCGTCGTCCCGCGGGCGAACGAGTGCCCGCTGTACGCGTCCGTCCCGGGCGGCGGCGACCCCGCCGAGAAGTACACGCCCGAGCAGCGGCGGAAGCTGGTCACCGAGGACTGGCGGTGCAAGGAGTCCGCGAGCAGCGGGATGTACGTCTCCGACGGCGGCCTGCTCGTCGGTGACGCCAGTCTGCTCAAGGTCCTCGGCGTCGACGACCCGGCGACCGAGAAGGCCCTCGCCGACGGCAGGATCGTCGCCTTCAACCGCACCCTGGTCGACCGGAAGGGCACCATCGGGATCAAGCAGATCACCGACATCCCCGCCGCCGACAAGGCCTCCCAGGAGGGCCGCCCCAGCCCCGGCAAGGTCAGCACCCTGCCCGCCTACCTGGTGCCCGGCGACAAGAAGTCCTACGGCCTCCAGGCCCTCATGACCCCGGCCACCGCCAAGGCCGCCGGCCTCTCCACGGCCCCGCTCGGCGTGTACGTCAGCACCGAGCGGCTCCCGGACTCCGAGCAGCGCCAGAAGCTCGACAGCGACCTCGCCAAGCTCGGCGGCAACGTCGAATTCCACCTGGAGGAAGGGTTCGTCAACGAGTACGGCATCGTCCTGCTCGCGCTGGCCGTCTTCGCGGGCCTGGTCACCATCGGCGCCGCCGGCATCGCCACCGGACTCGCCCAGGCCGACGCCGAGGCCGACCTGAAGACGCTCGCCGCCGTCGGCGCCCCGCCCCGGGTCCGCCGTACGCTCAGCGGATTCCAGTGCGGAGTCGTCGCCGCGATGGGCGTGCTCCTGGGCTCGGCCGCCGGGCTGCTGCCCGCCGTCGGACTCCGGCTCACCGAGGAGCGCGATCAGCTCCGCTACTACGAGCAGAACCTCGCCGAGGGCTGGAGCGGCGACCTGACCCCGCCCGACGTGCCGATCGTCATCCCCTGGGAGACGCTGGCCGGACTGCTCGTCGCCGTCCCGCTCGGCGCCGCGATCCTCGCCGCCCTGGTGACCCGCTCGCGCGGCGCACTGGCCCGGCGTGCGGCGACCTGACGGTCTTCGTTCCCGTCCTGTGCCCCTGCACGAGGGTGGATCACCCGCGTACAGGGGCACACCCTGTGAGGAAGCGTGCGTACGAGAGAATGGCGGCATGGAGATGCCGAGGAATGACAGGTCGCAGGAGAGCCCCCAGGTCCTCATCGTGGGACAGGACGGGACGGCGCTCGGCGGCACTCAGGGCGACGACGAACCCCGCGAGGTCCCGGTGACGGAAATGGTCGAGCAGCCGGCGAAGGTCATGCGGATCGGCAGCATGATCAAGCAGCTCCTGGAGGAAGTACGGGCGGCCCCTCTGGACGAGGCGAGCCGGGTCAGGCTCAAGGACATCCACGCCAGCTCCGTGAAGGAGCTGGAGGACGGGCTCGCGCCCGAACTGGTCGAGGAACTGGAGCGGCTCTCCCTGCCGTTCACGGACGAGGCGATCCCCTCCGAGGCGGAGCTGCGCATCGCGCAGGCGCAGCTGGTGGGCTGGCTCGAGGGCCTGTTCCACGGCATCCAGACGGCGCTGTTCGCCCAGCAGATGGCGGCCCGCGCCCAGCTGGAGCAGATGCGCCGCGCCCTGCCTCCGGGCGCGTCGCACGACGATGACGACGACCAGGGCCACGGCCACGCGGTCCGCTCGGGCCCGTACCTGTAGGCAGCGCCCGCCCTCCGGAGAAGGGCCCCGCACACCTGGTGTGCGGGGCCCTTCTCCGCGCCACGGGCGCCGGTGTCAGGCACCGGCGGTGCCGGGCGCGGCGGGGTCACGCGCCGGTGCCGACGGTGCCGGTCGCCGATGCCGCCGACCGCCGACGGCTCCGGGCTCCGGTACCCCGGTCGCTCGTCGGCCGTCAGGCGCTCGGGGTGAGCAGCAGTACCTTGCCGACGTGGCGGCCGTCCTCAAGGGCCCGGTGGCCCTCGGCGGCCTCCGGCATCGGGACGGTGCGGTCGACGACCGGCCGGACCGTTCCCGCGCCGATCAGCGGCCAGACGTGCTCCCGTACGGCCGCGACGATCGCCGCCTTCTCCTCCGCCGGACGAGCCCGCAGCGTGGTCGCCATGACGGCGGCGCGCTTCGCGAGCAGCGCCCCGAGGTTCAGCTCGCCCTTCACCCCGCCCTGGAGGCCGATGACGACCAGTCGGCCGTTCACGGCCAGCGCCTTCACGTTCCGCTCCAGGTACTTCGCGCCCACGATGTCCAGGATGACGTCCGCGCCCGCCCCGTCCGTCGCCTTCGCCAGCTCCTCGACGAAGTCCTGCTCGCGGTAGTCGATGAGGATGTCCGCACCGAGCTCGGCGCAGCGCGCCAGCTTCTCGGGGCCTCCCGCGGTGACCGCGACCCGCGCGCCGACCGCCTTCGCCAGCTGGATCGCCATCGTGCCGATACCGCTCGCGCCGCCGTGCACGAGCAGCGTCTCGCCGGGCCGCAGGTGGGCGATCATGAAGATGTTGGACCAGACGGTGCACGCGACCTCGGGGAGCGCCGCGGCCGTGGCCAGGTCGACGCCCTCGGGCACCGGCAGGAGCTGGCCGGCCGGGACCGCGACCTTCTCCGCGTAACCGCCGCCGGAGAGCAGCGCGCACACCTCGTCGCCGACGGCCCAGCCCGAGACCCCCGGGCCGAGCGCGACGATCCGGCCCGCGCACTCCAGACCGGGGTACGGGGAGCTGCCCGGCGGCGGGTCGTAGAAGCCCTGGCGCTGGAGCAGATCGGCGCGGTTGACCGCGCTGGCCACCACCTCGACGAGGACCTCGCCCTCGCCGGGTACGGGATCGGGCACCTCGGCCCAGACGAGCGCCTCGGGACCGCCGGGTTCCGGAATCGTGATCGCATACATGGCGGCGAGGCTACTCGTCCGGCGGGTCGGTCCTCGGGCGCAGTGCGCCTGCCCAGGCCGCCGGCTCAGTCGGCCGGCTCAGTCCTCCGGCGGCGTGGACAGCGGGGTCACCGGCGTGGCGCGCACGATGGTGATCACCCGGTCCATGAGCTGGAGCGGGCTGGCCGCGGGGTCGTCGTAACCGAGCAGCCGGTGGCCGCGGAGCACGCTGACCACCAGGTCACCGGTCTCCCGCACGCTCTTGCCGACCTCTCTCTTGGTCACCGGCCGCTCCACGAGGTCGAGGCCCGAGCCCTGCTGGATGAGGTCCTCCATCACGGTGCCGGCGCTGGGGCTGAGCACGGAGAGGCCGAGCAGACGGCCCGCGGCGCTGGCGCTGGTGATGACCGCGTCCGCGCCGGACTGGCGGAGCAGCGGCGCGTTCTCCTCCTCGCGGACCGCGGCGACGATCTTCGCGCCCTTGTTGAGCTGGCGTGCCGTGAGGGTGACCAGGACCGCCGTGTCGTCGCGCTGGGTGGCGATGACGATCTGCCGGGCCCGCTGTACCTCGGCGCGGAGCAGCACGTCGCTGCGGGTCGCGTCGCCGATGACACCGACGAACCCGTCCGCGTTCGCCGTCTCGATCACCTTGGTGGAGGGGTCGACGATGACGATCTGCTCCTTGCGGAGCCCGGTCGCGCAGAGCGTCTGGATCGCGGACCGCCCCTTCGTCCCGAACCCGACGATGACGGTGTGGTCGCGCAAGGTGGACCTCCAGCGGTTCAGCCGGAACTCCTCCCGGGTCCGCTCGGTGAGGACCTCGAGAGTGGTGCCGACCAGGATGATCAGGAACAGCACGCGCAGCGGCGTGACCAGCAGGATGTTGGCGAGCCGCGCCGAGTCGCTGTACGGGACGATGTCGCCGTATCCGGTGGTGGAGAGCGTCACCGTCGCGTAGTAGGCGCAGTCCAGGAAGTCGAGCTTCTCGTCGGCGTTGTCGTGGTAGCCGCCACGGTCGGCGTAGACGATGAGCACCGTCACGGCCAGCACGCCCAGCGCCATGAGCAGCCGCTTGCCGACCTGCCGCAGCGGCCGCTCGACGACCCTGCGGGGGAGCTGGACCCGGGGACCCGAGACCCGCTCCTCCGCGTTGCGTGCCATCACGTCACGGCTGGGAAGTTTCACGTGAAACACGCTCCTTGGGCCGGTACGGCGCCCGACGTCGGCGGCCAGGGGAGGTCGAGGACGTCCAGCTCCTGGCCGGACCGGGCGCCGCCGGGCGGGACGACGGCCATGCCGTCCGCGACGGCGATGCCCCGGAGCATGGCCGGCCCGTTGTAGTGCAGCGGAACGAGGTGGTCGCCCCGGCGGACGACGGGGACGAGCCGGGTGTCGTGGGGGTGCCCGTGCACCTCGTCGAGGACGGGCGCACGGCCCCGGCCTCCGGTGGGTGCGGTGCCGGCCAGGGCGGCGAGGAGCGGCTCGGCGAGCGTGAGGAGGCCGGAGACGGCGGCGAGCGGGTTGCCGGGGAGGCCGACGAGGTGGCGGCCGCCGCCCAGGGCCGCGAGGAGCATCGGGTGACCGGGGCGGACCTTCACCCCGTCGACCAGGAGCGTCGCGCTGGCCTTGTCGAGCACCCGGTGGAGGTGGTCGACGGGCCCGGCGGCGGTGCCTCCGGTCGTGACGACCAGGTCGGCGGCGGAGCCCGTGACGGCCGCGTACAGCTCCTCGGCGTCGTCGCCGATCCGCCGGGTGCCGAGCACCTCGGCGCCGAGTGCCGCCAGCCAGGGGCCGAGCATCGGGCCGAGGGCGTCACGGATGAGCCCCTCGTGGGGGAGACCGGCCGTGAGCAGCTCGTCGCCGAGGACGAGGACCTCCACCCGGGGGCGGGGCGGCACGGGAAGCTCGTCGTATCCGGCAGCGGCGGCGAGGCCCAGGACGACCGGGGTCACGGCGGTGCCCGCGGGGAGCAGTTCGTCGCCGGACCGGCACTCCTGGCCCCGGGGCCGGATGTCCTGTCGGGGGACGACGTCCCGCAGGCCGTGCAGCAGCAGCCCCTCGGTGCGGGAGTGCTCGGTACGGATGACGGCGGTGGTCCCGGGCGGTACGGGGGCGCCGGTGGCGATCCGTATGGCCTCGCCGTCGGCCAGCGCGGCGGCGGGCGCGTGACCGGCGAGGACGGAGGTGTCCGCGCGGACGGTCCAGGGGCCCTGGCCCGCGACCGCCCAGCCGTCCATGGCGGAGGTGTCGAACGAGGGCAGGTCGGTGAGGGCGCGGAGCGGCTCGGCGAGGACCTGGCCGAGTGCCTGCCCGAGCGGGAGGCGCCGCGGCTCGCGGCCGGCCCGCGCGGCGGTCCCCGCGCGGGCGGCGGCGGCCCGGGCCTCGGGCCAGGCGGTGGCCCGGTGCGGCGGCTCGGCCCGGGGGCCGGTGGCGGCGGGGGCCACGGGGACGGGCTCCTTCGGCTTCATCCGGCCTCGTCCTACTCGGTGGCTCGTTCGGAGGGCTGCTCGGCGGGCTGCTCGCCGTCCTGTTCGGCGGCCCAGCGCTGAGCGAGCGCCGCGGCCTTGCGGGCGGCCTCGGCGACGGCCTCGGCCCCGCCCTCGCCTCCCGCGCGGGCGGCCGCGTAACCGACCAGGAAGGTGGTCAGGGGCGCGGCGGGGCGGGCCACGCCGTGGGCGGCGTCACGGGCGAGGTCGAGCAGCACGCCGGTGTCGACGTCCAGTTCGATGCCCAGTTCGTCTTTGACTGCGGTGATCCATTCATCCAGCACGGTCCCATGCTCCCTGATGCGCGCCCGGGCCGTGGCGATGTCGTCCCAGGTGTCGCAGTCGAAGGAGGCGAGGGGGCCCGCGGCGACCCGGGTGAGGCTCAGTCCCCCGGTGAGGAGACGCAGCGGACCTCCGGCGAGGGTGCCGCGCCGGCCGGCGATGAGAGCCAGTTCACGCAGGAGCGGGGTGCGGCGGTACGCGGCGACGAGCGGCTGGTCCCGGCCGCCGGCGTCGGTGAGGAGCGCGGCCTCGGCCGCGGGGGCCGCGTCGAACGCGTCGAGGAGGCGCCGGACGGTGGCCCCGTCCAGGAAGGGCAGGTCGGCGGAGAGGACGAGGAGGACGTCGGCGCCGGTCTCCCGTACGCCGGCGTCGAGCGCGGCCAGCGGCCCGCCGCCGGGCGGGTCCTCCCTGGTCCAGCGGACGGGGCGGGCGGTCGGGCGGGGTGCGGCGACGACCACGGTCCGGGCGGCGTCGGAGCAGGCCGCGAGCACCCGGTCGAGGAGGGTCCGGCCCCCGATCCGTACCCCGGGCTTGTCGGAGCCGCCGAGGCGCCGAGCGGCTCCCCCGGCGAGCACGACGGCGTCGTATGCGGTGGTCACCCCAGCAGTATGGGCCGCGGGGGGACACGACCGACGGGCCCGTCTCCCTTGCTGAGACGGACCCGTCGGCGGCGCCGGCGGACGGCCGCACCGGGTGGGGGTCCGGTGCGGTCGTCCGGTGCGGAAGTCCGGCGCGGGCGTTTGGCGCGGGCGTTTGGCGCTGGCGTCCGGTGCGGATGTCCGGCACGGACGTCCGGCACGGATGTCCGGCGCAGGCGTCCGGCGCGGACGTCCGGCAGGCGTCCGGCGCGGCCGTGACGCGTCAGACCGTGCGGAGCAGGACCGCAGGCTGCTCGACGCAGTCCGCCACGTACCGCAGGAAGCCGCCCGCCGTGCCGCCGTCGCAGACGCGGTGGTCGAAGGTGAACGACAGCTGCACCACCTGACGGACGGCCAGTTCGCCCTGGTGGACCCAGGGCTTGGGGATGATCCGGCCGACGCCGAGCATGGCGGCCTCGGGGTGGTTGATGATCGGCGTGGAGCCGTCGACCCCGAACACCCCGTAGTTGTTCAGGGTGAACGTGCCGCCGGTCAGATCGGCCGGGGTGATCGCACCCTGCCGGGCCGCCTCCGTCAGCCGGGCGAACTCCTCCGTCAGCGACTCGGCCGTCCTGGTCCCCGCGTCCTTGACCACGGGCACGACGAGCCCGCGCGGGGTCTGGGCGGCGAAGCCGAGGTGCACGGACGGCAGCCGGACGATCTCCCTGGCGGCGGTGTCCACCGTGGAGTTGAGCTCGGGGAACCGGGCCAGGGCGTGGACGCAGATGCGCGCGAGGAGCGCGAGCAGCGAGATCTTCGGCCCGCCGGCCGCGTTCATCGCGGACCGTGCCGCCATGAGCTCGGTCGCGTCGGCGTCGACCCAGCAGGTCGCGTCGGGGATCTCCGTACGGCTGCGGGACAGCTTGTCCGCGACCGCCCCGCGGACCCCGCGCAGCGGGACCCGCTCACCGGCCGCGACGCGACCCACCGCAGGGGCAGGGGCGGGCGCCGGGGTGGCGACCGGCTGCTCCAGGGCCGCGAGGGCCAGCTCCACGTCGGCCCGCAGGATCAGCCCCTCGGGCCCGGATCCGTGCACCTCCCGCAGGTCGAGGCCCCGGTCACGGGCCAGCTTCCGCACGAGCGGCGAGATGACCGGCACGGGACCCACGGGCCCGGCGGCCACCGGAGCGGCCACCGGAGCGGCGACCGGCGTCGGAGCGGCCACGGGAGCAGGAGCCGCCACCGGAGCCGGCGCGGCGACCGGCGCCTGGGCTGCAGCGGCCGCCGGGTTCGCGTGCCGCACCCGGCGGCGGCGGGCGGCGGGCCCGGCCGTGCCGTAGCCGACGAGCACATTGCCCGAGTACTCCGAGGAGACGGCCGCACCGGCGTCGGCCCGGCCCGCTCCCGGAGCGGCCTCCGCGAGCTCCTCCGGCGCGCCCGTGCCGCCGACGGCGACCGTCAGGAGCGGGGCGCCGACGGGCAGTTCGGTGCCCTCCTCGCCGAACCGGGCGGTGACGACACCGCCGTACGGGCAGGGCACCTCGACCATGGCCTTGGCCGTCTCGACCTCGACGACCGGCTGGTCGATGGCGACGACGTCGCCGACGGCGACCAGCCAGCGCACGATCTCGGCCTCGGTGAGCCCCTCACCGAGGTCGGGCAGCTTGAACTCCAGGACCTGTGCCATCAGCTCCCCGCCTCCCACTGCAGTCGCGCCACCGCGTCCAGGACCCGGTCCACGCCCGGCAGGTGGTGTCGTTCCAGCATCGGCGGCGGGTACGGGATGTCGAAGCCCGCGACCCGCAGCACCGGCGCCTCCAGGTGGTGGAAGCAGCGCTCGGTCACGCGCGCGGCGATCTCCGCGCCGGGGCCGCCGAAGCCGGTCGACTCGTGGACGACGACGGCCCGGCCGGTGCGCCGCACGGAGGCGCAGACGGTCTCGTCGTCGAACGGCACGAGCGAGCGCAGGTCGACGACCTCCAGGTCCCAGCCCTCGGCCTGCGCGGCCTCGGCCGCCTCCAGGCAGACCGGCAGCGAGGGGCCGTAGGTGATCAGGGTGGCCCCGGTGCCCCGGCGGCGCACGACGGCCTTGCCGATCGGCTCGACGGGCGCGGGCGCCTCGGGGGACCAGTCGGACTTGGACCAGTAGAGCCGCTTGGGCTCCAGGAAGACCACCGGGTCGTCGGAGGCGATGGCCGCGCGCAGCAGCCCGTAGGCGTCCTCGACGGTGGCCGGGGTGACGACGTGCAGGCCCGGCGTGGCCGTGTAGTAGGCCTCGGAGGAGTCGCTGTGGTGCTCGACGCCGCCGATCCCGCCGCCGTACGGGACGCGGATGACGATCGGCATCGGCATCGCGCCGCGGGTGCGGTTGCGCATCCTCGCCACGTGGGAGATCAGCTGCTCGAACGCCGGGTAGGCGAACGCGTCGAACTGCATCTCCACGACCGGCCGCAGGCCGTACATGGCCATGCCGACGGCCGCGCCGAGGATGCCCGCCTCGGCCAGCGGGGTGTCCGTGCACCGGTCCTCGCCGAACTCCTTGGCGAGCCCGTCGGTGACCCGGAAGACGCCGCCGAGGGTGCCGACGTCCTCGCCCATCACATGGACGGTCGGGTCCTCGGCCATCGCGTCGCGCATGGCGCGCTGGAGCGCCTGCGCCATCGTGGCGGGCTTCGGCTTCGCGGCGTTCCCGCCGGCCTTGGCGGCCGCGGGGCCGGTCGTCGCGGTCGTCATCACGCCTCACCCTCGGCTTCGAGCTCGGCGCGCAGCTGCGCCGCCTGTTCGCGCAGCTGCGTCGTCTGCTCCGCGTAGACGTGGGAGAAGAGCTCCATCGGGTCGAGCACCGGGTCGGCGTTCATCCGTTCGCGCAGTTCCGCCGCCATCGTCTCGGCGGCCTCGGCCGCCGCACGTCTGCCGTCCTCGTCGAGCAGGCCGCGCTCGGTCAGTTCCCGTTCCATGAGGAGGACCGGGTCGTGCGCCCGCCAGGCCTCGACCTCGCCGGCCGTGCGGTAGCGGGTCGCGTCGTCGGCGTTGGTGTGGGCGTCGATCCGGTAGGTGACCGCCTCGACGAGGGTGGGTCCGCCGCCGCGCCGCGCGCGGGCCACGGCCTCGGTGAGCACCTGGTGGACGGCGACCGCGTCGTTGCCGTCGACGAGCCGGCCCGGCATCCCGTACCCGACGGCCTTGTGGGCGAGGGAGGGGGCGGCGGTCTGCTTGGCGAGCGGTACGGAGATCGCGAAGCCGTTGTTCTGGACGAGGAAGACCACGGGGGCCTGCCAGACGGCGGCGAAGTTCAGCGCCTCGTGGAAGTCGCCCTCGCTGGTGCCGCCGTCGCCGACCATGGCGAGGGCGACGACGTCGTCGCCCTTGAGGCGGGCGGCGTGGGCGAGGCCCACGGCGTGCGGGAGCTGGGTGGCGAGGGGCGTGCAGAGCGGCGCTATGCGGTGCTCGCGCGGGTCCCACCCGGTGTGCCAGTCGCCGCGCAGCAGGGTCAGCGCCTGGACGGGGTCGAGGCCCCGGGCGACGGCCGCGAGGGTGTCGCGGTACGAGGGGAAGAGCCAGTCCCGCTCCTCCAGGGCGAGGGCGGCGGCGATCTCGCACGCCTCCTGGCCGGTGGTGGAGGGGTAGACGGCGAGGCGGCCCTGCTTGGTGAGGGCGGTGGCCTGCGTGTTGTACCGGCGGCCGCGGACCAGCTCCGCGTAGAGCCGGAGCAGCAGCGCGGGGTCGGCGTCGGCCACGGCGTCCGTGCCGAGCACGCGCAGCGGCTCGGCCTCCGGCAGCAGCGGGGCGGGGTCGGTGCGCGGCTGCCAGGCCGGCGGCGGGGTCGGCCGGTAGGCGGGAACGGCACCGGGCGGCTCTTGGACTGTCGAACTGCGCTGTTGCAACGAGTCCACCTCCTCGTGGGAGCGGGCATAAGACCCGAAGGCGGGTGGCGCGAGTGTGGCGCGCCTCACCTACCGATTGTTCGGTCGTGGAGGCATTTTGGCTACAGGCACCTCCAGCCTGTGGACAAACGGTTCTCCACAGCCTGGGATAAAGGCAGGACGTCCACCGGAGAGAGGCGGGGGCACATGGCGGATGAACAAATGGCCGAGGACTGGGAGCAGGTCGTCGCCCCGGGACCGGCCGCGGGACTCCCCGGCATTCCCGCGCGCCCCCTGGACGCCATCGACCGCGACATCCTGCGGATCCTGCAGACGGACGGCCGCGCATCGATCCGCTCCGTGGCCGAGCGGGTGCACGTCTCCCGTGCCAACGCGTACGCGCGCATCAACCGGCTCATCGACGACGGGGTGATCCGCGGCTTCAGCGCGCGCGTGAACCACGAAAGGGCGGGGCACGGCGCCTCCGCCTACATCACGCTCAAGATCGTCCAGAACTCGTGGCGGACCGTGCGCGAGCAGCTCCAGTCCCTGCCGGGAGCCGCGCACATCGCCCTGGTCAGCGGCGATTTCGACGTCCTGCTGCTCGTCCACACCCCCGACAACCGGACCCTGCGCGAGCTGGTGCTCACCAAGCTCCAGTCGATCCCCGAGGTGCTCTCCACGCGGACGCTGCTGGTCTTCGAGGAGACGGACCTGGACCCCGACCACCGCGACCCGGGCCGCTGAGCCCTCACTGGGCCGTACGGGGGACCAGAGAGGGCTCGTACGAGGGATTCGGCGGGGATTCAGCGGGGACGGCACAGGGAAGGCCCGTACGAGGCCTCAGCGGGCCGTGCGCAGCCCGTCGAAGGCCAGGTGGACGACGGTCTCGGCGAGCTGCTCGCGCTCCGCCGTCGCGTCCGGGTGCGGCCGGTACCACTCCACCAGCGAGTTGATCATGCCGAAGAGGAGCCGGGTCGCGAGCCGGATGTCCACATCGGCCCGCAGGTCGCCCTCGGCGGCGGCGGCCTTCAGCAGATCGGCCACCCTGTGGTCGAACTCGCGGCGCCGCTCCATCGCCCACCGCTCGGTGGCGGTGTTCCCGCGCACCCGCAGCAGCAGCGTCACGTACGGCAGCTCCGCGATCAGCACCTCGACCGTGCGGCGCGTGACGTACTCGACCCGCTCGACGGCCTTGCCGCGGCCGGCGCCCGGCTCGTCGAGGATCGCGAAGAGCCCGTCGAGCGCCCGGCTGACCGCGCGCCGCAGCAGCTCCTCCTTGCCGGCCACGTGGTGGTAGATCGAGGACTTCGAGATCCCGGCCGCCTTGGACAGGTGCTCCATGGACGTGCCGTCGTAGCCGCGCTCGTTGAAGACCCCCACCGCCACCGTGAGCAGCGTCTCGGGCGTGTACGTGTCGCGCTTCGCCGTGGTCATCAGGAGTCCCGCCCTTCCTCGGCGTATCCCAGGCGGGCGGTGGCCAGGCTGGGCGCGTACCGCCCCGTCGGGTAGCACTCGTGCAGGGCGGAGAGCAGATCGCGTACGCGCGCGTGGCCCACGTTCCCGGCCCACTCCAGCGGGCCGGCGGGGTAGTTGACCCCGAGCCGCATGGCCGTGTCGACGTCCTCGGCGGTGGCGACGCCCCGGTCGACCGCGTCGGCCGCGAGGTCCGCGAGCATCGCGACCGTACGGGCGACGATCATGCCGGGCACGTCGCCGATGACGGACACCTGCTTGCCGAGTGCCTGGAAGAGGCCCACGGCCTCGGCGAGGGACTCGGCCGAGGTGTGCTCGCCGGTGGACAGCACGATGCGGGTCGCGCGCGCGTAGTCCAGCGCGAGGTCGAAGTAGATGATCTCGTCGGTGGTGTACTCGAAGGCGGTCTCGCCGTCGGCGAGGCAGAGCCGGGCGCCGCCGGGCAGCAGGACGTACCCGTTGCCGCCCTTGCGCCGGACCGTGATCCCGGCCTCCTCGAAGAGCCCGATCAGCGGCTCGGCGGGCCCCAGGTCGCCGCGTACGGCGACCCGCTCGGGCGCCTCGGCCGGCGGCGCGGTGTGCGGTTCGGGCCGCTCCGCCCCCTCCGCGTACGAGAACCAGCCGTGCCCCGACTTGCGGCCGAGCCGCCCCGACTCGACGAGCCGGCGCTGCGCGAGCGAGGGGGTGAACTTCGGGTCCTGGTAGAAGGACTCCCACACCGACCGGGTGACGGCCTCGTTCACGTCCTGGCCGATGAGGTCGGTCAGCTCGAACGGGCCCATGCGGAAGCCGCCGCACTCGCGCAGGGCGGCGTCGATGGTGGCGGGGTCGGCCGCACCCTCCTCGTACACCCGGAGCGCCTCGGCGTAGAAGGGGCGGGCGACCCGGTTCACGATGAAGCCGGGGGTGTCCGCGCAGCGCACCGGCGTCTTGCCCCAGCCCTTGACCGTGTCGTACGCGCGCGTGGCGACGTCCTGGTCGGTGGCGAAGCCGCTGACGACCTCGACGAGGGGGAGCAGCGGCGCCGGGTTGAAGAAGTGCAGTCCGACGAAGCGGCCGGGCAGCCGCAGTCCTCCCGCGATGGCGGTGACGGAGAGGGAGGAGGTGTTCGTGGCGAGGACGGTGTCGTCGCCGACGATCTTCTCCAGGCCGGCGAAGAGCCGCTGCTTGACCGTGAGGTCCTCGACGATCGCCTCGATCACGAGGGCGGCGTCCGCGAGCTCGGCGGGCTCCTCGGCCGCGTGCAGCCGGCCGACGGCGGCCTCGCGGGCCGCGGCGTCGAGGCGGCCCTTCTCCACGAGCCGGTCCAGGCGGGCGGTGAGGGCGGCGACGGCCTCCGCGGCGCGGCCGGGGGCGCTGTCGTACAGGCGCACGGCGTGGCCGGCGACCAGTGCGACCTGGGCGATGCCCTGGCCCATGGTGCCGGTGCCGACGACGGCGACGGTGCGGTCCGGTCCGATGGCGGCGGTCCGGTCCTGTCCTTCGGCGGCGGTCTCACTGGTGGTCACGTCGTCGCTCCCCCTGACGGTCACGTCGGCACTCATAGGAGTGATCCTCCCCGATGGGTTTTCCACAGGATCGGCGGACCCCCTTGTCCCGACCGATCGTTCGGTTACTCTAACTCCGTACGCGTCTCCCTGCCCAGCTCGACGAGGAGTTGGTCCATCGATGGCCACCGCTCAGCTGACCACCGACCGTCTGGCCGAGAAGCACCGGTCCACTCTCGACCAGGCGCTCTCCACGATCCGCACGCGCGCCTACTGGTCGCCGTACCCCGAGCACCCCAAGGCGTACGGCGCGGACGGCTCGCTCGACGCCGCGGCGGGCCTCGCCGCCCACCAGTCCACGCTGAACACCCGCTTCGACCTCGACCAGCCCGGCACGGACGGCTGGACCGGCGGCGAGACCTCGCCGTACGGCCCGTCGCTCGGCATCGAGTACCCGCACGCCGACCTCGACGTACTGCTCCCCGCGATGCGCGCCGGCATGGGCGCCTGGCGGGACGCCGGCGCCGAGACCCGCGCCCTGGTCTGCCTGGAGATCCTCGCCCGGATCTCCGCCCGGACCCACGAGTTCGCCCACGCCGTCATGCACACCAGCGGCCAGGCGTTCATGATGGCGTTCCAGGCCGGCGGCCCGCACGCCCAGGACCGCGGCCTGGAGGCCGTGGCGTACGCGTACGAGGAGCAGACCCGCACGCCCGCCGGGCGGGCCGGCTGGTCCAAGCCGCAGGGCAAGCGCGACCCCCTGGAGCTCAGCAAGGAGTTCACCCCGGTCGGCCGCGGCATCGCCCTGGTCATCGGCTGCAACACCTTCCCCACCTGGAACGGCTACCCGGGCCTGTTCGCCTCCCTCGCCACCGGCAACCCGGTCGTGGTCAAGCCGCACCCGCGCGCCGTCCTGCCGCTCGCGCTCACGGTGCAGGTCGCGCGCGAGGTGCTCGCCGAGGCCGGCTTCGACCCGAACCTGGTCACGCTCGCCGTCGAGCGCCCCGGCGAGGGCATCGCCAAGACCCTGGCCGTCCGCCCCGAGATCCGGATCATCGACTACACCGGCTCCACCGCCTTCGGCGACTGGCTGGAGGACAACGCCCGGCAGGCCCAGGTCTACACCGAGAAGGCCGGCGTCAACACGGTCGTCGTCGACTCCACCGACGACTACAAGGGCATGCTGGCCAACCTGGCCTTCTCGCTGTCCCTGTACAGCGGCCAGATGTGCACCACCCCGCAGAACCTGCTGATCCCCCGCGACGGCATCACCACCGACCAGGGCCCCAAGTCGTACGACGAGGTCGTCGCCGACCTCGCGGCGGCGGTCGGCGGCCTGCTCGGCGACGACGCCCGGGCCAACGGTCTGCTCGGCGCCCTGGTCAACCCGGACGTGAAGGCGCGCCTTGAGGCCGCCGCCGGGCTCGGCGAGGTCGCGCTCGCCTCCCGCGAGGTGGCCAACCCGGAGTACCCGGACGCCGTCGTCCGGACGCCGGTCATCGTGAAGCTGGACGGCTCCAAGCCGGACGCCCAGGCCGCGTACTTCTCGGAGTGCTTCGGCCCGGTCTCCTTCGCGGTCTCGGTGGACTCCACCGCCGACGCCCTGGAGCTGCTGCGCCGCACGGTCCGCGAGAAGGGCGCCATGACGGTCGGCGCCTACACGACCTCGGCGGACACCGAGCGCGCGGTGGAGGAGGTCTGCCTCGAGGAGTCGGCCCAGCTCTCGCTGAACCTCACGGGCGGGGTGTACGTGAACCAGACGGCCGCGTTCTCCGACTTCCACGGCTCCGGCGGCAACCCGGCGGCGAACGCCGCGCTGTGCGACGGCGCCTTCGTCTCCAACCGCTTCCGGGTGGTGGAGGTCCGCCGCCAGGCCTGATCCAGCGGGGGTGCGGGGGCCCACCGGGCCTCCGCACCACCCTCAGGGCGCCTCGATCTCCGCGTACCGCTGCACCCAGGCGTGCATGGCGATCGCGGCGGCCGCGCCCGCGTTGATCGAGCGGGTCGAACCGAACTGCGCGATCGAGCAGACCATCTCCACGTGGGCGCGGGCCTCCTCGGTGAGCCCCGGGCCCTCCTGCCCGAAGAGCAGCACGCAGCGGCGGGGCAGCACGGTCCGCTCCAGCGGGACGGAGCCCGGCAGGTTGTCGATCCCGATGACCGGGATGCCCTCGGCCGCCGCCCACGAGGTCAGCGACTCGGTGTCCGGGTGGTGCCGGACGTGCTGGTAGCGGTCGGTGACCATGGCGCCGCGCCGGTTCCAGCGGCGGCGGCCCACGATGTGGACCTCCTTCGCCAGGAAGGCGTTGGCGGTCCGTACGACCGAGCCGATGTTGAAGTCGTGGCCCCAGTTCTCCACCGCCACGTGGAAGTCGTGCCGCCGCGTGTCCAGGTCGGCGACGACCGCCTCGCGCGTCCAGTACCGGTAGCCGTCGACGACATTGCGCCGGTCGCCGCCGGCGAGCAGCTCGGGGTCGTACCGCTCGTCCCGCGGCCACGGCTCCGGGTGCGGCCCGACGCCGATCTCGGGGCCGAACCCCTCGTCGTACTGGACCGGCTCGGGCTGTTCTTCCGTGGTGCTCACCCGACGAGGGTACGGGGACCGTGCTCCTCACCCGTACGGCGCTGCTCGGGCAGCGTCTCGTCGGAGGTCCCGGCGGAGGTCGCGTCGGAGGTCCCGTCGGCGCTCTTGTCGGGGGCCCGCTTGAGCAGCCGGTCCCTGCCCCGGACCACCCGGGTGCCCAGCCACACCAGGAACGCCGTCGGCAGGAACACGGCGTCGGCGGAGATCATCGCCAGCGAGAAGACCGGAAGCCCGAGGAGCACCGCGATCCCGGCGTGCTCGGCCATCATCACGACGAGCAGGACGTTCTTGACCTTGCGGTTGAAGAGCGTGAAGGGGAACGCGACCTGCACGATCACCGTGCCGTAGCTCAGCAGCATCACCATGACCCCGCTGGAGCCGAGCAGCTCGGAGAGGAACGGCCAGGGCGAGAAGTAGTCCAGGTGCAGCGGGTAGTACAGCGCTGTCCCCTCCTGCCAGCGCGATCCCTGGATCTTGTACCAGCCGGCCGTGGAGTAGATCAGACAGACCTCGGCCATGATCACGACGAGGACGGCGTTGTGCGCGAGGTTGGCGAGGGCGTCGAGCGCGGTGCGCGGCTCTCCGGGCGCGAGCCGGCAGACCAGCCACCACAGCCCGTTCCCGAGCCACAGCACCCACAGCAGCAGCGGCACCCACCACTCGCCGGAGACGTCGCTGAACCAGGTGGCGGCGAGGAGGAAGCCGCCGAGCACGACCCACAGCAGCGGTCCGACGACATCGCGGCGCGGCGGCTCCCCGGCGCGGGCCGCGCGCTCCTCGCGGGCCGCCCGCCGGGCGTCGAGGGACCAGACCCGGCCGCAGCGGGTGAAGACGAGGTAGATCGCGACGATGTGCAGGACGTTGTCGCCGCCGTCGCCGACGAAGACGGACCGGTTCAGCAGCGAGAGCACGCCGACCATGAAGACCACGGACACGGCCCGGGTCCGCCAGCCCACCAGGAGCAGCGCCGCGGACAGCACCGCGAGCCCGTAGACGATCTCGAACCAGAGCCGGCCGTCCGACCACATGAGCACGGTGAAGGCCCGGTTGTCGGCGATCAGCCGCTGCGCCAGCTCCCAGGACCAGGGGCCGTCGGGCCCGTACAGCTGGTGCCGGTACGGCAGCTCGCGCAGCAGGAACAGCAGCCAGGTCAGCGAGAAGCCGATCCGTACGATCGCGCTCTGGTACGGGGCGAGGGTGCGGCCCGTGACGGCCTGCACGCCGCGGGCGAGCCGGCGGTCGAAGGGTTCGCGGGCACGCGCGGGCGTGGCGCGGGTCATCGTGGCGGGGGACTCGCTCATCGGCCCGCCTCCGTGCGGCTCGTGCCGGTGCCGGTCGACCGGTCGGCCTGGGTGATCGTCCACCACGGGAAGTCGCGGTAGGAGGGGGTGGTCCGCGTCTTCTCGGTGCTCCACCGGGCGGCGGGGACGGTCCGGGAGACGGTGCGGAGCTGGATGCGCCGCACGTCGGGACCGAGGGACCCGCCGGCGGGGCCTTCGAGGGCGTCGAGCCTGAGCATCGCGAGCCGGCGCACGTACTGCTCCGAGAGGGTGCCGCGCATTCCGTTGGGGCGGTTGTCGTCGGTGTGCGTGTTCAGGAGGAAGTCCACGGCCCTGCGGAGCTGGTTCTGCTGGGCGTGGCTGGGCATCGGGTTGTGGCGGATGGCCTCGATGTCCTGGGCGGTGAGGTCGATCCAGGCGGTGGTGCGGCGTCCGCCGTCGGCGCCGGGGGTGAGCTCGGCGCGGACCTCGACGGAGAGGTTCGTCTGGAGCGGATTGGGCGCGAAGAGCTTCCAGTTCTGCTCGAACTCGGGATAGATCCAGTCGCCGACGGCCTCGCCGTGCCGCTTGGTCAGCGTGTTGGCCGGCGCCACGTGCAGGAACACCATCGCCAGGTGCACGCAGGTGAACACGGCGACGACGGCGAGCGCCACGGCGACGACGACCTGGTAGGGCATCGACAGGGCCATGATCCCGACCCCGTCGACCTTGCTCGCGGACGGCGAGCCGTGGGCTACCGGCGAGTCCTCGGCGGGGGTGACCGACGGGTCTTCGGCAGGGGCGCCGGAGGGGTCCTCAGCAGGGGCGGCTGGCGAGTCCTCGGCGGCTGTGACCGGCGGTTCCTCGGGGGGTCTGAGCCCCTCGCCACTCACCTCGACCGCGTCCTTTTCGACGTACGCGTCCATCCCGCCCCGATCCCGATCGACCCACCTCGGTTATCCACAGGGTTGACACCATACGGGCCGCCGACCCACCATTGAAGTCATTCAACCGAACGATCGGTCGGTAGGGGGTCTGATGACCGCAGTGACGGCAGGGACGGCAGGGACCACGGGCGTGCCCGGCGTGTCGGACACGGCCGCGGCGGCCGAGCAGGCCGCCTACGAGGCCGTGTTCGACGCCGCCGTCGCCGCCGACGAGCGGATCGAGCCGCGCGACTGGATGCCCGAGGCCTACCGCGCCTCCCTCGTCCGGCAGATCGCGCAGCACGCCCACTCCGAGATCATCGGCATGCAGCCCGAGGCGAACTGGATCACCCGCGCGCCCTCACTGCGGCGCAAGGCGATCCTCATGGCCAAGGTGCAGGACGAGGCCGGCCACGGCCTGTACCTGTACAGCGCGGCGGAGACCCTCGGCACCAGCCGCGACGAGCTCCTCGACAAGCTCCACTCCGGCCGCCAGAAGTACTCCTCGATCTTCAACTACCCCACGCTGACCTGGGCCGACGTCGGCGCGATCGGCTGGCTCGTGGACGGCGCCGCCATCACCAACCAGGTCCCCCTCTGCCGCTGCTCCTACGGCCCGTACGCCCGCGCGATGGTCCGGGTCTGCAAGGAGGAGTCCTTCCACCAGCGCCAGGGGTACGAGGCCCTGCTCGCCCTGTCGAACGGCACCGAGGCCCAGCACGCCATGGCGCAGGACGCGGTGGACCGCTGGTGGTGGCCGTCCCTGATGATGTTCGGCCCGCCGGACGACGAATCGACCCACACCGCGCAGGCGATGGCCTGGAAGATCAAGCGCCACTCCAACGACGAACTGCGCCAGCGCTTCGTCGACATCGCCGTCCCGCAGGCCGAGGCCCTCGGCCTCACCCTCCCCGACCCCGACATCCGGTGGAACGAGGAGCGCGGGCACTACGACTTCGGCCCGATCGACTGGACCGAGTTCTGGGACGTCCTCAAGGGCAACGGCCCCTGCAACGACCAGCGGCTGAGCAAGCGACGCCAGGCCCACGAGGACGGCGCCTGGGTCAGAGAAGCGGCGGCGGCCTACGCGGAGAAGCACACCGGAAAGCACGGGGAGGCACAGGCATGACGAGCGACAGCTGGCCGCTGTGGGAGGTGTTCGTGCGCTCCCGCCGCGGACTGTCCCACACCCACGCGGGCAGTCTCCACGCACCCGACGCGGAGATGGCCCTGCGCAACGCCCGCGACCTGTACACCCGCAGGTCCGAAGGGGTGTCGATCTGGGTCGTCCCCTCCACCGCCATCACCGCCTCCTCGCCCGACGAGAAGGACCCCTTCTTCGAGCCGGCCGCGGACAAGCCCTACCGCCACCCGACCTTCTACGAGATCCCCGAGGGGGTGAAGCACCTGTGACCGGCACCACCGACACCCGCACCGCCGCCGCGGCGCTCGCCCTCGGCGACGACGCCCTCGTGCTCTCCCACCGCCTGGGGGAGTGGGCCGGCTCCGCCCCCGTCCTGGAGGAGGAGGTCGCCCTGGCCAACATCGCCCTCGACCTCCTCGGCCAGGCCCGGGTCCTGCTCTCCCTCGTCGGCGACGAGGACGAACTGGCCTACCTCCGCGAGGAGCGCGCCTTCCGCAACAGCCAGCTCGTCGAGCAGCCCAACGGCGACTTCGCCCACACCATCGCCCGCCAGCTCTACTTCTCCACCTACCAGCGACTCCTGTACGGGCAGCTGGCCTCCGGCGACGGCCCCTTCGCCGGCCTCGCGGCCAAGGCCGTCAAGGAGGTCGCCTACCACCAGGACCACGCCGAGCACTGGACCCTGCGCCTCGGCGACGGCACCACCGAGAGCCACGAGCGGATGCAGCGGGCCTGCGACGCCCTCTGGCGGTACACCGGCGAGATGTTCCAGCCCGTCGACGGCCTCGACCTCGACCTCCCGGCCCTGGAGACCGCCTGGCTGGACTCCGTCACCGCCGTCCTCGGCCGGGCCACCCTCACCGTGCCCTCCGGGCCGCGCACCGGCGCGTGGAGCGCCGGCGCGGGACGCCAGGGCCTCCACACCGAGTCCTTCGGACGGATGCTCGCCGAGATGCAGCACCTGCACCGCAGCCACCCGGGGGCGACATGGTGACGATGACGGCCCTGGAGGAGGAACTGAGCCGCATCGCCGGCTCCGTCCCCGATCCCGAGCTGCCCGTCCTCACCCTGGAGGAACTCGGCGTCATGCGGGGCGTGCACGTCCTCGGCCCCGGCCGGGTCGAGGTCTCCCTCACCCCCACCTACACGGGCTGCCCCGCCATCGAGGCCATGGCCTCCGACATCGAGCAGGCCCTCCACGAGCACGGCGTGCCGGACGTCACCGTCGTCACCGTCCTCGCCCCGGCCTGGTCCACCGACGACATCAGCGAGGAAGGGCGGCGCAAGCTCACCGAGTTCGGCATCGCCCCACCGCGCCCCCAGGGACCCGCCGGCGGCCCCGTGCCGCTCACCCTGGCGATCCGCTGCCCGCACTGCGGATCCACCGACACCGAGCTGCTGAGCCGCTTCTCCTCCACCGCGTGCAAGGCCCTGCGCCGCTGCACCGCCTGCCGCGAACCGTTCGACCACTTCAAGGAGTTGTAGATGGAGTCCTCAGCCGCCGCACGGGCCGGGTTCCATCAGCTCCGGGTGAGCGAGGTCGACCGCCTCACGGACGACTCCGTGGCCGTCACCTTCACGGTCCCGCCCGAGCTCCACGAGTCCTACCGGCACCTCCCCGGCCAGCACCTCGCCCTGCGCCGCACCGGCGAGGAGGGCGAGGAGATCCGGCGCACCTACTCGATCTGCGCCCCCGCCGCCCCGGTCGGCGAGGACCCCGTCCTGCGCGTCGGCATCCGGCTCGTCGACGGCGGCTCGTTCTCCACGTACGCCCTCAAGGAGCTGGCCGTCGGCGACCTCGTCGAGGTCATGGAGCCGATGGGCCGCTTCTCGCTCACCCCGCGGCCCGGCCACTTCGCCGCCGTCGTCGGCGGCAGCGGCATCACCCCGGTCCTGTCGATGGCGGCCACCCTGCTCGCCCGCGAGCCGGAGGCCCGGTTCTGCCTGATCCGCAGCGACCGCACCGCCGCGTCCACGATGTTCCTCGACGAGGTCGCCGACCTCAAGGACCGCTACCCCGAGCGCTTCCAGCTGGTCACGGTCCTCTCCCGGGAGGAGCAGCAGGCGGGTCTGCCCTCCGGCCGCCTCGACCGCGAGCGGCTCGCCGGGCTGCTGCCCGCGCTGCTGCCGGTCGACACGATCGACGGCTGGTTCCTCTGCGGCCCCTTCGGACTCGTCCAGGGCGCCGAGCAGGCCCTGCGCGGCCTGGGCGTCGACCGGGGCAGGATCCACCAGGAGATCTTCCACGTCGACGACGGCTCCGCGCCCGCCCCGGCCCCCGCGGCCGACGCCCCGGCGCACGCCACCCTGACGGCCACCCTGCACGGCCGGTCCGGCACCTGGCCCGTCGAGCGCGGCGAGACGCTGCTCGACACCGTGCTCCGCGCCCGCGCGGACGCCCCGTACGCCTGCAAGGGCGGAGTGTGCGGCACCTGCCGTGCCTTCGTCGTCGGCGGAGAGGTGCGGATGGACCGCAACTTCGCCCTGGAGCCGGAGGAGACGGACGCCGGATACGTCCTGGCCTGCCAGTCCCACCCGGCCACCCCGGACGTGGAGTTGGACTTCGACCGCTGACACGTGGTGGCGCCGACGAGGTGCGGCGCCGCCATTCCCTTCCCCTAGAACCTGTTCTATCTTGACGATCCGTCAGAAGAGCACGCTCCTGGCAACGGGAAGGCAGCATCGTGGACTTCACCTTCACCGAAGAGCAGCAGGCGGCCGTCGAAGCGGCCAAGGCGGTCTTCAAGGACGTCACGCCCGACGCGGTCCCCAGCCCCGCCCTCACCCCGGGCGCCGTGGCCGAGGACCTCGACCGGCCCCTCTGGGCACGCCTCGCCGCCGCCGACCTCCTCGGCCTCACCCTGGCCCCCGAGCACGGCGGCGCCGGCCTCGACCCCGTCGCCCTCTGCCTCGTCCTGCGCGAATCCGCCCGCGCCCTCGCCCGCGTCCCGCTCCTGGAGACCAGCGCCGTCGCCCTGACCGTCGAGCGGTACGCCCACCCCCGTACGGCCGCCGGACTCCTCCCCCGTATCGCCCGCGGCGAACTCGTCCTCACCGCCGCCTCCCACGGACGCACCGGCCACGAACCCGCCGACCGCGCCGTCACCGCCCGCCGCGACCAGACCGGCTGGATCCTCGACGGCCTCCAGACCGCCGTCCCCTGGGCCCACAGCGCCGACCTCATCGCCGTACCCGCGCACACGGCGGAGGGCGGCACCGTCCTCGCCCTGCTGCCCCGCGCCCACGACGGCCTCGGCCTGACCGCCCAGTACTCCACCAACGGCGAACTCCTCGCCGAACTCCACCTGGACGAGGTGCGCCTCGACGAAGCGGACGTCATCGACGCCGACGGCGCCTGGGAGCGACTGCGCGCCCTCCTCACCACCGGGACCTGCGCGCTCGCCCTCGGCCTCGGCGAGACCGTCCTCGCCATGACGAGCCAGTACACCGGAAAACGCGAACAGTTCGGCCACCCCGTGGCCACCTTCCAGGCCGTCGCCGTCCAGGCCGCCGACCGCTACATCGACCTGCGCGCCATGGAGGCCACCCTCTGGCAGGCCGCCTGGCGCCTCTCCAGCGGAGCCGACGGACCGCTCCCCGCCGCGGGGGACATCGCCGTCGCGAAGATCTGGGCCTCCGAAGGGGTACGTCGCGTGGTGCAGACCGCGCAGCACCTGCACGGCGGCTTCGGCGCCGACACCGACTACCCGCTGCACCGCTACCACGCCTGGGCCAAACACCTCGAACTGTCCCTCGGCCCCGCCGCGGCCCACGAGGAGGCCCTAGGCGACCTGCTGGCCGCCCACCCCCTCGGCTGAGGCCCCGGTACTGCTCAGAGAACGAAAGCCGGGCTTCCGCCGTCCGTCACCATCGGGCGCCCGGCACCGTCCCAGGCCTGCATCCCGCCGTCGACGTTCACCGCGTCGAAGCCCTGCTGCACCAGGTACTGGGTGACCTGCGCCGAACGGCCGCCCACCCGGCACATCACATAGGCGCGACCGCGCTCGGCCACGGCCTCCGTCACCTCACCGAAGCGGGCCACGAAATCGCTCATCGGCACGTGCAGCGCGCCCTCGACGTGACCGGCCGCCCACTCGTCGTCCTCCCTGACGTCCAGCACCAGGGCATCGGCCGGCACGGAAGCCGCGTCCACCGAGGGCAGCGGGGAGAAATTCATGGGACAAGCCTTCTCTCGTCGTCAGCCGCCCGAAGGACCGGGCGCACGGAAAACCTACTGCACCAGACCCGCCAGCTCGCTCTCCCGCTCGGAGACCTGCGCGAGCAGCTGCTCGGCGATCTCCTCGAGCAGCTGGTCCGGGTCGTCCGGCGCCATCCGCAGCATCGCGCCGATCGCGCTCTCCTCCAGCTCGCGCGCCACCGCCGACAGCATGTCCTTGCGCTCGGCCAGCCACTCCAGGCGCGCGTACAGCTCCTCGCTCTCGCTGAGCCGCTCCTCAGCCGGCACCGGTCCGGCCTCCCACTCCGCGGACAGCTCCCGCAGCAGCGCCTCGTCGCCCCGGGCATAGGCGGCGTTCACGCGCGTGATGAACGCCTCGCGCCGCTTCCGCTCGTCCTCCTCGCGCGCCAGGTCGGGGTGGGCCTTACGGGCCAGCTCGCGGTAGAGCCTGCGGGCCTCCTCACCGGGCCGGACCCGCTTCGGCGACTGCACGGGCCGGTCGGTGAGCATCGCGGCGGCCTCGGGGGAGAGGCCGTCGGTGTCGATCCAGTCGTTGAACAGCTCGTCCACACCCGGCATCGGCAGCACCGCCGCGCGCGCCTCCTGCGCCCGCCGCAGATCCTCGGGATCCCCGGTACGCGCGGCCCGTGCCTCGGCGATCCGCGCGTCGAGCTCGTCGAGCCGCGCGTACATCGGCCCGAGCTTCTGGTGGTGCAGCCGCGAGAAGTTCTCCACCTCGACCCGGAAGGTCTCGACGGCGATCTCGAACTCGATCAACGCCTGCTCAGCCACCCGCACAGCCCGCTCCAACCGAGCCTCAGGCCGCTCCTCCTCGGACTGCGCGCCGACGACCTGCGAGTCCCCGGGCAGCGGGTCCGGGCCCTGCTCGGCCCCGACCTGCGGTTCCCCAGACGACTGGTCCCCGGGCTGCTGGTCCGCGATCTGCGGGTCCCCAGACGACTGGTCCCCAGGCAGGGGCTCCGTGCCCTGCTCGGCCCCGACCTGCGGGTCCCCAGACCCGGACCGCTCGTCCACGGGCTGCTCGGCCTCGGACCGGTCGTCCCCGGGTCCCTCGTTCACACCCTGGTCCACGCTCACGTCCACGCCCGCCAAGTCCTCGTTCCGCCTCGTCCCGTCCAGCCTACGGTCCTCCGGGGGGGGGCTCCCCCCCCTCCCTCCCCCTCCCTCCCCGCCCCCCGATTCCCCCTTCAGACGTCAGCCAGACGTCGGACAGACGTCAGACGCCCAGTTCCGCCGCCACGCGCCCCGTGCGGACCGCCGAGAGCAGGTCGGCGTGGTCCGCGGTGGTGCGGTCCGCGTAGGTGACGGCGAAGGAGGCGACGGCCTCGTCGAGCTCCTCGTTCTTGCCGCAGTAGCCGGATATCAGGCGCGGGTCGGCGCTGTGGGCGTGCGCGCGGGCGAGCAGGGCGCCCGTCATCCGCCCGTAGTCGTCGAGCTGGTCCTCGGTGAGGGCGGCGGGATCCACGCTGCCCTTGCGGTTGCGGAACTGGCGCACCTGGAACGGGCGCCCCTCGACCGTGGTCCACCCCAGCAGGATGTCGCTCACGACCTGCATGCGCTTCTGTCCGAGCACCACGCGCCGCCCCTCGTGGCCGGCGTCCGGCACGGTGAACCCGGCGGCCGGCAGATGCGGCAGCAGGGCCGACGGCCGGGCCTCCTTCACCTGGAGCACCAGCGGCTCGCCCCGGTGGTCGAGTAGCAGCACCACGTAGGAGCGGGTGCCGACGCTCCCGGTGCCGACCACCCGGAAGGCCACGTCGTGGACGGCGTACCGGGCGAGGAGCGGCAGTCTGTCCTCGGACACGGTGTCCAGGTACGCGCCGAGGGCGTCGGCGACCGCGGCCGCCTCGGCGTCCGGGACCCTGCGCAGCACCGGGGGAGCGTCCACGAACCTGCGGCCGCCTCCCTCGGCGTCCGCCACGGCTTCGGTCGACCGGGCCGCGAACCGGGCACTCGTGTTGTTGCGGGCCTTGGCGGAGACCCGCTCCAAGGTGCCGAGGAGGTCGCGGGCGTCGGTGTGGGAGACGAGTTCCTCGTCGGCGATGGCGTTCCAGGCGTCGAGTGCGGGCAGCCGGGCGAGCAGGCGCATGGTGCGCCGGTACGCGCCGACGGTGTCGAACGCGGCGGCCCGGCACAGGTCCTCGCTCGCCCCCACTTCCCGCCCGGCGAGGACGAGGGAGGTGGCGAGCCGCTTGAGGTCCCATTCCCAGGGGCCGACGACGGTCTCGTCGAAGTCGTTGAGGTCCATGACGAGCCGGCCGCGCGCGTCGCCGTAGAGGCCGAAGTTGGCGGCGTGCGCGTCGCCGCATATCTGGGCGGCGATCCCGGTGACGGGTGTCCCGACGAGGTCCTCGGCCATCAGCCCGGCGGAGCCGCGCAGGAACGCGAAGGGGCTCGCCGCCATCCTGCCGACCCGTATCGGCGCGAGCTCGGGGACCCGGCCCCGGTTCGACTCCTCGACGGCGCGCACGGCGTCGGGGCGGTCGGCGGCGAGGGCCGGCCGGTCGTGCGAGGAGCGGGGCACTCGCTCGCGGAGCTGCTTGCCGCGGTCCCTGGGGGAGACCCCGGTGCCGGGCGCTATGCGGCGCGCGAACCCCGCCACGTGCGGGACGCGCGCCCCGTCCTGCGTTCCGTCCGTACCCCGCTGTCCTGGCACGACGGCCCGGATCTCGTCCATGGGACGCCCTCCCCCGATGCGATGTCCAACATCATCCGGCCCCGACCGTACCGCCGTTCCCGATCGACCGTCTCCCCCTGTGGACAACCCACCCCCGAGCCTGTGGACAACTGTCTCCGGGCCTCGCCCTCAGGCCCCGTCGTCAGACCGCGACGGCCTCCTCCAGCTCCTCCTCCACGTCCTGGGCCTCGGCCCTGACCTGGGCAGCTGCGCCGGCGTCGGCGCCCGTCTTCCTCCGCCGCGCCTCCGTGAGTCCGGCGAGGGCGAGCAGCGCGACGCCGGCGAGGAGCCAGAGGGCGAGGACGAGGACGTTCCCGCCGAGCCCGTGGCCGTCGAAGTAGACGTGGCCGCGTACGCCCTCGACGAAGCCCGCGCCGTTCCAGAAGGCGTGCAGCGCGCCGAAGAAGCCGGGCTGGAGCTCGGGCCGGTAGATGCCGCCGGAGCTCGTGAAGTTGAGCATGACGAAGAGGACCATCACGCCGAGCGTGGTCCAGCGGCGCAGGAAGGTGTGCAGGCCGACGCCGACGGCGAGGATGCCCGCCGCGTACAGCCAGGACATCGCCCACACGCCGCCGAGGCCCTGGTCGACGAGGTGGAAGACCGGCCCGGCGAAGAGGGTGCCGATGAGGCTGACGACGAGCGACATGCCGGCGGCGAGGAGGGCCCTGAGCCGCAGGGGCAGGACGGCTCCGGCGCCGCCGATGACGGCGACCGAGGCGTAGGCGCCGATGCTGAGGGCGACGAGCAGGAAGAAGACGCCCTGGCCGGTGGGGTCGCCGGAGGCGGTGGGGGCGATGTCGGTGACCTTGAGCGGCGCGTCCTGCGCGGCGGCGACCTTGGTGAACACCTTCTCGACGGCCATGGCGCTGGTGTCGGAGGAGGCCGAGGCGACGAGCAGTTCGGGCTTCTCGCCGGGGACGTACGCGCCGAAGCTGCGCTGTTCGCGCAGTGCGGAGACGGCGGTGCCCCGGTCGGCGACGGTACGGACGTCGAGGGCGCCGGCGCCCTTGTCGTGGAGCGTCTGTGCGAGGACCTGCGTGGTGGGGCCGGAGCCGATGATGTCGACGCGCAGGTCGTGGGGTTCGGGCGCGTGGAAGGCGCCGAGGTAGGCGAGAGCCATGCCGACGCACATCAACAGGGGGGTGAGCAGGTGCCCGAGGACATGCCGTACCGCACCGCTGGTGTTCGGTCCTGCGGACACCGAGACCTCCATGGTTGGCTTTTACAACTAATGAACCGTTGTACTATACAACCGAAGGCGGACGCGGTGCACCCCGCGCCCGAACGACAGCAGGGAGCCCACCATGACCGGCGGAGCAGAGCCACCCCGCGAGGCGTCGGTGGACGTCATCCAGCGCGAGCTGACGGCCTTCGCGCGCCGTGCCCGTGCCGCGGCGGCCCGGGTCCACCCCGAGCTCCCGCTCGTCTCGTACACGCTCCTCGCCCACATCGAGGAGCAGCGCGGCTGCCGGGCCACCGACCTCGCGGCCCACTACCTCCTGGACAAGTCGACGGTGAGCCGTCAAGTCGCCGGCCTGGAGAAGCTCGGCTTCGTCGAGCGCCGCCCCGCCCCCGACGACCACCGGGTGCAGGTGCTGCACCCCACCGAGGCCGGCACGAAGGTCCTCGCCGCGGCCCAGACGAGCCGCATGGCCGCCTTCGAGGAGCGCCTGGAGGACTGGTCGGCCGAGGACCTCGCCCGCTTCGCCGCGTACCTGCTGCGCTACAACGCCGCGACCACGAGCCCCTACCCCCACACCCCCGAGACCTGACCCCGGCCCGCAGGCCGCCGGCCCCACACCCCTGACCTGCCCCGGACCCCAGACGGCAGGCCCTGCGCCCCGAGACCTGACCCCGCCCGCGAGCGACTGGCCCTACACCCCGCAGACCTGACCCCGCCCGCGAGCGGCTGGCCCTACACCCCGCAGACCTGACCCCGCCCGCGAGCGGCTGGTACCACGGCCCCGAGACTCGGCCGGCCCCCGGGCGGCCGCCCTACAGCCCCGCGTCCCGGGCGAGCAGCGCCGCCTGTACCCGGTTCTCGCAGGCCAGCTTGGCCAGGATCCGGCTCACGTACGTCTTCACCGTGCCCTCGCTCATGTGCAGCCGCTTCCCGGCGTCCGCGTTGGAGAGTCCTTCGCCGAGCAGTGCCAGGACGTCCCGCTCCTTCTCGCTGAGCGCCGCCACCCGTGCCCGCGCCTCCTCGGCGCGCGCCACCTCGCGGCCCATGGCCAGCCGCTCCACGACGTGCCGGGTCGCGGCCGGCGACAGATACGCGTCGCCCGCCGCGGCCGCCCGCACCGCCCGGATCAGCTCGGCGGGCGCCGTGTCCTTGAGCAGGAACCCGGCACCCCCGTGCTCCAGGGTCCGCAGCACGTTCTCCCGCTCCCCGAAGGTCGTCAGGACGATCACCCGGGCCGCGGGCGCGGCCCGGCGCAGCTCGGGCAGGGCGGAGAGGCCGTCGAGCACCGGCATCTGGATGTCGAGGAGCACCACGTCCGCGGCGTGCGCCCGGGCGGCCTCGACCGCCTCCCGCCCGTTGCCGGCCTCCGCGACGACCTCGATCTCCGGGTCGGAGATGAGGATCATCCGGATCCCGGCCCTGATCAGAGGCTCGTCGTCGGCGATCACGACCCTGATGGGCTGCCCTGCCACTGCTTCTCCCCCGCGCCCGGTACGGGCCGTGCAGCGCTAACGCTGCTCGACCGTGTACGACTTCTTCTCGATCAGCTTGCCGTCCTTGAAGCAGAACCGGAAAACGGGCTCTTCGCCGTCGGTGTCGCCCATGTCCGAGGACATCAGCACCAGGCAGGTCGCGCCCTCCGGCCGGGCGGGCCCGGTGCCCTCAAGCCCTGCCGTGGCTATGGTGTCGCCCGAGGGCAGCTGGTCCCTGACCTCCTTCTCGGTCATCCCGACCTTCACCGCCTCGTACTGCACGGGGTCGATCATTCCGTCCTTCAGCGAGCCCATGAGGAAGTAGAGGGCGAAGCCCCCCGCCACCACCAGCAGGACGACCGCGGCGAACGCGATCCCGCAGCCGATGGCGATCGCCCCGCCCGTGCTCCTGCCCCTGCCCCCGCGCACCGCCATGGCCAGCTCCCGCTCCGTGAACGTCCAGTCGGCCGGTCCGACCGCGACCGGACGACCATCGCCCGCCAGCGGCTTCGTGGTCTGCTGTCGGAAGTCGTCGGCCGCATCGACCAAAGGCGCGGCCTCGGCGACCGGCGCCGCCCCGTACGGCAGCATCCCGGCCACCCGGAACCCGCCGTCGTCGGCCGGGCCCGCATGGCACATGCCGCCCACCAGCCGGGCCCGCTCGGCGAGTCCGGTCAGCCCCTGGCCGCCGCTGACCACGTCCTCCGGGGGACCGCCCGACGGCGGCGCGTTGAGGATCTCCACCACGAACGTGTCCGGCTCGTAGCGCAGTTCGACGCCGATCGACGCCCCCGGCGCGTACTTGTAGGCGTTGGTCAGGGCCTCCTGCACGATCCTGTACGCGGCGTGGTCGGCGGCCGGTGCGAGTGGTCTCTCCTCCCCGAGCCGCCGCAGCCCGACCGAGGTGCCCGCCGCCCGGGCCGCCGCCACGAGCCCCTCGATGCCGGCGGTCCCGCGCGCGGCCCGCCCCGTCTCGTCCCCGGTCGGCGCGGGCGCGGCCGGCGCGCCGTCCTCCACCGCGACTCCGTCCCGGAGTATCCCGACGACCTCCCGCAGTTCCTGCATGGCGGTCACCGAGGCGTTCCGCAGGACGGCGACCACCTCGCGCTGCCGCGCGCCCAGTTCACGGTCCACTTCGAGGGCCCCCGTGTGGACGGCGATCAGCGCCAGCTGGTGCCCGAGGCTGTCGTGCATGTCCTGGGCGATCCGCTGCCGCTCGCGGAGTCTGGCCTGCCAGACCACCATGTTCCGCTCGCGCAGCAGTTGCGCGTTGCGCTCCTGGAGCGCGTGCAGCAGGGTCCGCCGCTGGGTCCAGTAGCGGTGGGCGAGCCCGGGGGCCAGCGTGGTGCTCAGGTAGTAGAGGGTCGCCATGAAGGCGACGGTGAGCAGCCGCTGCCGGTCCCAGGACACCAGGAGCGTGCCCCCGACGTTCAGGACGAAGGCGGCGATGTACGCGGCCAAGGCGTGCCCCGCGCCCACGATGTACCGTCCGGACGACCAGCCGACGAGCAGCAGCAGCGGCCCGAGACCGGGCACGAAGGGCGTGAGCCCGGCGGCGAGGACGAGCGTGCTCGCCGGGAGTCTTCGCCGCACCAGCGACAGCGCGGCGGCACCGGCGGCGACCGCGGCCAGGCGCCATCCCTCGCCGCCCAGGATGTCCTCGGTCCCGGCGGCGAGCAGCGCCACGACCACGGCGAGCGCCACCTCCCCGGTGGTCCTGCGCCCCGACCACTGCCCCGGCACCAGGAACCAGGCCCACCCCTCGGCGACCCGGGCCCCGATCAGACCCGCGCCCCGACTCCCCGACTTCGCCATCTCGTCCACGCTCGCACCCTAGGCAGCGGACCCCCGCCCGATCGCCTCTCTTTCGTCGCGACCGCCGACGACCAAAGTCGCACCCACTCATGATCGTTTTCCGGTCACCGCGCACCGGTGGGTTGACTGATTTCTTTCTGGTGATCGATGCATAGGGAATCAAAGATTGATGCTCGTGCCTGCGCCCACTCGACACGAAGAGGGGGCGATTCACCGTCAATGGGGGGAATCTTGCTCAGTTTGAAAAAGCGATCGGTTGCCGCGGTCATAGGGATCGCCTGCGCGTCGGCACTCATGTCGAGTCCCGCCCAGGCGAACGACTGGAACGTCTCCCCCAACGACTGCGCCGACGCGTACACCTTCAAGTTCCAGCTGTTCTACAACTCCAACTTCAACGGCTCGTGGACGAAGTTCGGATACAGCGAGGAGAACTTCGGAGCGGATGACGGCACCCCCGGCTACTTGAAGTTCCTCTTCTGTCCGAACCGTGGCGCCGGCAGCAATCAGGGTGTGAAGAACAACGCCGCATCGGCCCACAACCACAAGGACTACGGGCGGGCCTGCATCGCCCGTGTCCACTTCAACAGCTACTTCAAGGGCATCTACGACGACATCCCCGCGGACAACTACAAGAACCTGGTGAACACCTACAACGAGAACGCTTCGTTCGAATGGATGGGCTCGGGATGCTGAACGACAAGGACTTCACCGAGCGGTCGTCTTCCGCGCGCCGGAAGCGGGCGTTCAAGCCGACCGTCGCCGCGCTCGCCGTGGTGGCCCTGAGCGGCGCCACGGTCGCCACGATCGACTCCTTCGACGACACCGACGCCGTACCGACCGCGGCGCAGGCGAACGTGGCCTCGGTCCCGGCGGCGGAACGGTGGAGCACGCCGGCCGTCGCCCCGCAGGACGGCGACCCGTCCACGTGGACGCTGCCGATCCGCGCGTACCAGGTGAACGGCAACGAGGTGAACCGCGCGCTGCTGACCGCGGCGAAGGCCAGGAAGGCGGCGGCCTGTCTCGACCGGTTCGGCGTCGCGGCCCCGTTCGCCACGCCGCAGTCCTTCGCGGAGGCGGCCCCCGCCGCCCACGGCGGGCCGAAGAACGGCATGGACGTCCGGTACGGCGACCACGACCTCGCGAAGGTGTCGGCCTACGGCTACGGCTGGCCCGCCGACGCGCAGGCCGGGATGCGGACCGCCCGCGCCCTCGTCGTCGACCAGGAGCTGACCCCCGAGACCGAGCTGGCCCTGTACGGCCCCGGCGGCCGGTCCGGCAACGCGCCGCGCGCGGCGGCGGCCCCCACCCTGAAGGGCAAGGCGGTTCCCGCGGCGGGCTGCGCCGGAGAGACCGACCAGGCGCTCGTCGGGCGCACCCGTACGCCCGACGCCCTGGACACCTCCGAGGACGCCATCACCAAGCTGGAGCGCCAGGCCTGGGACAACATGCTCACGGACCCGCGGACCCTCACGGCATTCTCGAAGTGGTCGACCTGCATGAAGTCCAAGGGATTCGATTACAAGGATCCCTGGGCGGCGAACGACGATCCGCGCTGGGCCGCCAGCGCCGGAAAGTCGGCCGAGGCCATCGAGACGGCCAAGGCGGACGTCACGTGCCGGAATTCCTTCGGGGTCTCGGAAACGATGCACAAGGTCGAATCGGATTGGCAGCAGCGCCTCCTGAAGGAGAACCCGAAGGTGGCCTCCGAGGCGAAGGGCTACACCCAGCGCGTCATGGCACAGGTCGACGCGACGCTGGGCCGCTAGACAGGTCCGACCCAGAACCTTCCGAATGTGCGGTGCAGCCCCGGGCGGCACCGCACATTCGCGCATTCCAGGCAAAGAAGACCCGGCACCCAGTCCCCGCCGTCGCGGCCACTCAGGACACCGCGCGAAAACCCCCGCCGAAGGGCCGACCTCGTCTCTCGTCGAGAGCGACCCGTCGACCCGGCAACCCGACGGCCCGGCCGCCCGGCGGCCCCTGCGGGCGACAACACTTCCGATGGAAGTGAACAGCCTTGCATAGGTGACGAGTTCAGGAATCTACCGGTATTCGAATACGGGAATCCGCGAGGTGCGCTGGACTACGACTTCGGCCCCGTCCACCTCGACCGAGCTGCGCATCACCTCGCCCGTCACGCGCCGCCTCCGCGGCGCCTCGCGCCTGGACGCCGCCGCCGAGTCGCCCGGCTGCCGTTCCGCCGGCATGTCGGAATGTACGTGGAACCGGGCGAGGCCGTCTGGCGGCCGCCGCGTCTCCGGACGGGCCCCGAGGGCCACGAGCCCGGCCCGCGGCCCTCGGGGGCCGGAAGCGTCGTACGTCACACTCGGCGGTCCGTACGGCGCGCAGGACCATCGGGAAAAGCGAGAAGGTCGGCATCGTGTGAACGATGCCGACCTTCTCGACTGGTGCGCGAGGGGGGAGTTGAACCCCCACGCCCTTGCGGGCACTGGAACCTGAATCCAGCGCGTCTGCCTATTCCGCCACCCGCGCATTGGGTGTGCTCCGGACTCTCTCACCTTTCGGTGGGAGCGCCTGGCGACATCTGAAGATTAGCACGTCGGAGACCGTGGATTCACATCCGTTGTTTCGGCCCCGCTCGCGCAGTCCAAGGTGAGGGGGTGGAGGGAGGGGAAGCGGGGGAGGAGGGAGCGAGAGGCACCGGAGGAACGAGGGGGGAGAAGAGTGGAGGAGGGGGACGAAGGGGATGGACCGCACCGCCGTCCCGCACAGACCCCGGACCGCTCCCCGGTTCGACAGCCGGGTGCGGGACACTGTCCACAGGCCGCCTCTACGATCCATGGGGGAAGCCTGTGAGAGGTGACACTCGTCCACAGGGCAGAGAAGGGGAACCAGCCGATTTCCCGACGCGTGGATACGATCAGTAAGCAGTACCAGGGCGACAACGACGGAGGAGGTGCCCCATGGGAGTCCTGAAGCGTTTCGAGCAGCGGCTCGAAGGTCTGGTCAACGGCACCTTCGCCAAGGTCTTCAAGTCCGAGGTCCAGCCCGTCGAGATCGCCGGCGCGCTCCAGCGCGAGTGCGACAACAACGCGACGATCTGGAACCGTGAGCGGACGGTCGTCCCCAACGACTTCATCGTGGAGCTGAGCACGCCGGACTACGAGCGTCTCAGCCCCTACTCGGGCCAGCTCGGCGACGAGCTCGCCGGCCTGGTCAGGGACTACGCGAAGCAGCAGCGGTACACCTTCATGGGCCCGATCAAGGTCCACCTGGAGAAGGCCGAGGATCTCGACACCGGCCTGTACCGCGTCCGCAGCCGCACTCTGGCGTCGAGTACGTCACAGCCGCAGCCGCAGCAGCCCCACCAGCAGCAGGGCCCGGGCCAGGGTCGCGGCGGTTACGGGTACCCCCCGGCCGGCGCCCCGCCCATGCCCGCCGCTCCGCCTCCCGGCGCGCCCGGCCACCGGCCGACGGCTCCCGCCGGACGCCCGGCGGGCGGCCCCGGAACCATGCCCGGCCCCGGCACCCACGCCGGAGCGGGCTCCGCGGTGCGCCGCTGGATCGAGATCAACGGCACCCGCCACCAGATCTCCCGCCCGACCCTGGTCCTCGGCCGCAGCACCGACGCGGACGTGAGGATCGACGATCCCGGCGTCTCCCGCCGGCACTGCGAGATCCGGACCGGAACGCCCTCGACGATCCAGGATCTGGGATCCACCAACGGCATCGTGGTGGACGGGCAGCACACCACCCGCGCTACGCTCCGCGACGGCTCGCGGATCGTCGTGGGCAGCACCACCATCGTTTACCGGCAAGCCGAAGGGTGAAGCGGGGGCAATGTCAGAGCTGACCCTGACGGTCATGCGGTTGGGTTTCCTGGCCGTTCTGTGGCTGTTCGTCATCGTGGCCGTCCAGGTCATCCGAAGCGACCTGTTCGGTACGCGGGTCACCCAGCGCGGTTCGCGGCGCCAGGAGGCGCGACCCCAGCAGAACGCGCGGCAGGCCGCCGCGCCTCCGCAGCAGCGCGGCCAGCAGAGCGCGGGCGGTCGCCAGCGCCGTGGCGCCCCGACCAAGCTGGTCGTCTCCGAGGGCACCCTCACCGGCACGACCGTCGCCCTCCAGGGCCAGACGATCACGCTGGGCCGGGCGCACGACTCGACGATCGTGCTCGACGACGACTACGCCTCCAGCCGCCACGCCCGGATCTACCCGGACCGGGACGGCCAGTGGATCGTCGAGGATCTCGGGTCCACGAACGGCACGTACCTCGACCGGTCCCGCCTCACCACCGCCACACCGATTCCGCTGGGCGCGCCGATCCGCATCGGCAAGACCGTCATCGAGCTGCGGAAGTAGTACGAAAATGAGCGAGCGGAGCGAGCGAGCCGGGACGGTCCCCGCCACAGGACGTGCCGCGCTCCCGACCGGAGCGAATGGATCGACCGGCGTGACCGGAGCGACCGGAGGGTGGGCAGTGTGGGTCGAGACCGGCTGTACCCCGATGCAGCGTCGACAGGGCAGGTGGGCATGACTCTCTCCCTTCGATTCGCCGCGGGCTCGCACAAGGGCATGATCCGCGAGGGCAACGAGGACTCGGGTTACGCCGGGCCCCGGCTGCTCGCCATCGCCGACGGCATGGGCGGCCAGGCCGCCGGCGAGGTCGCCTCCTCCGAGGTGATCTCCACGCTCGTCACGCTCGACGACGACGTCCCCGGCTCGGACATCCTCACCTCGCTCGGTACGGCGGTGCAGCGCGCCAACGACCAGCTGCGGATGATGGTCGAGGAGGACCCGCAGCTGGAGGGCATGGGCACCACGCTCACGGCCCTGCTGTGGACCGGCCAGCGGCTCGGGCTCGTGCACGTCGGGGACTCCCGCGCCTACCTGCTCCGCGACGGCTTCCTCACCCAGATCACCCAGGACCACACCTGGGTCCAGCGCCTCGTCGACGAGGGCCGGATCACCGAGGAAGAGGCCACCACCCACCCGCAGCGCTCGCTCCTCATGCGCGCGCTGGGCAGCGGCGACCACGTCGAACCCGACCTCTCCATCCGCGAGGTCCGGGCCGGCGACCGGTACCTGATCTGCTCCGACGGCCTGTCCGGCGTGGTCTCGCACCAGACCCTCGAGGACACCCTCGCCAGCTACCAGGGCCCGCAGGAGACCGTGCAGGAGCTGATCCAGCTCGCGCTGCGCGGCGGCGGCCCCGACAACATCACGGTGATCGTCGCCGACGTCCTCGACGTCGACGGCGGCGACACCCTCGCCGGTCACCTCAGCGACACCCCGGTCATCGTGGGCGCCGTCGCCGAGAACCAGGCCCAGCTGAACGACGGCGGGGCGATGCAGACCCCGGCCGGCCGCGCCTCGGGCCTCGGCCGCCCCGCGCCGCACCAGCAGCCGCCCGCGGGAGGCTTCGGCCCGCCCGGCAGCGGCGACGACCACGGGTACGGCGGCATGCCCCCGCAGGGCTCCTTCGACTCGTACACGGACGAGGACTTCGTCAAGCCGCGCACCGGCCGCAAGTGGCTGAAGCGCTCCTTCTTCCTCGTCCTCGTCCTCGGGATCGCCGGCGGCGGCCTCTACGGGGGCTGGCGCTGGACGCAGACGCAGTACTACGTGGGCGCCAAGGACCAGCACGTGGCGCTGTACCAGGGCATCAGCCAGGACCTGGCGTGGGTGTCGCTCTCGAAGGTCGAGAAGGACCACCCCGAGATCGAACTCAAGTACCTCCCCGCCTACCAGCGGAAGCAGGTCGAGGACACGATCGCGGGCGGCAGCCTCGGCAAGGCCGAGACGAAGATCTCGGAGCTGGCCGTGCAGGCCTCGGCGTGCAAGAAGGCCGAGCAGCGGCACGCCGCGGCCGAGAAGGCCGCCGACCAGGCGAGCAAGCCGCCGGCCACGCAGAAGCCCGGCACCGCCGCCCCTGACTCCAAGCCCACCACAGCCGCTCCGTCCCCGGGTCCCACCCTCACCGCGGAGGAACAGAAGCTGGCCTCGAACTGCGGCAAGCAGTAAGCACCCGTAGGGGGCCTTTCACCACCATGAGCGTTGTCACCAACACGACCACCATCGGCGCGATCGAGGCGCCGAGCCGCCGCAACACCGAGCTGGCGCTGCTCGCGTTCGCCGTCGTCATCCCGGTGTTCGCGTACCTCAACGTGGGCCTGGCCATCGACGGCAAGGTCCCGGCCGGAATGGCCGGGTACGGCCTCGGCCTGGCCCTGCTCGCGGGCGTCGCACACCTCGTGGTCCGCAAGTGGGCCCCGTACGCGGACCCGCTGCTGCTGCCGTTGGCCACCTTGCTGAACGGCATGGGTCTGGTGCTGATCTGGCGTCTTGACCAGTCGCCGAGGCTGATCTCGCTGGCGAAGCGCACGTACGGCGCGTTCAGCGAGTCCGCGCCGAACCAGATGATGTACTCGGCGATCGGCGTCGCCATGTTCGTGGGCGTGCTGCTGCTGCTCAAGGACCACCGCGTCCTCCAGCGCTACACGTACATCTCCATGGTCGCGGCCCTCGTCCTGCTGCTGCTGCCGCTCGTCCCGGGCCTCGGCGCGGACGTCTTCGGCGCCAAGATCTGGATCCGCGTCGGAGGCTTCTCGATCCAGCCCGGTGAGTTCGCCAAGCTCGTCCTGGCGATCTTCTTCTCCGGCTACCTGATGGTGAAGCGGGACGCGCTGGCCCTGGCCAGCCGCCGTTTCATGGGGCTCTACCTGCCGCGTGGCCGTGACCTGGGCCCGATCCTGACGATCTGGGCGATCAGCCTCCTCATCCTGGTCTTCGAGAACGACCTCGGTACGTCGCTCCTGTTCTTCGGCATGTTCGTGATCATGCTGTACGTGGCGACGGAGCGGACCAGCTGGGTCGTCATGGGTCTGCTGATGTCCTCCGCGGGTGCCGTGGTCGTCGGCTCGACGGCGAGTCACGTGCAGTCGCGTGTCCAGGCCTGGCTCGACCCCTTCGAGTGCCTGAAGACGGCGCCCGCCGGCTCCAACATGGCGTACGCCTGCGACCAGATGACGCAGGTGCTGATGTCCTTCGGTTCCGGCGGCATCCTCGGCACCGGTCTCGGCCAGGGCAATTCGGACCTGGTCCAGTTCGCCGCGAACTCCGACTTCATCTTCGCCACGGTCGGCGAGGAGCTCGGTCTGACCGGCGTGATGGTCTTCCTGCTCTTCTACGGCCTGATCATCGAGCGCGGTGTCCGCACCGCCCTCGCGGCCCGCGACCCCTTCGGCAAGCTGCTGGCGATGGGCCTGTCCGGCGCGTTCGCGCTGCAGGTCTTCGTCGTCGCCGGCGGTGTGATGGGCCTCATCCCGCTCACCGGTATGACGATGCCGTTCCTCGCGTACGGCGGATCCTCCGTCATCGCCAACTGGGCCCTGATCGGCATCCTGATCCGGATCAGCGACACCGCGCGCCGCCCCGCGCCCGCCCCCGCCCCGAACCCCGATGCCGAGATGACCCAGGTGGTCCGTCCGTGAACAAGCCGCTGCGCCGGGTCGCGATCTTCTGCGGCCTGCTCATCCTCGCCCTGCTCCTGCGGGACAACTGGCTCCAGGCCGTCCGCGCCGAGGAGTTGAACACGAACCCCAAGAACCGGCGCGTCCAGATCGCCCGGTACTCGAACGAGCGCGGCAACATCATCGTGGACGGCAAGCCCATCACGGGTTCCGTCGACTCGGGCGACAAGTTCTACAAGTACAAGCGGACCTACGTCGACGGCCCCATGTGGGCCCCGGTCACCGGGTACGCCTCGCAGGCCTACGACGCCAACCAGATCGAGAAGATCGAGGACGGCATCCTCACCGGCAGCGACGACCGGCTCTTCTTCGACCGCACCCTCGCCATGTTCACCGGCGAGAAGAAGAAGGGCGGCGACGTCGTCACCACCCTCAGCGGCGCCGCCCAGAAGGCCGCCTACGAGGGGCTCGGCAGCAAGACCGGCGCCGTCGTCGCCATCGAGCCGAAGACCGGCAAGATCCTGGCACTGGCGTCCACGCCCTCGTACGACCCCTCGTCCTTCGCCGGCTACTCCGGCAAGGACGAGAAGGCCTGGGTCGCGCTGGAGAACGACAAGAACAAGCCGAAGCAGAACCGCGCCATCCGCGAGATCTACCCCCCCGGCTCCGTCTTCAAGGTCGTCACCGCCGCCGCCGCGCTCGAGAACGGCAAGGTCACCGACATCAACGCGGCGACCGACACCCCCGAGGGCTGGAAGATCCCGCTCTCCACCAAGCCGATGAAGAACCACTCCGGCGGCTGTGCCAACGCAAGCCTGAACGAGGCGCTGCGGGTCTCCTGCAACTCGGTCTTCGCGAAGCTCGGCGACGACGTCGGCCGCGACAAGATGGTCGAGATGGCCGAGAAGTTCGGCTTCAACGCCGAGCAGTTCACCCCGGTCCGCTCCTCCGCCTCCGTCTTCGACAAGAACTCCGACCGCGGCGGCAACGCGCTCTCCTCGATCGGCCAGTTCAACACCGCGACGACCCCGCTGCAGATGGCGATGGTCACAGCGGCGATCGCCAACGACGGCAAGCTGATGAAGCCGTACATGATCGACCAGCTGCGCGCCCCGAACCTCGACATCATCAAGCAGACCGACCCCGAGGAGATGAGCCGCCCGGTCTCGCCGGAGACCGCCCAGAAGCTCCAGCAGATGATGGAGAACGTCGTCACCAAGGGCACCGGCGGCAACGCCGACCTGCACATGGACGGCGTGAAGGTCGGCGGCAAGACGGGTACGGCCCAGCACGGCGAGAAGAACGCCAAGCGTCCGTACGCCTGGTTCATCTCGTACGCGAAGACCTCCGAGGGCTCCCCGGTCGCGGTCGCCGTCGTCGTCGAGGACTCCGAAGGCACCGACCGCGAGGACATCAGCGGTGGCGGTCTCGCCGCCCCGATCGCCAAGGCCGTGATGAAGGCGGTCCTCAAGACCCGGGGCTGACCCCCTGGACCCCGTACGAGCCAGGTACCGGTCAGGTATCAGCTACCGGCCCCGGGCGGAACCCCTCCCCGGGGCCGGTAGCGTATGCGCGAACAGCACACACCGCCGGACCACCCATGGGTGCGGTCGGGACAGACGGAGAGGGCTGGATTAGCTATGGAAGAGCCGCGTCGCCTCGGCGGCCGGTACGAGCTGGGCCCGGTGCTCGGCCGTGGTGGCATGGCCGAGGTGTACCTCGCCCAGGACACCCGGCTCGGCCGCACCGTCGCCGTGAAGACGCTGCGGGCCGACCTCGCCCGCGATCCGTCCTTCCAGGCCCGGTTCCGCCGTGAGGCACAGTCCGCCGCCTCGCTGAACCACCCGGCGATCGTCGCGGTGTACGACACCGGCGAGGACTACGTCGACCAGGTCTCCATCCCGTACATCGTGATGGAGTACGTCGACGGGTCGACCCTGCGTGAGCTGCTGCACTCCGGGCGCAAGCTGCTGCCCGAGCGCACCCTCGAGATGACGGTCGGCATCCTCCAGGCGCTGGAGTACTCGCACCGCGCCGGCATCGTGCACCGTGACATCAAGCCGGCGAACGTCATGCTGACGCGCACCGGCCAGGTCAAGGTCATGGACTTCGGCATCGCGCGCGCCATGGGCGACGCGGGCATGACCATGACGCAGACCGCCGCGGTGATCGGCACGGCCCAGTACCTCTCCCCCGAGCAGGCCAAGGGCGAGCAGGTCGACGCCCGCTCCGACCTGTACTCCACGGGCTGCCTGCTCTACGAGCTGCTCACCGTCCGTCCCCCGTTCATCGGCGACTCCCCGGTCGCGGTCGCGTACCAGCACGTCCGCGAGGAGCCGCAGCCGCCGAGCAACTTCGACCCCGAGATCACGCCCGAGATGGACGCCATCGTCCTGAAGGCGCTGGTCAAGGACCCCGACTACCGCTACCAGTCCGCCGACGAGATGCGCGCGGACATCGAGGCCTGCCTCGACGGTCAGCCGGTCGCGGCCGCCGCCGCGATGGGCATGGGGATGGGCATGGCGGGCGCGCCCGCGTACGGCGGGGGCTACGGCGGCTATCCGCCGGAGGACCAGCCGACCACCGCGCTGCGCCAGGCCGACCCGGCCGGCCAGACGTCGATGCTGCCGCCGGTGAACCCGGACGACGGCGGCTACGGCTATGACGACCGCCCGGACCGCCGTCGCGGCGGTGGCCAGAAGAAGTCAAACACCTCGACGATCCTGCTGGCGCTCGCGGGCGTCCTGGTGCTCATCGGCGCGATCTTCATCGGCGTCGCGATCATGGACAAGAAGGATGGCCCGCAGAAGGTCACGGTCCCGCAGCTGGTCGGCAAGACGATGCAGGACGCACAGGACCGCGCGCGCAACGTCCAGGTGAAGGTCCAGCAGGCCGGCACCGAGCGCTGCGACCAGCCCAAGGACACCATCTGCCGCCAGGATCCGGCCGCGTCCGAGACCGCGAAGATGGACGTCGACGGCACGATCCAGGTGTACGTCTCCGAGGGCGCCCCGCTCGTCGAGGTCCCGGACGTCGTCGAGCAGTCCCAGGACCGGGCCGAGCAGCGCCTCAAGGACAGCGGCTTCAAGGTCAAGGTCGAGGAGGAGGAGTCCGCGGAGGACCCCGGCACGGTTCTGAAGCAGAACCCGGACGGCGGCACCAAGGCGGAGAAGAACTCCGAGATCACGATCACGGTCGCGAAGAAGGAGCTGTCGGAGCTTCCCAACGTCAAGACCCGCACCTACGAGCAGGCCCTCCAGCAGCTCAACCAGATCGGCTTCACGAACGTGTCCAAGGAGGACGTCGACTCGGACCAGCCCGCGGGCACGGTCGTCGACCAGACCCCCCAGGGCCCGTCGAACCAGCCGAAGGACGTCCAGATCACGCTGAAGGTCTCCAAGGGCCCGCAGCAGCAGATGGTCACGATCCCCACGGGCCTCACCGGCAAGAAGTTCAAGGAGGTCCGGGACCTGCTCCAGGGCATGGGTCTGACGGTCGTCCAGCAGGGCTCCGACAAGGAGGACGCCATGGTCCTCGGCACGAACCCGCCGGAGGGTTCGCAGGTCCCCACGAACCAGCCCATCACCGTCACCACCCTGGGTGGCGGAGGCGGCGGGGACAACAACAACGGCAACCCCGGCGGCGGCTTCTTCGGCTGACGCCCGCCCACACCGCGAAGAGGCCCCGGCATCCAGGAGGATGCCGGGGCCTCTTCGCAAGCCCTCCAAAAAGAGAAAATTATTGACTTATTAGGCCAGAAGTAGAGTTACAGATAGAGCGGAGACGGGATAGCGAACCTCCTCTCATTGCTCCTCGGGGAACAACCCCCTATGATCATCGAGCCATATCTACTCTCGCAATCAAGAAGCTTGACAAGATAAAGCGATTGTTCACTGTTTTCGCAGCGGTTTCAGCGATCCTAGGGGGGTCCTTGGCGATCGCACCATCAGCCAGCGCCGCTGGATATGGCTGTTCCGGTTCACTGATCGATACCTACCCCGTGAAAACCACCGGCGGAACTCTTTACGGCAACATCTACCTCTACTACTCCAACGGAACGAACTGCGCCTCACTGGTGGCTACGGCAGCTGGCGGGTACGGCGTCAGTAAGGACATGGGCGTGCTCATCGAGAAGTGCGCTCAGACTTCACCTGCCAGCCGGTGCGATATCCTCGACTCAGATACCGATATCGGCTTCTTCTCGCAGTACGCTGGCCCTGTCAGCGTTTACGCCCCCAATAACTGCATAAGCGTGTCGGGGCACATTACTTACAACGGAGTAACGGCCGGCGGCATAAGCCCCGCGGCTACACACTGCTGACTGGAAGCTAAAGCACTCCACAATCACCGACCTACCGAGGTCAGTGCAGGGTGCGCAAGCAGCTTTTGTGCACCAGGGGCATCTTGTGGGCGGAGAGGCCTTCGTAGATCACGTAGACCGCCAGGCCTGGACTGGTCTGGCGGTCCATCTCATCCAGGAAGCCACAGAACCCAGGCACCCCTGCCTCAGTTCCGCCGGAGGGGTCCGGTCGCGGTCGACCTTCTGCGTGCGTGGGTCGGTGTAGCAGCCGGCGACGCCGCTGGTACAAGCTGCCGAAATCCGGTCGTGTCTTCATATGTCCTTACTCGTTGGAGAGATGGGGTGGGGACCATGCCTGCCCTGACGTTCCCGAGGAAGGGGCAGAAGCGTGATCAACGAACTAGTACTGCTGGAGTCGAGGGCCATGCGCGAGGGCGTCGGCGCACGGACCGAGGTACTCGACAAGGTGAAGTCGCTGTCGCTGCTGCCTGACGGCATGCATGTGACGACGGCGATGGTGGCGACGTACTTCAGCGTCACCGCGGAGGTCATCCGGCAGCTGGTCAAGCGACACAAGCAGGAGCTGGAGAGCAACGGCTTGGCTGTCCTTCGTGGCGCGGACCTGCGGCGATTCGAGAGTGACAACATGTCACTCTCGCTCGGAAGTCATCCACAGGCCCGCAGGAGCCTCACCATCTACCCCCGCCGCGCGGTGCTCAACGTCGCGATGCTGCTGCGCGACAGCGACGTCGCACGTCAGGTGCGTACGTACCTCCTGGACGCGGAGTACACAGCCCGACCCCAGCCTGTGGCAAACATCCCTGCCGAGGAGGGCACCCTGTCCCCCTATGAGCAGATCGACCAGCGCATCACTCACATCCTCGGCCAGACCGTCGTCCCCATGTTCAACGCCCTCATCGAGGCGTCGGGCGAGCACCGCCGGGAGCTGATCACGCTCAGGGAAGACGTCCAAAGGATCGGGCAGCGGCTCAGCGACCACGAGTTCCGACTCCGGCACCTCGAACGCGTGCAGGGCCCCCGCCCCTACACCGGAATCATGGCGTCCATCGACGGCATGGACTGGCGCGCGTTCGAGCACCACGTCGCCGCCCTGCTCCGCCGCGACGGGTGCACCGACGCCGTCGTCCACAGCGGGCGGGGAGATCGAGGGGTGGACGTCACCGCGCTGGCCGCCGACGGCCGCAGCGTCGTCGTGCAGTGCAAGAGCTTCGCCCCCTACCGGCCCGTGTGGAGCGGTGAGCTGCAGAAGTTCCTCGGAGCGTCCTTCGTCCAGCACCAAGCGGACGTGGCGCTCTTCGTCGCTACCACCGCCTTCACGCCCGACGCCCGTGCCATCGCCGACGAGTACGGCGTGACCGTCGTGGACCGCGCCGCTCTGGAGAAGTGGAGTGCGGGAGTACCCCTGGCGGTCCTCCGGTAAGGAGAGTTGTCCACAGGCAGCGAGAAGGCCCGAAGTCGCAAGACGAAGTTGCGGCTTCGGGCCCCGGCCATGTTACGACGACAGAGCTCCTTAAGAGAGCTCTCTCGCTGACTGACTCGCTCCCGGCGAGTCAGTGTTCACCGCAGCTCCGCCGGAGGGGTCCGGTCGCGGTCGACCTTCTCCGTGCGCGTCAGCTCGCCCCAGACGATGTAGCGGTAGTCCGAGGTGTACATGGGGGTGCAGGTGGTCAGCGTGATGTAGCGGCCGGGCTTGGTCTTGCCGGATTCCTTCGGGACGGGCTGGAGGACGTCCACGTTGTACTTCGTCGTCTCGGGCAGGGTCTTGTAGACCTTGTAGACGTACCAGGTGTCCTTGGTCTCGAAGACGATCGCGTCCCCGGTCTTCAACTTGTGGATGTTGTGGAACTTGGCGCCGTGCCCGTCCCGGTGCGCGGCGAGCGTGAAGTTGCCCTGCTTGTCCTGCGGCAGCGCGGACTTGACCGGGTCGGTGTAGTAGCCGGCGACGCCGTGGTTGAGGACGTCGGTGCCGGTGCCCCGCTTCACCAGGACCTCGCCGTTGTCCATGGCGGGTACGTGGAGGAAGCCGATGCCGTCCTTGGTGTCCAGCGCGCCGGGGGCGCCGGCGGCCCCGTCGGCCGCCCAGTGGTCGCGAACCTGGGCGCCGTCCTTGTCGGCGGCGCGGTCGGCGAGGACGTTCGTCCACCACAGGGAGTAGACGACGAAGAGGCCGAGCACCACGCCCGCCGTGATGAGGAGTTCGCCGAAGAGGCTGATGATCCCGGCGATCCGGTTGCGCGCGCGTGCCACTAGGTCGTCCCGTCGTCCCGTCCGGAGGTGTGGGGTCTCAGCCTACGAGCGCTTCCGGCTTTCCCTTGCTGCGCGGGCGTTCGTCGACCAGCTTGCCCCACACGATCATGCGGTACGTGCTGGTGAACTCCGGCGTGCAGGTGGTCAGGGTGATGTACCGGCCGGGGCCCTTGAAGCCGGACTGCTTCGGTACGGGTTCGATCACCGAGACGTTGGAGGGAGATGTCTGCGGCAGGATGCTGCTCATCGTGTACGTGTAGTACGCGCTCTGCGTCTCGACGACGATCGGGTCGCCGGGCTTCAGCTGGTTGATGTACCGGAACGGTTCGCCGTGGGTGTTGGGGGGGGGGGGGGGGGGGGGGGGGGGGGGGGGGGGGGGGGGGGGGGGGGGGGGGGGGGCTCCCCCCCCCCCCCCCCCCGCGAAGTTGCCCTGCTTGTCGGCCGGCATGGCCGTCTTGAGCTTGCCCTCGCCGTAGTGGCCGACCATGCCCTTGTCGAGGACGTCGGTCTTGCTGGTGCCCTCGGCGATGGGGACGACGACGTCCAGCTTGGGGATGTACATGATGGCGAAGCCCTTGCCGGGCTCGAAGGCGCCGGGCTCGTTCTTGTCGTCGCCGCCCCTGGCCCAGGTGTCCTCGATCTGCGCCTTGGCCTTGTCGGTCTCCTGGCCGGCGCGGACGTTCGTCCACCACAGCTGGTAGGTGACGAAGAGGAGCATGACGACGCCGAAGGTGATGAAGAGTTCTCCGACGACCCGGCTGGCGACGACGCCGACGCTCTCCTTGGCGGCGCGGGCGGCCCGGCGGGCCTCGACGCGGGAGAGGGGACGCCCGTCGGAAGCGGGAGCGGGAGCCGCGGGGGCCGCGCCCCGGTTCCTGCCGCGACCGCCCTTGGCGGCGCGCCGGCGCTCGGCCCGCCCCGGTCCTGGGGACGGCGGCTCGGAGGGGTCCTCCACGGCCCGCAGGGGCATCGTCTCGTCCGGCGGGGCAGGCCGGGGCTCCTCCGGCCCCGTAGGCCCGTACAGGGGCTCGTAGGGGCTGTCCTGGGCCACGTCCCCGTGGGCCGCCGGCTTCTCGTACGCGTACGGCTCGGCGGGCACGTAGGAGTCGGCAGGGACGTACTGCTCAGCGGGGACGTACTGCTCGGCCGCTGCGTAAGGCTCGTACGCGTCCCCGGGTATCGGCTCCGGCTCCGGCTCCGGTCCGTTCGCCGGGCGGAACCACGGCGAGCCCGCCGTCACGCGACGGCCTTGCCCACCACCGGAGCGAGCCCCGCCGACCGGCCGACCGCCCCCTTGTCGCCGCACTGCTCCAGCCAGTTGGCCAGCATCAGGTGCCCGTGCTCGGTGAGGACCGACTCGGGGTGGAACTGCACGCCCTCGACGGGGAGTTCACGGTGGCGCAGCCCCATGATGATGCCGTCCTCGGTCCGCGCGGTGACCTCGAGCTCGGCCGGCAGGGCGGCGGGCTCGGCGGCCAGCGAGTGGTAGCGGGTCGCGGTGAACGGCGAGGGCAGTCCGGCGAAGACGCCCTGGCCCCCGTGCGTGACGAGGGAGGTCTTGCCGTGCAGCAGCTCGGGCGCGCGGTCGACGACGCCGCCGTACGCGACGGCCATCGACTGCATGCCGAGGCAGACGCCGAAAACGGGCACGCCGGTGTCGGCGCAGTGGCGCACCATGTCGATGCAGACTCCGGCCTGCTCGGGCGCGCCGGGCCCGGGCGACAGGAGCACGCCGTCGAAGCCGTCCTGCGCGTGCGAGAGCTCCACCTCGTCGTTGCGGAGGACTTCGCACTCGGCGCCGAGCTGGTAGAGGTACTGAACGAGGTTGAAGACGAAGCTGTCGTAGTTGTCGACGACGAGAATTCGCGCGCTCACTGGCCGTCCACCGTCACATCGTTGAACGGAAGCAGCGGCTCCGCCCAGGGGAACACGTACTGGAAGAGGACGTAGACGATCGCGAGGACCAGCACGATCGAGATCAGCGCCCGTACCCACGCGTTGCCCGGCAGATGCCGCCAGATCCAGCCGTACATGACGTCGACCGCCCCTTCCGTTCGTTACGGGGACCAGAGTACGGGGCGAGGGGGCCGTGGGGGGTCAGCTGTCCAAAGCCTGTGGACGGCCGTCGGTCACCGGGCGGGTGGCGTCGAGGTGCGCCCAGACGATCAGCCGGTGGCTGCTGCCCCACTCGGGGTCGCAGGTGGTGAGGGTGAGGTAGCGGCCGGGCCCCTCGAAGCCGGACTTCCTGGGGACGGGGTCGACGACGGCGGTGTCGGCAGGGACGGTCCGGTACGGGCCCCGGTCGATCCGGTAGGTGAACCAGGTCGTCCCGTCGGTGAGGACGACCGCGTCGCCGGGGCGCAGCCGCGGGAAGTCCTTGAAGGGGTCGCCGTGGGTCCTGCGGTGGCCGGCGACGGCGAAGTTCCCGGTGCCGCCGAGCGGGGCGGTGCGGGCGTAGTGCCCGAGGCCCTGTCTCAGGATGTCGGGTCCGGTGCCTTCGAGGACGGGCCATTTCCAGTCGCGGCCGAGCCGGGGGACGTACATGACGGCGATGCCCTTGCCGGTGGCGTACGGCGCCGGTACGCGCGCGGGTGCCGGTGCGGCGGCGACGGGCGTGTCGGCCCACTCGCGCTGGAGGGTGTCGATCTGGGCGGCGCTCGCGCTGTCGGCCTGGACGCCGGTCCAGTAGAGGAGGTACGCGACGAAGAGGACGACGAGGGCGCCGGCGGTGATGCAGACTTCGCTGAGGGTCCTGACGACGAGACGCAAGCGGCCCTCCCGCCGTCAGCTCACCGGCTTCGCGTAGTGGAGGTCCACTGTGCCCGAGTACCCGGGAAGAGTCATCGCCTTGTGCTCGTCGACTTTCCAGCCGAGTCCGTACGCCTTGACGTACAGCTGGTAGTTCTGGAGCGCGGGGGAGTCGGCGAGCGCCTTGTTCAGCTTTCCGCGGTCACCGACGGCGGTGATCTTGTAGGGCGGCGAGTAGACGCGGCCCTGGAGGATCAGGGTGTTGCCGACGCAGCGGACGGCGCTGGTGGAGATGAGCCGCTGGTCCATGACGCGGATGCCTTCGGCGCCGCCGTTCCACAGGGCGTTGACGACGGCCTGGAGGTCCTGCTGGTGGATGACCAGGTCGTTGGCCTGCGGTTCGGGGTAGCCGGGGGCGGCCTGGGCGTTCGGCGGGGCGTCGTCGAGGGTGACGGTGAGGCCGGATCCCGAGACCTCGGTGGTGCCGGCCTTGGCTTCGAGGGCGTCGAGTTTCTCGTCCTGCGCGCGCGTGGAGCCGTCGTCGCGGGCGGCGAGGGAGTCGACGCGGGTGCGGAGGGCGGCGGTGGTCTCGTCGAGGCCGGCGTTCTTGTGGCTGCGTTCCTCGATGAGGTCGGAGAGCCGCAGGAGCGAGGCGTCCGTCCGGAGATTGGTGCCCTTGGCGGTGTTGAAGCTCGTGACGAAGATCAGTCCGGCGAGGGCGAAAACGGCAAGGGTGAGCACTCGGACGGGGCGCCACCTCGTGGTGCGGCCCGGCCCTTCGGGAGTGTCGGCGGAATTGCTCAACGTACCCTGATCCCCTTCGGTGCCGCGGAACCACTACGCTAACGGACGCCTGGGGGACGCAGTCGTCCTCCTTCGTCACATCCCGGCGCCAGCCACAGTTCCCTGCGCGGTCACGCAGCGCATCGACAGGAGAGTCCCTCGTGCCGAAGTCACGGATCCGCAAGAAGGCCGACTTCACGCCTCCGCCCGCCAAGCAGGCCACCAATATCAAGCTGACCAACCGCAGCTGGGTGGCGCCCGTGATGCTGGCGCTGTTCGCCATCGGTCTGGTGTGGATCGTGGTCTTCTACGTCACGGACGGCTCCATGCCGGTCGAGTCGATCCGGAACTGGAACATCGTGGTGGGCTTCGGCTTCATCGCGGCCGGCTTCGGCGTCTCCACGCAGTGGAAGTAGCGGCGCAGTAGCGGCGGAAGCAGCCGGAGCGCGGGTGATGTAGCGGTCGCGACGGCCGCTCGTCAAGTTCTCCCCCGAGCTTATCCACAGCGTTGTGCACAGCACTGGATAACTTACGAAGATCTGTGGATAACTCGGCGCGAGGTTGACGCCGGTATGACCGGAATCACCTTCGGCGGAACACACGACGCCCCTCGCCTCCCCTGGAGAAACTCCAGGTCAGAGGCGAGGGGCGTCGTCTTTCCCCAGAGAGCGGGGAGGATCCGCCACGCACTGTGGATAACTCTGGGGAAAGCTCACAGAGGAGCTCTTCCACAGGCCCCTGTGCTCAGGTGAGCGCGGCCGAACGGGCGAGCACGATCCCCAGGTCGATCAGCAGGACCACCGCGCAGGCCCCGTACTGCACGAGGTCCCGCCGGGCGCGGGGCGCGTGCACCATCGCGTACGTCAGCAGGACGCCGGTCACCAGACCACCCACGTGCGCCTGCCAGGAGATCCCCGGACGGGTGAACGTGATGAGCAGGTTCAGCGCCACGAACAGCAGCGCCGGCCGCATGTCCTGCCGCCTGCGCCGGGCCAGCACGATCCAGGCGCCGAGCAGGCCGTAGACGATGCCGGAGGCGCCGAGCGAGAACTGGTTCTGCGGGGAGAGCAGATAGGCGAGCGCGGAGCCGGAGAGCCCCGAGAGCAGGCAGAGGGCCGTGTACCGGATCCGCCCCAGCTCGGGCTCGACGATCCCGCCGATCATCCACAGGCCCAGCATGTTGAAGAGGAAGTGCGGGATCTCCTGGTGGAGGAAGGCGGAGGTCAGCAGGCGGTACCACTCGCCGTCCGCGACCCCGACCAGCTCACCGCTGGGGAGGTACGCGCCGCCGATCAGCGCCAGGTCGTCGATGAGCCGGTCGCCCGCCACCTGGACGGCGATGAACAGCGCCAGGTTGATCGCCATGAAGATCTTGGTGACCAGGCGCCCGTCCGCCGCCACCCGGCCGCCGGCGAGCGTCCGGGGCCGGTTGGCGTCGGCGGCGTGACCCGTCCCGGAGCCGCCCCGCACGCACTCGGGGCACTGGAAGCCGACGGAGGCGGAGATCATGCACTGCGTGCAGATGGGCCGCTCGCAGCGGACGCAGCGGATGCCGGTCTCGGCCTCCGGGTGGCGGTAGCAGCGCAGCAGACCGGGCTGCGTGTCCATGGGAGTCCCGTCCCTTCCGCCTCAGCGCTTCTCGATCACCACGGACTCGACGATCACGTCCTGGAGCGGACGCTCGGTGTGCGGGTCGGTCGGGGTGGCCGCGATCGCGTCCACGACCTTCCGGCTCTCCATGTCCACGACCTCGCCGAAGATGGTGTGCTTGCGGTTCAGCCAGGTCGCGGCGCCGACGGTGACGAAGAACTGCGAGCCGTTGGTGCCCGGTCCCGCGTTGGCCATGGCCAGCAGGTAGGGACGGTCGAAGAAGAGCTCCGGGTGGAACTCGTCGGCGAACTCGTAGCCCGGTCCGCCCGTGCCGTTCCCCAGCGGGTCGCCACCCTGGATCATGAAGCCCTTGATGACCCGGTGGAAGGACGTTCCGTCGTAGAGCGGGTCCGAGGAGACCGTGCCGGTGGCGGGGTGCGTCCACTCGCGCTCGCCGGAGGCGAGTTCGACGAAGTTCCGGACCGTCTTCGGGGCGTGGAACGGCATCAGCCGCACCTCGATGTCGCCCAGGCTCGTCTTGAGGGTCGCGTACAGCTGCTCGGCCACGGTCGCCTTCCGTCCACGTCGTGTCGCGTCATGTCACGTCTGTCTCTGGCGTGTCCGATCCTCGCATGCCCCGGATGCCAGCCCCGCATGCCGGAGGCCGCTCCGGCGGGCATGATGCCGAAAAGGATGGAAAGGTGAAAAACCGACATCGCCACCGCGAGGAGGAGGATTCCCGTGACCCGCATGGAGAGCGTGCGCGCCGCGACAGGTTCGGCGAAGGAGAGCGTCCTGCACGCCGCGGAAGTGGTGGCGCCGTACGCCGGCACGGCCAAGGACCAGGCCGCGCACTACGCACACGAAGCGCGCGTGGTGCTCGCGCCGAAGGTCTCGAAGGCCGCGTCCGCGGCCCGTACGCAGGCTCGCGCGCAGTACGACTCGTATGTCGCACCGCATGTACCGCCGCGGGTCGACGCGGCCGCACAGCGTGCGGCGGTCAAGACCCGCCAGGCCGCCCGTCAGGCGGCCGACTACACCGTCCCGCGCGTCGAGAGCGCGGTCGCCGCGACCGGTCCGGTCCTCGACGAGGCCGGGTCGCGTTCCACTGCCGCCTGGGCCGCGCTGCGCGGTCAGGTGACACCGAAGGACATCAAGAAGATCATGAAGAAGCACGAGCGTCGGGCCAGGGCCGGACGCCTGGCCAAGGCACTGGTCGTCCTCGGCCTTCTGGCCGGCGGCGCCTTCGCCGCCTGGAAGTGGTGGGACAGGCAGGCCAATCCCGACTGGCTGGTCGAACCTCCCGCGCCCACCGAGATGGGGGACGAGGACTCCTCGCTGTCGTCCGTGGACGGCAGTGGGGCCTCCCTCGACACGGAGGCGGACACCGATTCGGATGCCACGGCCGCCGAACGCGACGAACGCCGCTGACCGAGCCCCACGGGGCCCCTGCCGGGGTCCTGCTGGGTCCTGCTGGGGTTCCGCTGCGGTCCTGCTGGTTCCTGCTGCGGGTTCCGCTGGTCCTGCTGCGGTTCCGCTGGTCCTGTCGCGGGTTCCGCCGGTCCTGCTGCGGTTCCGCTGGTCCTGTCGCGGGTTCCGCCGGTCCTGCTGCGGGTTCCGCTGGGTCCTGCTGGGTTCTGCCAGGTCCTGCGTGTGAGGGCGTGGGGAGGGGATCTCCCCGCGCCCTACGCCGCCGCGGCGAGCGCCGGCTCGGCCAGCGCGGCCGCGTCGGTCTCGACGGCGGCGGTCGACGAGGACCGCTGCCGCGCGGAGGGCGAGGAACCGTGGGCCTCGGCGCCGATGCGCTGCTTGATGGTGGGCGGCAGGGAGCGGTCCCCGGCGAGCGGCCACCGGTGCGCCCGCTGTGCCGGTACGGCGGCCAGGCCGCGCTCCACGGCAGGCGCGGCGGGGACGGCGGCGGGGGCGGCCGGCTCCTCGGGCTGCGTGACGGCGGGCTGCCCGGCCGCGGCGGCGGTGTTCGCCAGGCCGACGGAGGCGAGGAGGGCGAAGAGGACGGAGATGCAGGCGGTCCAGAACTGCTTGACCTTGGCGGTGGCCATGGCCCCTCACTTTCGTGACGTTCCCGGATGGTTCATTTCGGTTTGCGCGCTTTACGTACTTTCCTCATGATGTGGATGCGCGCCCGATTTCCACGGAGCAGCGCCGCCGCCGCGCAGTTCTTCCGATGAACACCACCCGGACGGACCACCGCCGCCCCCGGTCACCCAGCGCCACGGCGCCCCGGCCCGGCCCCGTACGCCCTCCCCCGTACCCCGCACGGAACGCGAAAGACCCCCCTGTCCTGCGCTGCCGCAGGTCAGGGGGGTCTGTCCGAGTGGAGCCTAGGGGAGTCGAACCCCTGACATCTGCCATGCAAAGACAGCGCTCTACCAACTGAGCTAAGGCCCCGGAACGAGGACAGCGTACCGGGTCACCCCCCATGTCCGGCAAAAGGATTGGGACTCCCGGTCAGCGACCACTCTCCGTAAGATGCTGATCGAGGTTCGCAGTGGCGAACCTAAGGGATGGGGAGTAAGTAATGGACGCAGCGCAGCAGGAAGCCACGGCAAGAGCCAGAGAGCTTCAGCGCAGTTGGTACGGAGAGCCGCTGGGGGCGCTCTTCCGTCGCCTGATCGACGATCTCGGGCTCAATCAGGCCAGGCTCGCGGCCGTGCTCGGGCTCTCCGCGCCCATGCTGTCCCAGCTGATGAGCGGCCAGCGGGCCAAGATCGGCAACCCGGCCGTCGTCCAGCGCGTCCAGGCCCTCCAGGAGCTCGCGGGACAGGTCGCCGACGGCAGCGTCAGCGCCGCCGAGGCCACCGACCGCATGGACGAGATCAAGAAGTCGCAGGGCGGCTCCGTCCTCACCGGCACGAGCCCGACCAGCACCGGTTCCGGCGCGCCGACCGTGCGCCGCGTGGTCCGCGAGATCCAGTCGCTGCTGCGCTCCGTGGCGGCCGCCGGCGACATCATCGACGCCGCCGACTCGCTCGCCCCCGCCCACCCGGAACTGGCAGAGTTCCTCCGGGTGTACGGCGCCGGGCGCACCGCCGACGCGGTCGCCCACTACGAGTCGCACCAGAACTGACGCGGGGCCGGCAGACGGCCGGCACCGTGCCGAGACGACGCGGACGGGGAGCGGGCGCAGCACGATGGGTGAGGTCTTCGCTGGTCGGTACGAGCTGGTCGACCCGATCGGGCGCGGCGGGGCGGGCGCCGTGTGGCGCGCCTGGGACCACCGGCGCCGCCGCTATGTGGCGGCCAAGGTGCTCCTGCAGAGCGACGCGCACACGCTGCTCCGCTTCGTCCGCGAGCAGGCGCTGCGGATCGAGCATCCGCACGTCCTCGCCCCGGCCAGCTGGGCCGCCGACGACGACAAGGTCCTCTTCACGATGGACCTGGTGGCCGGCGGCTCGCTGGCCCATGTCATCGGGAACCACGGCCCGCTGCCGCCCCGCTTCGTCTGCACCCTGCTCGACCAGCTGCTCTCGGGCCTGGCCACGGTGCACGCCGAGGGGGTCGTGCACCGGGACATCAAGCCCGCGAACATCCTGATGGAGGTCACCGGCGGCGGGCGGCCGCATCTGCGGCTCTCCGACTTCGGCATCTCCATGCGCAAGGGCGAACCGCGCCTCACGGAGACCAACTACGTGGTGGGGACACCCGGTTACTTCGCGCCCGAGCAGCTCCTCGGCGCCGAGCCGGACTTCACCGCCGACCTCTTCGCCGTGGGCCTGGTCGCCCTCTATCTGCTCAAGGGCAGCAGGCCGGACTCCCAGGCCCTGGTCGAGCATTTCCGCGCGTACGGCACTCCGGGCGCCCCTGAGGGCATTCCTGAGCCTTTGTGGCAGGTGCTCGCGGGTCTGCTCCAGCCCGATCCGCAGGCGCGGTTCCGGACGGCCACGGGGGTACGGAAGGCGCTGAGCGCCGCCGTCGAGCTGCTGCCCGAGCCGGGCCCCGGCGAGGTGCCGGTCGAGATCGCCGACCAACTCGGCCCGCTCCCGGCAGGCTTCGGCCCGGAAGGCCCCACGGCACCCGCGGCGCCCACGGCACCCACGGCACCCGCGACGGCCGCGCCCGCGCCCGTACCGGCCCAGGAGAGGCCCGTACAGCCGGCACCACCCGTACATCCGGTCGCGCAGCCCGTACAGCCCGCCCAGCCGGTCGTACAGCAGCCACAGCAGCCGTACCAGCAGCCCCCACAGCCGACGCATCAGCCGTATCAGCCCTACCAGCCCACCGCCCAGGTCCCCCCGGCCCCGCCGCTGGCCGGGCCCTCCGCGACGGGCAGCTTCCACCTGCCTCCCCCGGTCACGCAGACCGCCCCCGTGCCGCCGGCCCCCGTACGCCGGCCGGGACCGCCCCCGAAGGTGGCGGTCCCGGTGCTGCTGCTCGCGCTGGTGTCGTTCGCGGTCGGTTTCTGGGCCCTCACGCAGATCTGAGGGCTCAGGCCGCCCGCCGCCGGGCCAGCAGGGTCCAGGCCCCGAGCCCGAGGAGCAGCACGGCCCCGGTGCCGATCCCGGCCGCCGCGACGACCTGCATGGTGCCGTCCCGCGTGGCGTCCGCCCCGGTGGCGCCGTTCGCCGCGGCCTCCCGGTCGTCCGCCGTCACCGAGAAGATCCCGGGGTCCGCGTCGTACCGGGGAGCCTCCTTCGGGGTGCCCTCGACGTTCACCCGGAGCGTCAGGGGCACCGGCTTGTCCCCGTACTCGGCGGCCATCTCCGGGTTCAGCGTCGCCGACAGGTAGTACCAGCCGGCGAACCGCATGCCGCTGGTGGCCTCCTGGTACGAGGTGCGGTTCTCGTGGGCGACCGGCCGCAGGGGGTCGAGCGCCAGCGTCGCGGGCTTGCCGTCATAGCTGACCGTGTTCATGTCGACGAAGCCGAGGGCCGGGTTGTCGAGCGAGAGGGCGAGCGCGTTGCTCACGAGGTCGCCCTCGGTGCCGCTGCCGAGTTCGGCGCTGGCGAAGAGCTGCTGTCCCCAGTCCACGGGCACCCGGTAGAAGAGCGTCTGGCCGGGCCGGATGTCGGCCCGCCACTCGCCCTCCCGCAGCGAGACGGCCTCGTGGATCCCGGCGCCGCCCTGCCGCCTCTGCTGGCCTCCGGCCGGCGGCGCGGGCGTGGCGGACGCCCAGGCCTCGGGGAGCGCGGTGGGGCCGGCCTGCTTGAGGAGCGGCTCGGTCACGTACCGGAGCTCGAGCTCCCAGTCGTCCGGGCTGGAGGCCGCCGCCGACTCCCGCTCGACGAGGACGTAGTAGGCGCCCTGCTTCTGGCAGCTGGAGGTGTCCGGGTCGACGATCCGGCGGGCGTAGGCGGCGAGCGGCCTGGCGTACTGCCCGGAGCCGAAGTCGACGTCCTGGGAGCCGCAGTCGGTTCCGGAGTTGTCCTGGATGCTGACCTTGAAGCCGTCGCCGTACTCGACCTTGCCGCCGGGCCTGGGGACGGCGACGACGGAGACGTAGCTGTTCCGCTTCGTGTCGAGGTCGACCCGGTAGTAGACCTTGCCGTTCTTCTTGAGGGTGTCCCGGTAGGTCTGGCCGGTCCTCAGGGCCTTGGCGTCGAGGCTGGAGGCGGCGCCCTGGATCCGCTGGGCCGAGCCGTCGAAGCCGTACGGCGGTACGGAGGTCCCCTCGGCCGCCGGGGCCTGGGCGGGCACGGCCTGGGCGGGCACGGCCTGGGCGGGCAGGGCCTGGGCGGGCAGGGCCTGGGCGGGCAGGGCCGTCACCGCGCCCACCGCCGCGGCCGCCGCGATCAGGGCTCCCGTCCTCCGGCCGATCCCGGTCCGCCTCCCGGCCTGCGTGCCCACGCGTCTCTCCCGTTCGTCCGCACGACAACTTTGCTTGAGCAACCAAAACTTTTGCGCCAGTGAACTCACGTGGGTCGGGTACGGCAAAGCCCCGGTCCGCTCACGCGGCCGGGGCTTCACCCACAGAATGTGTGTCTCTCAGACACCGGAACCTGCGGGCACGGAGTCGGTCGCCTCCGTCCACAGATCCTGCTCGGCGCGATCCGCCTGGATCTGGCGGTACACGAGGAGCCCGCCGATGGCGGCCAGTGCGACCAGGAGAAGCTTCTTCACCGCGCGACCTCGTCTTTCGTTGACGTAGGAGACTTCTGACGCCCACTCTACACATCGACCGATACCGATCGGTGACCTGTGCGGGCTTCGCACCCCTGCTTCAAACCTCACACAAAAAGATCGACCCGGATGGAGTACCATCCGGGTCGATCTGATCTGTGGGGCTAACAGGATTTGAACCTGTGGCCTCATCCTTATCAGGGATGCGCTCTAACCAACTGAGCTATAGCCCCGCCGCGCTCTGCGGTTCTTGTTCCCGCCGCGCTGACTCCTGAACATTAGCGCACGTGGGGGCCAGTCCCAAAATCGATAGTGAAGGCCGGCCCCACGCGGACTACTCGTCCTCGGCCAGCGTCAGCTCGACCCCGCCCACGAAACCGGCCGACAGGTTGTAGATGAAGGCGCCCAGCGTCGCGAGGGCGGTCATCAGGACCACGTCGATCACGGCGATCACCGAGGTGAACAGCAGGACCCGCGGCAGCGACAGGAACGACTGCAGGTCGAAGCCGTTGGACTCGTTCGAGCCCGTGGCCTCGCTGATCGTGCCGCCGACCGTCGAGAAGACGCCCATGGCGTCCATGACCATCCACAGCACCGCCGCGGCCACGACCGTGCAGACGCCCAGCGCGATGGAGAGCAGGAAGCTCACCTTCATCACCGACCACGGGTCGGCCTTGGCCACCCGCAGCCGCGCCTTGCGCGTCCTGGGCGTCGTGCGCGCCCCGGTGCGCGGCCGGCGCACGGCGCCGGTCTGCCCGCCCTGCGTACCGCCCGTGGGCGTACCGCCCGCAGGCGTGCCGTACGCCTGCGGCGGGTGGTAGGGCCCTCCCGGCTGCCCCTGGGGGCGCTCGCCGGGCAGCGGCCCGTTGTACGTCTCGTACGAGGGCTGCTGCCCCCGAGTGTCCGTCACCGCAACCCCCTGGGAGTCCGTGGCGGGGCCACGGGCGCCGTTCGCTCCAGCACCGGCAGAAGCTCCGGCAGCCGCCGATCCGGCGCCCGTGGCTCCACTCACGCTCTTACTCCTCGTGCTCCCCGGCCGTGGGCTCCGTGCCCTCGGCCGCCTCGGCCTCGATCGACTCCGCCGACTCGACGACGCCCTCGGCGCCCTCGACATCATCGACGTCCTCGTCCTCGCTGCCCGCCTCGGCGTTCCGTGCGATGCCGACGACGGCATCGCGCTTGCCCAGGTTGATCAGCTGGACGCCCATGGTGTCACGGCCGGTCTCCCTGACCTCATTGACTCGCGTACGAATCACACCGCCGGACAGCGTGATGGCGAGGATCTCATCGGTCTCCTCGACCACCAGCGCGCCCACGAGCGAGCCGCGGTCCTCCACGATCTTGGCGGCCTTGATGCCGAGGCCGCCACGGCCCTGGACGCGGTACTCGTCGACGGGGGTGCGCTTCGCGTACCCGCCGTCGGTCGCGGTGAAGACGAAAGTACCGGGCCGGACGACATTCATCGAGAGCAGCTCGTCGTCTTCGCGGAAACTCATCCCCTTGACGCCCGAAGTGGCGCGTCCCATCGGACGCAGCGCGTCGTCCGTGGCGGTGAAGCGGATCGACTGCGCCTTCTTGCTGACCAGGAGCAGATCGTCCTCGGCCGAGACCAGCTCGGCGCCGATCAGCTCGTCGTCGGCGCCGGCCGCGGTCTCCCGGAGGTTGATCGCGATGACACCGCCCGAACGCGGCGAGTCGTAGTCCTTCAGCGCGGTCTTCTTCACCAGGCCGGCCTTGGTGGCGAGCACCAGGTACGGCGCTGCCTCGTAGTCGCGGATCGCCAGGATCTGGGCGATCTGCTCGTCCGGCTGGAAGGCCAGCAGGTTGGCCACGTGCTGGCCGCGGGCGTCCCGGCCGGCGTCCGGCAGCTCGTACGCCTTGGCCCGGTAGACCCGGCCCTTGTTCGTGAAGAACAGCAGCCAGTGGTGGGTGGTGGACACGAAGAAGTGGTCGACGATGTCGTCCTGCTTCAGCTTCGTGCCGCGCACGCCCTTGCCGCCGCGCTTCTGCGAGCGGTAGTCCTCGGTCTTCGTCCGCTTCACATAGCCGCCGCGCGTGATGGTGACGACGATGTCCTCCTCGGCGATCAGGTCCTCGATGGACATGTCACCGTCGAAGGGCACGAGCTTGGAGCGGCGGTCGTCGCCGAACTTCTCGACGAGCGCGGCCAGTTCCTCGCTGACGATCGCCCGCTGGCGCTCCGGGGAGGCCAGGATCGCGTTGTACTCGTTGATCTTCGCCTGGAGCTCGTCGTGCTCGGCGACGATCTTCTGGCGCTCCAGGGCGGCGAGCCGGCGGAGCTGCATCTCCAGGATCGCGTTGGCCTGGATCTCGTCGATCGTGAGCAGGTCCATCAGGCCCGTACGGGCGACCTCGACGGTCTCGCTGCGGCGGATGAGCGCGATGACCTCGTCGATCGCGTCGAGGGCCTTGAGGAGGCCGCGCAGGATGTGGGCGCGCTCCTCGGCCTTGCGCAGCCGGAAGCGGGTCCGGCGGACGATGACCTCGATCTGGTGCGTCACCCAGTGGCGGATGAACGCGTCGAGCGAGAGGGTGCGCGGCACGCCGTCGACGAGCGCCAGCATGTTCGCGCCGAAGTTCGTCTGCAGGTCGGTGTGCTTGTACAGGTTGTTCAGGACGACCTTGGCGACGGCGTCGCGCTTGAGCACGATGACGAGGCGCTGGCCGGTGCGGGACGAGGTCTCGTCGCGGACGTCGGCGATGCCGCCGATCTTGCCGTCCTTGACCAGGTCGGCGATCTTCTGCGCGAGGTTGTCCGGGTTGGTCTGGTAGGGCAGCTCCGTGACCACCAGGCACTGGCGGTTCTGGATCTCCTCGACCTCGACGACCGCGCGCATCGTGATCGAGCCACGGCCGGTGCGGTACGCCTCCTCGATGCCCTTGCGGCCGACGACGAGCGCGCCGGTGGGGAAGTCGGGGCCCTTGATCCGCTCGATCAGCGCGTCGAGGAGCTCCTCGTGGCTGGCCTCGGGGTGCTCGAGCGCCCACTGGGCGCCGGCCGCGACCTCGCGCAGGTTGTGCGGCGGGATGTTGGTGGCCATGCCGACGGCGATGCCGGCGGAGCCGTTGACCAGCAGGTTCGGGAACCGGGCCGGGAGGACCGTCGGCTCCTGGTTGCGGCCGTCGTAGTTGTCCGTGAAGTCGACGGTCTCCTCGTCGATGTCGCGGAGCATCTCCATCGACAGCGGCGCCATCTTGCACTCGGTGTAGCGCATGGCGGCGGCCGGGTCGTTGCCCGGGGAGCCGAAGTTGCCGTTGGAGTCGACGAGCGGCATGCGCATCGACCAGGGCTGGGCGAGGCGGACGAGCGCGTCGTAGATCGAGGAGTCGCCGTGCGGGTGGTACGTACCCATGACGTCGCCGACGACGCGGGCGCACTTGTAGAAGCCCTTCTCGGGCCGGTAGCCGCCGTCGTACATCGCGTACAGCACGCGACGGTGGACCGGCTTGAGGCCGTCCCGTACGTCGGGCAGCGCGCGGGACACGATGACGGACATCGCGTAGTCGAGGTACGAGCGCTGCATCTCGGTCTCGAGCCCGACGGGCTCGATCCGCACCACAGGCTCCTGCTCTTCGGTGGTACCAGGAGTGTTTTCGTCGGCCATTGCTGGTCGTCAGTCCTTTCGTACGGTCAGCTGAGACCGACTCAGATGTCGAGGAAGCGAACGTCCTTGGCGTTGCGCTGGATGAACGAGCGCCGTGCCTCGACGTCTTCGCCCATGAGCACCGAGAACAGGTCGTCGGCCTGGGCGGCGTCGTCCAGGGTGACCTGGCCGAGCACGCGGTGCTCGACGTCCATGGTGGTGACGCGCAGCTCCTCGGCGTTCATCTCGCCGAGACCCTTGAAGCGCTGGATCGAGTCTTCCTTGATCCGCTTGCCGTTCTGCTTGCCCAGCTCGACGAGCGCGTCCCGCTCGCGGTCCGAGTACGCGTACTCGAAGTCGTCCCGGCCCCACTTGATCTTGTAGAGCGGCGGGCGGGAGAGGTAGACGTGACCGGCCTCGACCAGCGGCCGCATGAAGCGGAAGAGGAAGGTCAGCAGCAGGGTGTTGATGTGCTGGCCGTCGACGTCGGCGTCCGCCATCAGGATGATCTTGTGATAGCGGAGCTTCTCGATGTCGAAGTCCTCGTGCACACCGGTGCCGAAGGCGGAGATCAGCGCCTGGACCTCGGTGTTCTGCAGGATCTTGTCGATCCGGGCCTTCTCGACGTTCAGGATCTTGCCGCGGATCGGCAGGATGGCCTGGTACATCGGGTTCCGGCCGGACTTGGCCGAGCCGCCGGCGGAGTCGCCCTCGACGATGAAGATCTCGCACTTGGACGGGTCGTTCGACTGGCAGTCGGAGAGCTTGCCCGGCAGCGAGGCCGACTCCAGGAGACCCTTGCGGCGGGTCAGGTCACGCGCCTTGCGCGCGGCCACGCGCGCGGTGGCGGCCTGGATCGACTTGCGGATGATGTCCGCGGCCTCGACCGGGTTGCGGTCCAGCCAGTCGTTGAGGTGCTCGTAGACCGCCTTCTGGACGAAGGTCTTGACCTCCGTGTTGCCCAGCTTGGTCTTGGTCTGGCCCTCGAACTGCGGCTCGCTCAGCTTGACCGAGATGATCGCCGTCAGACCCTCGCGGATGTCGTCGCCCGTGAGGTTGTCGTCCTTCTCGCGGAGCAGCTTCTTGTCGCGCGCGTACTTGTTGATCAGCGAGGTCAGCGCAGCGCGGAAGCCCTCCTCGTGCGTGCCGCCCTCGTGGGTGTGGATGATGTTGGCGAAGGAGTAGACGCCCTCGCTGTAGCCGCTGTTCCACTGCATCGCGACCTCGAGGGACAGGGACTTCTCCTTGTCCTCGGCCTCCAGGTCGATCACGGTGGGGTGCACCAGCTCGCCCTTGCGCGAGTTGAGGTACGTCACGAAGTCGACGATGCCGCCCTCGTAGTGGTACTTCACCGTGCGCGCGGCGGGCTCGGCGGCCTCCGCCTCGGGGTCGTCCGCGCCGACCGTGGCCTTCGCCGACTCGCGCTCGTCCGTCAGCGTCAGGGTGAGGCCCTTGTTGAGGAAGGCCATCTCCTGGAAGCGGCGCGCGAGCGTCTCGAAGGAGTACTCGGTGGTCTCGAAGATGTCCGGGTCGGCCCAGAAGGTCACCGATGTGCCGGTACGGTCCGTCGCCTCGTGCTGGTCGAGCGGGGCCGTCGCGGCGCCCATCTTGTAGTCCTGCGTCCAGCGGTGGCCGTCCGTCCAGATCTCGACGGAGACCTTGGTCGACAGGGCGTTCACGACGGACACGCCGACACCGTGCAGACCGCCGGAGACGGCGTAGCCGCCACCGCCGAACTTGCCGCCCGCGTGGAGCACGGTCAGCACGACCTCGACGGCCGGCTTGCCCTCGGACTCCACGATGCCGACCGGGATGCCACGGCCGTTGTCGACGACGCGGACGCCGCCGTCGGGCAGGATCGTCACGTCGATGGTGTCGGCATGGCCGGCCAGGGCTTCGTCGACCGAGTTGTCGACGACCTCCTGCACCATGTGGTGCAGTCCGCGCTCGCCGGTCGAGCCGATGTACATGCCAGGGCGCTTGCGCACGGCATCCAGTCCTTCGAGGACCTGGATGTTGCTGGCGGTGTACTGCTTGTTCTCGTTGGGGTTGCCGGAATCGGCCACGAAGCGCCCTTTCTGGCACAGCACAGGCCGTTCTCCGGGCATACGGGAGCGGCTGCGTCGTTCGACATGTTCCGCAGGGTGGCGGGATTGTCTCCCAGTCTACCGGTAGCGCCGACACTCATGGGGGTTTGCCGGTACCTGAATGCGCATGTGCCGCCCTGAGCGGGAGCGAGACGACTCCCCATATCCGGATAGGGGCTCCAGAGGCCGTAGACGGCCACCTAGCGCTTCGACCGGTGACGGCCAGTGGGCAGCCGCTCCGCCGGGCTGCGGGCAGGGGTTCCGCCGCGCGTTGTGGGCAATCGTTCCGCAGGGCGTGGGGGTCCCCCCGGACGGAGTCTGGGGGAGGGTGGGCACGACGCCACCCGCGCGGCGCCCGACAGCTTGGACCCGCACCCCGAGGAGCGACCCCGTACTACCCGTAGGTGTCCCCGGGCCCCACGGACCCCGGCGCCCGCAGCGGCCCGTACCCCCGCCGAGGCGCCCCCGGCCCGAGCACCTTGATGACCCGCACCGTCCCGTGCCCCAGGTCCTCGTTGAGCCGCGCGACCAGCCTCGGCGCCAACAGCCGCAGCTGCGTCGCCCACGCGGTCGAGTCGCACTGCACCGTCAGCACCCGCGCATCCGGCTCGTCGTCGAACTTCACCGGTACGCAGTGCTTCGCGAGGTCCTCGCCGACGATCTGCGGCCAGCGGCCCATGACCCCGCCGACCGCCGCCGGGGTCTCCCAGCCCCGCTCGGTGATCAACCGGTTGATCGCGGCGCCGAGCGCCATCGGATCGCGTCCGTCGGCGCGCGCGCCCGAGCGCAGCCCGCCGCCGCGCCGGGCCTGCTTCTTCTGCGCCGCCGCCGCACCCCGCGCCTTCGCCTGCTCCTTCGCCGCGCGCAGCGCGACCCGGGCGAGATCCACGCCCGACGGCTCGGGCGGCGCCGGCCTGTCCACAGGCTGTGGGGAATTCTGCTCGCTCATACCCGCTCCACCGTCCCGCCGGACACCGCGTACCGCGTGCCCGCCAGCACGCCCGGCACGTCGTCGTCGACCGCCGCCGTGACGAGCACCTGCTCGCCCGGGGCCACCAGTTCCGCGAGCCGCTCGCGCCGCCGCGCGTCCAGTTCGGCGAAGACGTCGTCGAGGACGAGGACCGGCTCGTTGCCCTCGGACCGCAGCAGGTCGTACGAGGCCAGGCGGAGCGCCAGCGCGTACGACCAGGACTCGCCGTGGCTCGCGTACCCCTTCGCGGGGAGGTCGCCGAGCTTGAGGAGCAGCTCGTCCCGGTGGGGTCCGACGAGCGTGACGCCCCGCTCGATCTCCTGCTTGCGGACCTCGGCGAGGGCGGCGAGCAGCTGCTCGTACAGCTCCTCGCGGGTGTGCCCGGAGCCCGGCGCGGAGGGGCGGTACTCCAGGAGGACCGGTCCGCCGCCGGGCGCGAGCTGCTCGTACGCCTTGTCGGCGAGCGGCTGAAGGGTGTGGATGAGGTCCAGTCGCTGGGCGAGCAGCTCGGCGCCGGCCCTGGCCAGGTGCTGGTCCCACACGTCCAGGGTGGAGAGGTCCATGCCGCGGCCGCCGTGCCGCCGGGCCATCGCCGCCGACTTCAGGAGCGTGTTGCGCTGTTTGAGGACGCGCTCGTAGTCGGAGCGCACGCCCGCCATGCGCGGCGTGCGCGCCGTGATCAGCTCGTCGAGGAAGCGCCGGCGTTCGCCGGGGTCGCCCTTGATCAGGGCGAGGTCCTCGGGGGCGAACAGCACGGTCCGTACGATTCCGAGCACGTCACGCGGTTTGACCTGCGAGGACCTGTTGATACGGGCGCGGTTGGCGCGGCCCGGGTTGAGTTCGAGCTCGATCAGCTGGGAGCGCTCGCCCTGGGTGACGGCGGCGCGGATGACCGCGCGCTCCGCTCCCATCCGGACGAGCGGGGCGTCGGAGGCGACGCGGTGGCTGCCGAGGGTCGCGAGATAGCCGACGGCCTCGACCAGATTGGTCTTGCCCTGGCCGTTCGCTCCCACGAAAGCGGTGACGCCCGGGTCGAGCGGGACCTCGACCCGGGCGTAGGAGCGGAAGTCGGCCAGCGAGAGATGCGTGACGTGCATGGTGGGCGCCGACCTTCTTCCCCCGGCGGCTGCGCACCGCGGGGTGCACAGCCTGTGGATTACTTCTTCGTCTCGACCGCGTGGCCGCCGAACTGGTTGCGCAGCGCGGCGATCATCTTCATCTGCGGGGAGTCGTCCTGACGGGAGGCGAACCGCGCGAACAGCGAAGCGGTGATCGCCGGGAGCGGGACGGCGTTGTCGATGGCGGCCTCGACCGTCCACCGGCCCTCGCCGGAGTCCGACGCGTAGCCCCGCAGCTGGTCCAGGTGCTCGTCCTCGTCCAGCGCGTTCACCGCGAGGTCCAGCAGCCAGGAACGGATGACCGTGCCCTCCTGCCAGGAGCGGTAGACCTCGCGCACGTCGGTGACGGAGTCGACCTTCTCCAGGAGCTCCCAGCCCTCGGCGTAGGCCTGCATCATCGCGTACTCGATGCCGTTGTGGACCATCTTCGCGAAGTGGCCGGCGCCGACCTTGCCCGCGTGGACCGAGCCGAACTCGCCCTCGGGCTTGAGGGCGTCGAAGATCGGCTGGACCTTCGCCACGTCCTCGGCGGAGCCGCCGTACATCAGCGCGTAGCCGTTCTCCAGGCCCCAGACGCCGCCGGAGACGCCGCAGTCGACGAAGCCGATGCCCTTGGCGGCGAGCTCCTCGGCGTGCTTCTCGTCGTCCGTCCAGCGCGAGTTCCCGCCGTCCACGACGATGTCGCCGGGGGAGAGCAGCTGCGCCAGCTCGTCGATGGTGGACTGGGTCGCGGCACCGGCCGGAACCATGACCCACACGACGCGCGGACCCTTGAGCTTGCCCACAAGCTCTTCGAGGCTGTGGACATCGGCGAGGTCCGGGTTGCGGTCGTATCCGATGACGGTGTGGCCTGCGCGGCGGATGCGCTCGCGCATGTTGCCGCCCATCTTGCCGAGACCGACGAGACCGAGCTCCATCAGAGATTCCTTAAGCGTCGTGTGCGGTTTACCCGGGTCCGAGCCTACGCCCGGACCCCGGTGCACACCTGTGGGGTCAGCCGCTCAGGCGATGCCCCCGGCCGTGTCCTCCCGGGGGCGGTCCCCGGACCCCCGGAACGAGATCAACCGGACAGTCGGACCGGCATACTGCGATACCCGGGGGACGACCCCCGGACCCCCGGCAGAGGGTCTCAGCCGCTCAGCCGCACCGGCATGATCAGGTACTTGTAGGCCTCGTCCGCCTCGGCGTCGAGCGCGGGCTTGCCGCTCAGCAGCGCCGGCTTCGTGGAGGTCGTGAAGGAGAGCTGGGCGACCGGGGAGTCGATCGCGCTCAGGCCGTCGAGAAGGAAGGTCGGGTTGAAGGCGATCGAGATGTCGTCGCCGTCCAGCTGGGCGTCCACACGCTCCACAGCCTGTGCGTCGTCGCTGGAGCCGGCCTCCAGGATCAGCACGCCCTGCTCGAAGCTGAGCCGGACCGGGGTGTTGCGCTCGGCCACCAGGGCCACACGCTTCACGGCCTCCACGAAGGGGGCGGTCTCGATCACCGCGATCGAGTTGAACTCGGTCGGGAAGAGCGTCCGGTACTTCGGGAGGTCGCCCTCCAGGAGGCGGGTGGTGGTGCGGCGGCCCGCGCCCTCGAAGCCGATGAGGCCCTCGCCCTTGCCGGAGCCCGAGAGCGCCAGGGTCACCGTGTCGCCGCTGGTGAGCGCCTTGGCGGTGTCCAGGAGGGTCTTCGCGGGCACCAGGGCGACCGCGGAGGCGTCCGGGGACTCCGGCTTCCACAGGAACTCGCGGACCGCGAAGCGGTAGCGGTCGGTGGAGGCCAGGGTGACCGTGTCGCCCTCGATCTCGATGCGCACACCGGTGAGGACGGGCAGCGTGTCGTCACGGCCGGCGGCGATGGCCACCTGCGCGGCGGCGGAGGCGAAGACCTCACCGGGGACGGTGCCGGTCGCGGTGGGCATCTCGGGAAGCGCCGGGTACTCCTCCACAGGCAGGGTGTGGAGGGTGAAGCGGGAGGAGCCGCAGACCACGGTCGCCCGTACACCGTCTGTGGAGATCTCCACCGGACGGTTGGGGAGGGCGCGGCAGATGTCGGCGAGCAGGCGGCCGGAGACGAGGACGGTGCCGTCCTCCTCCACCTCGGCCTCGACCGAGACCCGCGCCGAGACCTCGTAGTCGAAGCTCGAGAAGCTCAGGGCGCCGTCCTCGGCCTTCAGGAGAAGGCCCGCGAGCACGGGCGCCGGCGGACGGGCCGGGAGGCTGCGGGCCACCCAGGCCACCGCCTCGGCAAGTACGTCGCGCTCCACCCGGATCTTCACCGGAACCGCCTCCTGCTTGTTGCTGGCTCTTCGTCGACTGCGGGAACCAGTCTGACGTACGCCGCAGACACTCGGTGCTGCTCGGGGTCAAGTCGAGACGAGAGCGCGTCGAGGCTCCGGCGCCGAGTTGTGCACAGGTCCCACTTCGAAGCGAATTCCGGGCTAACTCTATGTGGGAGTAGTAGTAGGGCCTGTGGAAACGGTGGATAACGTCGTTTTCGCAGGTCAGGCCCAGTTTTTTGTCCACCGAGCCTGTGGGTGGAACCGGTGGACAACTGGGGTGTTCTGTGGACACCCGAAAGTTCTGCACAGCCGGTACACAGGCCATGGGGAGTTCTCCCCAGCGCTGTCCCCAGCTTTCCCCAGGTTCCCCACAGCCCAAACGTCTCCCTTGGTGTGACGGCTTTCACTCGGGCCGGTGAGCGGGGGTGTTTCGTTGCCGAACAGTGGACAGCGGTGTGGAGAAGCTGTGGGCAACCGACCCCTCCCTGTGGGCAGCCGGTGGACAACCTTCCGGGCCCCCTGTGGACGAAAGATTCATCCACAGGCTGTGGAGATCGTTTGCCAACAATTCCACAAGGGTCTGACCTGGGGTGATGGTCTGTCACCAGGCCTGCCTGTGGACACGTTCCGGATAACTCGACAGTCCCCACCCTGTGGACGGGAGATCATCCCCCAATCTGTGGAGAACCTGCCACCGGAACGGAGTAATCGAACACGGCAGGGGCGGTGGGGGACGGCCGGGGAGAGCCGGGAACGCCGAAGGGCGCCCCGGGAGGTGTCCCGGAGCGCCCTTCGGAGGGGTCTCAGCGGCCGGCTCAGCCGTTCTTGATGCGGTTGGTGAGCTCGGTGACCTGGTTGTAGATGGAGCGCCGCTCCGCCATCAGGGCACGGATCTTCCGGTCCGCGTGCATCACCGTCGTGTGGTCGCGGCCGCCGAACTGCGCGCCGATCTTCGGCAGCGACAGGTCCGTCAGCTCACGGCACAGGTACATGGCGATCTGCCGGGCCGTCACCAGGACGCGGCTGCGCGAGGATCCACAGAGGTCCTCCACCGTCAGACCGAAGTAGTCGGCCGTGGCCGCCATGATCGCGGGAGCGGTGATCTCCGGCGAGCTGTCCTCGCCCCCGGGGATCAGGTCCTTGAGGACGATCTCGGTCAGTCCGAGGTCCACCGGCTGCCGGTTGAGGCTCGCGAAGGCCGTCACCCGGATCAGCGCGCCCTCCAGCTCACGGATGTTCCGCGAGATCCGGGAGGCGATGAACTCCAGTACCTCCGGCGGGGCGTTGAGCTGCTCCTGCACCGCCTTCTTGCGGAGGATCGCGATGCGCGTCTCCAGCTCCGGCGGCTGCACATCGGTGGTGAGGCCCCACTCGAAGCGGTTGCGGAGCCGGTCCTCCAGGGTCACCAGCTGCTTGGGCGGCCGGTCCGAGGACAGCACGATCTGCTTGTTGGCGTTGTGGAGCGTGTTGAAGGTGTGGAAGAACTCCTCCTGCGTCGACTCCTTGCTCGCCAGGAACTGGATGTCGTCGACCAGCAGGATGTCCACATCGCGGTAGCGCTTGCGGAACGCGTCGCCCTTGCCGTCGCGGATCGAGTTGATGAACTCGTTGGTGAACTCCTCGGAGCTCACGTACCGCACGCGCGTGCCCGGGTAGAGGCTCCGCGCGTAGTGTCCGATCGCGTGCAGCAGGTGGGTCTTGCCGAGGCCCGACTCCCCGTAGATGAAGAGCGGGTTGTACGCCTTCGCCGGCGCCTCGGCGACCGCGACGGCGGCCGCGTGCGCGAACCGGTTCGAGGAACCGATGACGAAGGTGTCGAAGAGGTACTTGGGGTTCAGCCGCGCGTGCTGCTCGCCCGGGGCGCCCGCGCCCTGCCCGGAGGAGGAGCCGGGACCGCCGCCCGGCACCCCGCCGGGACCGGGGACCGGGCCGCCGGGGCGGGGACCGGGACGGGGACCGTGGTTCTGCGGGTCGGGCAGCTCGGCCCGCTCGGGCCGCTGCTCGTATCCGCGGGCGGGCTCGTCGTAACGGCTCGGCCGGGACTGATCAGGACCCGACGGGCCGCTCGGACCGGTGTACGGGGCGCGCTCCTGGTAGCCGCCGAGCCGCGGCTGCTGCCAGGAGAGGTCCTCCTGGGTGCGCGGCCAGGCACCGGGCTCGGGCCGCTGCTGCTGGTAGTCCGGATAGGCGGGGCGTGCGGTGGGCAGCCCGTCGTCGGGCATCGGCCGGTGGCCGTAGCCGTCGTACTTCTCGTACGGCTCGGGCTGCGCGCGCTCGTCGTAGCGGGGCTGCTGCACCGGGGGTGCCGGCGGCGTCGGCTCGCCGACGGAGTCGTCGACGGTGATCGCGATCCGGATCGGCCGGCCGCACTCACGGCTCAGCGTCTCGCTGATCAGCGGGGCGAGCCGGCCCTCCAGGACCCGCTTCCCCCACTCGTTGGGCACGGCGAGCAGAGCGGTGTCGGCGACCAGGGCGAGCGGCTGGCAGCGCTCGATCCACTGCTTGTCCTTGGGCTCGATGCCCTGCTGGCCCTCGGCGAGGAGCTGCTCGAGGACGCGTGGCCACACTGCGGCAAGATCGGCAGGTACGTCAGCCACAGGGCACGCTTTCTCGCAGGTCCCACGATGGTGTGGTTCTCGGGGACGGTGGGGCGGAGTCCGTGAGGACGGGTCCGCCCGGGACAGGTGAGGACAGAACGGAAAAAGATTGTGGAGGCCGTCCACGGTAGTCGGGGCGGATGACGTGGTTCAAGTTGTTGTCCACAGCCTGTGCACAATGGGAGGTGGCGACAAGTCGGTTTGACCGGATGGCGTAGCCGCGCGTACCGTACCCAGGTCGAGTTGTCGATGGCTGCTGCCGCCTGCCTCCGATGGGCAAAGATCACGGTCAGTGATCGTGTAGCGGTGCACTCGGGCGTATTGCGAGCTACTCGTGGGCGCACGGTGACAGCCAGGCGATGTCCCGCCATCTACGAATCATTTCTGGAGCCCCCGAGTGAGCAAGCGCACCTTCCAGCCGAACAACCGTCGTCGCGCGAAGACCCACGGCTTCCGCCTGCGCATGCGTACCCGCGCCGGCCGCGCCATCCTGGCGAACCGCCGTTCCAAGGGTCGCTCGAGCCTGTCCGCCTGATTCTCTTAATCAGGTCATGACGTGCTGCCTACCGAGAATCGGCTGAGGCGGCGCGAGGACTTCGCAACCGCGGTACGCCGAGGTCGCCGGGCTGGTCGCCCGCTCCTCGTCGTCCACCTACGCAGCGGTGCAACGGACCCGCACGCGCCTGGGGAGAGCGCTCCCCCGACGCGTGCGGGTTTCGTCGTGAGCAAGGCCGTTGGCGGTGCGGTGGTACGCAACCAGGTGAAGCGACGCCTGCGCCATCTCGTCCGCGACCGCATTGCCGCGCTGCCCCCCGGTAGCCTGGTGGTCGTACGGGCGTTGCCCGGAGCCGGCGACGCCGACCACGCACAGCTGGCCCGAGACCTGGACGCCGCTCTCCAGCGGCTGCTGGGAGGGGGCGCGCGATGAAGTACCCGCTGCTGGCTCTCATCAAGCTGTACCAGTGGACGATCAGCCCTCTTCTGGGCCCCGTCTGCCGGTACTACCCGTCGTGTTCCCACTACGGATTCACGGCCATCGACCGGCATGGCGCGATCAAGGGCACGGCCCTGACCGCCTGGCGCATCCTGCGGTGCAACCCGTGGTCGCCCGGCGGCGTGGATCACGTCCCCCCGCGCAGGCACCCCCGCTGGCACGAGATGCTGCGGAACGCGCTGCGCGGCGACAAGGGCGGGTCCCCCGCCGAGACGAGCCCGGCCGCCGAGACCTCGCCCAATGCTCAAGGAGCCTGATTAGTGGACACGATTGCCAGTCTGTTCAGCTTCATCACCACACCCGTCTCCTGGGTGATCGTCCAGTTCCATTCGATGTACGGGGCGATCTTCGGCCCCGACACGGGCTGGGCCTGGGGACTGTCCATCGTGTCCCTGGTGGTGCTGATCCGTATCTGCCTGATCCCGCTTTTCGTGAAGCAGATCAAGTCGACGCGGAACATGCAGGCGCTCCAGCCGAAGATGAAGGCGATCCAGGAGCGCTACAAGAGCGACAAGCAGCGTCAGTCCGAAGAGATGATGAAGCTGTACAAGGAGACGGGCACCAACCCGCTCTCCTCGTGCCTTCCCATCCTGGCGCAGTCGCCGTTCTTCTTCGCCCTGTACCGCGTGCTCTCCAGCATCGCCAACGGTCAGACGATCGGTGTCATCAACCAGGACCTGCTCGCCAGCGCCCGTCAGGCCCACATCTTCGGTGCGCCGCTGGCCGCGAAGTTCACGGACAGCGCCGAGAAGGTCGAGGCCCTCGGTGCCTCGCTGACCGACGTCCGGATCGTCACCGCGATCATGATCGTCATGATGTCGGCCTCGCAGTTCTTCACCCAGCGCCAGCTGATGATGAAGAACGTCGACCTCTCGGTGAAGACCCCGTACATGCAGCAGCAGAAGATGCTCATGTACATCTTCCCGCTGATCTTCGCCGGCATGGGCATCAACTTCCCCGTCGGTGTCCTCGTCTACTGGCTGACCACCAACGTGTGGACCATGGGCCAGCAGATGTACGTGATCAACCAGAACCCGACCCCGGGCAGCAAGGCCCAGGACGCCTACCTCCAGCGCCTGCTGAAGAGCGTCACGCACAGCGGTGAGGTCAAGGGCCGTCGGCGGAAGAACATCGTCAAGGTCATCGTCGCCAAGGGCGGCGACCGCAACGAGAACGAGCGCCGCTTCTTCGTGGGCCTGTCCAAGGCCGGCTTCGCCGCCCAGGCGGACGGCACCGTGATCAAGAGCGACACGATCGTGGCCGAGGCGGAGGGCGCCGCCGCCAGGCGTCAGCAGCCCAAGCGCCAGACCAAGGCCCAGCGCCAGGCCGCCGCAGCCCCGCACCCCGCGGCGAAGGACTCCGAGGAAGGCTCCGAGCAGGCCGCCGAAGAGGCGACCACCTCGCTCGAGAAGAAGCCCGAGGGTCCGGCCGCGACCGAGGCCAAGGGCGAGGCGCAGGGCGACCAGCCTCAGCGCGGCAGCCGTGCCAACTCCGGTGGCTCCCGACAGGGCAAGTCCGGCCAGGGGCAGCGCAAGGGCCAGCAGCGGCCCAAGCACCCGTCCTCCAAGAAGTAAGCCTCCACGAAGCAAGAAGGAGTCCATCCGTGACGGAAGGCACCACCTCCGCCGCCGCCGAGGGTGGCGACACCCTGACCCGCCTGGAGCAGGAGGGTGAGATCGCGGCCGACTACCTCGAGGGCCTGCTCGACATCGCCGACCTCGACGGCGACATCGACATGGACGTCGAGGCGGACCGGGCCGCGGTCTCGATCATCAGCGACTCCAGCAGCCGCGACCTGCAGAAGCTCGTGGGCCGCGACGGCGAGGTCCTGGAGGCCCTCCAGGAGCTGACCCGTCTCGCCGTGCACCGCGAGACCGGTGACCGCAGCCGCCTGATGCTCGACATCGCCGGCTTCCGGGCCAAGAAGCGCGCCGAGCTCGCCGAGCTGGGCGCCAAGGCCGCCACCGAGGTGAAGTCCACCGGCCAGCCGGTCAAGCTGGACCCGATGACGCCGTTCGAGCGCAAGGTCGTGCACGACGCGATCGCCGCCGCCGGTCTGCGCAGCGAGTCCGAGGGCGAGGAGCCGCAGCGCTTCGTCGTCGTGCTCCCGGCCTGACCCCTCACGTAGTCTCGGCCCCGTCTGCTCGCAGGCGGGGCCGATCTTTGTCAGCCTTGATACTCAGCCACCACAGTGCGCGCGCACGCGAGGCGTGCGGTACGGAAGGACGGTTCCCGTGACGGAGGCAGCGGAGCTCCCCGAGGCGCCGGAGCAGGCGCGGACAGTCTTCGGTGAGTACTTCCCGGAGGCCGTGCGGTACGCGGAGCTGCTCGCGGACGCGGGTGTGAAGCGCGGCCTGATCGGCCCGCGCGAGGTCCCGCGTCTCTGGGAGCGTCACCTGCTGAACTGCGCCGTCCTCTCGGAGGTCGTCCCCGAGGGTGTGACCGTCTGCGACGTGGGCTCGGGCGCCGGGCTGCCGGGTATCCCCCTGGCCCTGGTCCGGCCCGATCTGAAGATCACGCTCCTGGAGCCGCTCCTGCGCCGGACGAACTTCCTCCAGGAGGTCGTCGAGCTGCTCGGCCTCGACCACGTCACCGTGGTCAGGGGGCGTGCGGAGGAGATGCTTGGCAAGATCACGCCGGTGCACGTGGTGACCGCCCGCGCGGTGGCCCCCCTCGACCGGCTGGCCGGCTGGGGCGTTCCCCTGCTGCGACCGTACGGAGAGATGCTGGCGCTCAAGGGCGACACGGCACAGGAGGAGATCGACGGTGCTCGCGCCGCGCTCTCCCGGCTCGGTGTGGTGGAGGCCTCGGTGCTCCAGGTGGGCGAGGGCATCGTCGATCCGCTCTCCACGGTCGTGCGGGTGGAGGTCGGGGAGAGCCCCGGCGGTGTGCGGTTCGCGGCCAAGCGGGCCAAGGCCGCACGGACGAGCAAGACCCGCCGGCGCCGCTGAGCGTCCCATACGTACCATTTCGGAGTGTCGAACGGTCCCGGCCGGGCGGCAGAGGCATCGTGTTTCACGTGAAACGTCGCTCCCTGCTGCAGGGGATCATCAGCCGCGGTCGCGCGGCTGCCACGCCCCGGGACCGTAGACCCCGCGTGAAGCCACCCGTGAGGGTTACGGAGTTGTCCACAGAGGTGGATTCACCCACAGAACCACCTACCTCGCTGGTTCACGACCCCGAAAGCATGGCAGGCTCTCCTCATCGCGAGCCTGAAGCCGAGGAGAGTGAATCCTTGCGGTCCGACGCCAACATCGCGGGACCGATGACCGATCCGGTCCCCGGTCCCCGAACCGAATCGGTGGGGGAGGATGTTTCACGTGAAACACCGCCCCCGATGGACGACACCCCCATCGGTCGTGCTGCCCAGCTGGCAGTAGAGGCGCTGGGTCGTGCCGGTGAGGGACTTCCCCGCCCGGCCCAGACGCGCGTCATGGTGGTCGCCAACCAGAAGGGCGGCGTCGGCAAGACGACCACGACGGTCAACCTTGCCGCCTCCCTGGCGCTGCACGGCGCTCGTGTCCTGGTCATCGACCTGGACCCGCAGGGCAACGCCTCCACGGCGCTCGGCATCGACCACCACGCCGAGGTCCCTTCGATCTACGACGTCCTGGTGGACAGCAAGCCGCTCTCCGGTGTGGTGCAGCCGGTCAAGGACGTCGAGGGCCTGTTCTGCGCCCCCGCCACCATCGATCTCGCCGGTGCGGAGATCGAGCTGGTGTCCCTGGTGGCGCGTGAGAGCCGCCTGCAGCGTGCGATCCAGGCCTATGAGCAGCCGCTGGACTACATCCTGATCGACTGCCCGCCCTCGCTCGGCCTCCTCACGGTCAACGCCATGGTGGCGGGCGCGGAGGTCCTGATCCCGATCCAGTGCGAGTACTACGCGCTGGAGGGGCTCGGGCAGCTCCTGCGGAACGTCGAGCTGGTGCGAGGGCACCTCAACCCGGCACTCCACGTCTCGACGATTCTGCTCACCATGTACGACGGCAGGACGAGGCTCGCCTCCCAGGTCGCCGACGAGGTGCGCACCCACTTCGCCGAGGAGGTGCTGCGGACCAGCATTCCGCGGTCCGTCCGCATCTCGGAGGCGCCGAGCTACGGCCAGACGGTCCTCACCTACGACCCGGGCTCCAGCGGCGCCCTGTCGTATCTCGAAGCGGCCCGTGAGATCGCCCTGCGGGGGGTCGCCGTGCACTACGACCCGCAGCACGCCCATGTCGGGCACCAGAACAACCAGCGCAGCATGTCGGAGGGGATCCAGTGAGTGAGCGACGTAGGGGGTTGGGGCGTGGACTCGGTGCGCTGATCCCCGCTGCTCCCCAGGAACGGCAGGTGGAGCGAGGCGTGGCCGCCGCGAAGCTGGCGACGCTGCCGCAGAGCCCGCAGGCCCCGGAGTCGAGCCCGGCGTGGAACGAACCGGCGCCGGTGGCTCTGCCGGAGCCTCCGGTCGGCGCCTACTTCACCGAGCTGCCGATCGACGCGATCGTCCCCAACCGGCACCAGCCCCGTGAGGTCTTCGACGAGGACGCGCTGGCGGAGCTCGTCACCTCCATCAAGGAGGTCGGTCTGCTCCAGCCCGTGGTCGTGCGCAAGATCGAGGCCGACCGCTACGAGCTCGTCATGGGCGAGCGTCGTCTGCGGGCTTCGACGACGGCCGGTCTGGAGCGGATTCCGGCGATCGTCCGGGACACCGACGACGAGAAGATGCTCCTGGACGCGCTCCTGGAGAACCTCCACCGGGCCCAGCTGAACGCGATCGAGGAGGCCCACGCCTACGAGCAGCTGCTGAAGGACTTCGGCTGCACGCACGACCAGCTCGCGGAGCGGATCGGGCGGTCCCGCCCGCAGATCTCCAACACGCTGCGTCTGCTGCGGCTCTCCCTTCCGGTGCAGCGCCGGGTCGCCGCCGGAGTGCTCTCCGCCGGCCATGCGCGGGCCCTGCTCGGCGTGGAGGACCCGGACGCCCAGGACAAGCTGGCGTACCGGATCGTCTCCGAAGGCCTCTCGGTGCGGAGCGTCGAGGAGATCGTGAGCCTCATGGGCTCCGAGGAGCCGGCGTCGGCGGTCAAGCCGAAGGGCCCGCGTGCCGGTGCCCGGGTCTCGCCCGCGCTCACGGACCTCGCCTCCCGGCTCTCGGACCGCTTCGAGACGCGGGTGAAGGTCGACCTGGGGCAGAAGAAGGGCAAGATCGTCGTCGAGTTCGCCTCGATGGACGATCTGGAGCGGATCCTCACGACCCTGGCCCCCGGCGAGGGGCGGGTCATGGACCGCAGGAACGCCGAGGGCTGACCTCCTCGCCGAGGCCGCCGAGGGCGGGCCGTGCTCCGGTCTTCACCGGAACACGGCCCGCCCTTTGCCTGTGAGCGGTATCGCCCCGATCGCCCGATCGATACGATTCCGAGAGGCGTATCCGTGCTCGATGGCAAGGGAAACGAGGAGCTGCCGTGGGGCGTCGGCTCGTACCGCTCACGCTGGACAACCTTCCGGATCTGCCCAAGCGGTGTCGCTCCTGTGTGTTCTGGGAGCTCGACCCGGTCAGCGGCGAGGCGGCGGTGAAGGCGGGCCGCCCGGAGCTGGAGAAGGAGGCCTGGATCTCGGCCGTTCTCCTGGAGTGGGGTTCCTGCGGCCGGGTGGTCTATGTCGACGAGGTGCCGGTCGGTTACGTCCTCTACGCTCCCCCGGCCTATGTGCCGCGTTCGACGGCCTTCCCGACGAGCCCCGTGGCGGCGGACTCCGTCCAGTTGATGACGGCGTGGATCATGCCGGGGTATCAGGGGCAGGGCCTGGGGCGGGTGATGGTGCAGACCGTGGCCAAGGACGTGATGCGGCGGGGCTTCAAGGCGATCGAGGCGTTCGGGGACGCCCGGTGGAAGGAGCCGGCCTGTGTGCTGCCGGCCGAGCATCTCCTCGCGGTGGGCTTCAAGACCGTCCGCCCGCACCATGCCTTCCCCCGGCTGAGGCTGGAGCTCAGGACGACGCTCTCCTGGAAGGAGGACGTCGAAATGGCCCTGGACCGCCTGCTCGGCGCCGTGCAGAAGGAGCCCATCCTGCGGCCCCTGTAGCTCCGGAGACATGGGAAACGGCCCGCCCCCTGACGGGGACGGGCCGTTTCACGTGAAACAAGCGGCGGGTGTCAGGCCTTGGACGCGTCGCCGATGAAGGGGTCCAGGTCGCGCAGGATGGCGGCCTTCGGCTTGGCGCCGACGATGGTCTTCACGACCTCGCCGCCCTGGTAGACGTTGAGCGTCGGGATGGACATGACGCCGTACTTGGCAGCCGTGGCCGGGTTCTCGTCGATGTTGAGCTTCACGATCTCGACGGCGTCCTGCTCCTTGGCGATGGCCTCCAGCGACGGGGCGATCTGACGGCACGGGCCGCACCAGGCAGCCCAGAAGTCCACCAGGACGGGCTTGTCGCTGTTGAGGACGACCTCGTCGAAGTTTGCGTCGGTCACGTTCTTCAGGGCGCCGGCCACGGCGGCCTCCTTATTCGCGGGGTTGTCGTGAGGAAAGACGGGGGTCAGACCGCGGGGGTCTCGGCCAGCTTCTCGCTGTCGGCGAGGGCGGCCAGGAAGCGCTCGGCGTCGAGCGCGGCGGAGCAACCGGTACCGGCGGCCGTGATGGCCTGGCGGTAGGTGTGGTCGACGACGTCACCGGCGCCGAAGACACCTGTGAGGTTCGTGCGCGTCGACGGCGCGGCGACCTTGAGGTAGCCCTCGTCGTCCAGGTCCAGCTGGCCCTTGAAGAGCTCGGTGCGCGGGTCGTGGCCGACGGCGATGAAGAGGCCGGTGACGGGGAGCTCGCGGGTCTCGCCGGTCTTCGTGTCGCGCAGGGTCAGACCGCTGAGCTTCTGCTCGCCGTGGATCTCGGCGACCTCGCTGTCCCAGGCGAACGAGATCTTCGGGTCGGCGAAGGCGCGCTCCTGCATGGCCTTGGAGGCGCGCAGGGTGTCCCGGCGGTGGACGATCGTGACGGACTTGGCGAAGCGCGAGAGGAAGGTGGCCTCCTCGATCGCGGTGTCGCCGCCGCCGACGACGGCGATGTCCTGGTCCTTGAAGAAGAACCCGTCGCAGGTGGCGCACCAGGAGACACCGCGGCCGGAGAGCGCGTCCTCGTTGGGGAGGCCGAGCTTGCGGTGCTGGGAGCCGGTGGTGACGATCACGGCCTTCGCGCGGTGCACGGTGCCGGCGGTGTCGGTGACGGTCTTGATCTCACCGGTCAGGTCCACGGCGATGACGTCGTCGGGGACCAGCTCGGCGCCGAAGCGCTCGGCCTGGGCCCGCATGTTGTCCATCAGGTCCGGGCCCATGATCCCGTCACGGAAGCCGGGGAAGTTCTCGACCTCGGTGGTGTTCATGAGGGCGCCACCAGCGGTGACGGCACCCTCGAAGACCAGGGGGTTCAGCGACGCTCGGGCCGTGTAGAGCGCGGCGGTGTAACCCGCGGGACCGGAGCCGATGATGATCACGTTACGGACGTCGCTCACGGGTTTCTTCCTCGTCTCTGCAGACTGCCACTGCCTACGGGGGCGCTTGTCGTCGCTCTCACCCCACCCAACGGATCCTAAGGGGCGTGCATTCCCGAGATTGCCGCGCGGCACAAGCTCGTGCGGGGAGAGAGGTCAGGAGCGCGGGTACGTTCGGCTGAGCAGCAGATCGGCGGCCGGGCTTCCACTTTCCGTCGGCCGGTCGGCACAGGAGGCGTCGAGCACGTAGGCCTGGACGCGGGTGCTGTCCGCCGGATCCGTCAGGACGAGCAGATAGGCGGCTGTTCCCTGGTACTCGCCGCGCTCGTAGCCGAGCACCCCGTCGCTGCGGCCGGTGCCGGCCAGGACACAGCCGGGAACGGTGGCGTCCTTGCTGCGTTGGGGCGTCTCACCACCGGTCTGGGCGGACAGGGATTCGGGCCCGACTCCCTGGGGGGTCTTGGGTGCGGGCTTCTCGCTGAGGAGGGCATGGACGCGGTCCTCGACGGGTGCACCGGAGAAGGGGCTGAGGGGGGCGCTGGCGACGGCGTCTGCCTTCTTGGCTCCCTGCTCCGCGCTGCCGGCGGTCAGGTTGCCCGTCTGGCTGAGATACAGGCTCGTTCCGAGGACCACGGCTCCGAAGGCGGCACCGATCGTGGAGAGCAGCGCGATCCGGCGGCGGCGGGGCTTTCCGGGGCGTCCGGGGCCGGTGGCGGCCCGGGGGCGTCCGGCGGGGCGGTCCGCGGCAGGGGAGGGCGATGCGGGAGGGGCGGTCTCGGCCGCAGAGCGCGACGTTTCACGTGAAACAGGGGTGTCGTGTTCCGGGGAGGTCGCGTTGAGGAGGGCTTCGGCCGCCAGGGCGGCGTCGATCCGCCCGGCGATCTCGGCGGGCATGCGGGGCGGCCCCGGCAGGGTCCCGAGGAGGCCCCTGATCTCCTCCAGGGAGGACCGCACGTCCGCGCAGAGGGCGCAGCCGTCCAGATGCCGCCGTACGGCTGCCGAGCGGGACGGCGGGAGCAGCCCCTCGGTCAGATCGGAGATCTCCGAGACGTCCGGGTGCTGTGTGGTGTCGGCCCTGCCGGCCGTGGAAGTCACGTGCGCCCACCTCCGCCCTTCACAGCAGCTGGATCTGTCGGTCCGGTATCCGTCGGCCCCGGCACCGGTGGGACGGATGTCCCCGGCGTCCGGTTCCTTCCCCCTTCGGCGGCCTCGTTACCCACGGTGTCGGCGCGCAGATGAGTGACCATCGGAAGGAGGCGTGCCCGTCCGCGTGCGCAGCGGCTCTTCACGGTCCCGGTGGGGACGCCGAGGATACGGGCCGCCTCGGCGACGGGGTATCCCTGCATGTCGACCAGGACGAGGGCGGCCCGCTGGTCCGGAGGAAGGGTGGCGAGCGCGGCCAGCAGCTCCCGGTGGAGGTCCTGGCGCTCGGCGGGAGCCTCGGCGGACTCGTGGGGTTCGAGGAGCTGCTCGAAGCGGTCGGTGTCGTCGACGGACGAGGTCTTGCGAGAGGCGGTCTTGCGGGCACGGTCGATGCAGGCGTTCACCGTGATGCGGTGGAGCCAGGTCGTGACGGCCGACTGGCCGCGGAAGGTGTGGGCGGCCCGGAAGGCGGAGATCAGAGCGTCCTGGACGGCGTCAGCGGCCTCCTCGCGGTCCCCCAGCGTCCGCAGCGCCACCGCCCACAGCCGGTCGCGATGACGCCGCACGAGCTCACCGAAGGCATCGGGGTCCCCGGCGACATGACGTGCCAGGAGTTCCCGGTCGTCCACTGCGTCTATCGGACGGTCCAACGGTGAGCCCCCTCCCCTGTGGTCGTCAGCCCATGACCTTGACTTCGGTCAGCTGGCCGCGGAACTCGCCCTCGGTGAGGGGCAGCTCCGTCAGCCAGACCAGAACGTAGCGGGTCGTGACCGGCTTGGTGAGCTTCAGCTTCAGATCGCTGCCGGCGTCGGATGCCTGGGTGGTGAACCCGTCGGCCGTGGACGGCACCGAGGAGGTTCCGTCGGGCGCCGTGCGGATCTCCACCGAGGTGCGTCCCACGAGCGACAGGTCGACCTCCCTGACCTTCTGGGACGAGCCCAGGTCCAGCACGATCCCGACGCCGGTCTTCAGGTTGCCGAAGTTCGCGGTGGTGTAGTTCTTGGTGTGCCAGAAGGTGCTCGGATCGCCGTCGTAGACGTTCGGCACGGACTCCGGGTACTCCTCGCCGTTGCCCCCGGGGGGCGGGTCGAAGTCCTGGGCGGACGAGATGGCGATCGGCTTCGGCGGCGCGGGCTTCTCGTCGACCGAGGGGTGCACTATCGGCGTCTCGTCCTTGGACTCCGGTGCGAGCAGCCGGTTCGCGATCTGCCAGCTGCCGAGGCCGAGCGCGGCGATCAGCAGTGCCGAGACGGCCCACTTCAGCGCCTTGCCCGTACGGCTCTCCAGCGGGGCCGGCGGGACGACGACCGGCTGGGTGACCGGGGGACGCGGCTGGGGGCGTCCGTAGGTGCCCTGCTGGTAGGTCGTGTGCTGGTACTCGGGCGGCGCGGTGAACGCGGGCTCCGGCGGCTTGACGCGGGGCATCGCCGCCACGGCCTTGGCCAGCTCGTCCGGAGTGGTGCAGGGCGGCTCCTGACGCGAGGCGGTTGCCCCGTCGTTGGCGAGCGCGCGCATGGCGATCTCGGAGAGGCCACGGTGGACGCCGGCACGGACCTGGTCCGGCGGCAGCAGTCCGACGCCCTTGGGAAGCCCGGAGAGCCCGTAGGCGTCGCTGTCGTACGGCCAGCGCTGGGTGAGCGCGGCGTACAGCAGGGCGCCGATGGCCTCGGTGTCGGTGCGCTGCGGACGCTCGGCGGTGATGCCGCGCAGGGCGGCGTTCACGGCCAGGCCGCGGATCCGGTACTGGCCGGTGGAGCTGCGCAGGACGGCGCTCGGCGTGAGCCGGAGGTGGGCGAGGCCCTCGCGGTGCGCGGCGGCCATGGCCTGGGAGACCTGGCTGACGAGCTGATAGGCGTCGTGCGGCTCCAGGGGGCCGGCCGCGAGCAGCGCGGTCAGCTCGGTGGAGTCCGGCAGCCACTCGTGCACGACGTACACGAGGTCGTTCTCCTCGACGGCGTCGAGGACCTGGACGAACCGGGGGTCGCCGAGGAGGGCCGAGGAGCGGGCCGCGGCAAGCACCGACCGGGCTCGGGGGTGGTCGGCCGGCAGCAGGTGGACCCCGACCGCGCGGCGCAGCTTCTCGTCGACGGCACGCCAGCTGCTGAACCCGTCCAGACGGGTGACGCACTCCTCCAGCCGGTAGCGTCTGGCCAGCTTGTGGCCGCTGTGCAGTTCGGGCGCCGCGATGGAGGGCTGCTCGCCGCCCTGTCGTTCGACCGTCTTGTTCTCCGTGGCCTCAGCGGTCTTCTCCGCCGTCTTCTGCTCTTCCGCCACCCCGTCGGTCGCGGCCGTGTCCGCCTTGGCGGTCAGCGGGTCGTCACCGCTGTTGTCGGCCACGTCGACGGCAGCCGTGCTACGTTCCGCCACCGTCGTTCCTGCCTCCCCATCCGTTGTGCCACATCCAACAGCCAAGCCAATTGTGCCCACAGTCCGGCCCTATGCACGACACACGGCCCCCGCCGATGGTTGTGCGGGACCGCCCCGTTCAGCGTCCCAGGCGTCCGCGGACCATGCCGACCAGGGCGTTCAGCTCCGCGATCCGCATGCGCTTCGCCGCGACGAAGAAGACGCCGAGGAGCACCGCCCCGCCGACCGCGAGGGCGACGAGCGAGCCGAGGGCGCCCTCGCCGAGCAGCTTCAGCAGGCCGAACCCGACGGCGCCGGCGACGATCGCGGCGGGCACGGAGGCCATGCAGAGCCGCGCGTAGGTCCGCAGCACGTGGGTGCCGTCCAGGTCGCCCCCGAGGCGCTTGCTGAGCCGGCGCCAGGCGATGCCGACACCGACGGCGTAGGCGAGCCCGTACGAGGCAGCCATGCCGACGACCGCCCACTGGGCGGGCAGGACGACGTAACAGACCGCCGAGGCGGCCGCGTTGACGGCGGCGACGATCACCGTGTTGTAGAACGGCGTCCGGGTGTCCTCGTAGGCGTAGAAGCCGCGGAGCACGACGTACTGGACGGAGTACGGGATCAGGCCGAGGCCGAAGGCCATCAGGATGAAGCCCATGCCCTGGGCGGCCTCGATGCCGCTGGAGGCGTAGAGCAGGGTGCACATCGGGACGCCGAGCGCCAGGAAGGCGAAGGCGACCGGGACGATCGCGACGGCCGAGTTCCGCAGGCCCTGCGAGATGTCGTCCCGGACGGCGCCGGGGTCGTCGTCGTGGGCGGCGCGGGAGATCCGCGGCAGCAGCGCGGCCATGACGGAGACCGTGATGATGGCCTGCGGCATGCCCCAGATCAGCTGGGCGTTGGAGTAGGCGAGGAAGCCGGCACCGTTCCTCCCGGACTCCTCACCGGCGGCGGTGGCGAGCTGGGTGACGACCAGGACGCCCGCCTGGTTGGCGAGGACGAAGAGCACGGTCCACTTGGCCAGCTTGACCGTCTTGCCGAGCCCGTGGCCCTTCCAGTCGAAGCGGGGACGGAAGCGGAAGCCCGTCTCGCGCAGGTACGGGATCATCGCGAGCGCCTGGACCACGAGGCCGAGCAGGGTGCCGATGCCGAGGAGGCGGATGCCCTCGTCCGGGATGGTCTGCACGCCCATGTGGGACTCGGCGGAGGTGCCGTAGACCCAGATGAACAGGCCGAAGGTGACGATCATGACGATGTTGTTGAGGACCGGGGTCCACATCATCGCGCCGAACTTGCCCCGCGCGTTGAGGATCTGGCCCATCACCACGTGCACGCCCATGAAGAAGATCGTGGGCAGGCAGTAGCGGGCGAAGGTCACGGCCACGCTGTTGGCCGCGGCGTCGTCGGCGATGGTGTTCGACATCAGCCGGATCAGCAGCGGCGCCGCGAAGACGGCCAGGGCCACGATGAGGCCGAGCGCCACCATGACCAGGGTGAGCAGGCGGTTGGCGTAGGCCTCGCCGCCGTCCTCGTCGTTCTTCATCGAGCGCACGAGCTGGGGGACGAAGACCGAGTTGAGGCCACCGCCGACGGTGAGGATGTAGATCATCGTCGGCAGGGTGTAGGCGATCGTGAAGGTGTCACCGAGCAGGGCCGCGCCGAGCGCGCCGGTGATCACCAGGCTGCGGACGAAGCCGGTCAGCCGGGACACCAGGGTGCCGGCCGCCATCACCGCGCTCGACTTGAGCAGCCCGGAGGCACGGCCGGACTTCTTCGGGGCGGGCGCGGGCAGCGGGTCCGGCTCCGGGGCGGGCTGGGGCACCTGGCCGGGCGCCTGCTGGTCCCGGTAGAGGTGCGCGAACGCGTCCGGCTCGGGCGTCTCCTCGCCGGCCCGGGTCACCAGGTCGTCGACCCCGGTGAACTGGACCGAGCGCGCGTCGTCGCCGTACGGCAGGTGGCGCGAGGGGCCGTCCGGCTCGGGCGCCGGGGTCTGCGCCCACACCCGCGGGTCGGGGGCGTGCTGCGGCGCGGCGGGCTGCTGGTACAGCGCGTGCGGGTCCTGGTAGGTGCCGGGCGGGGGCGGCGGGTGCGCGGCGCGGTCGTAGAGCGCCTCGGTCACCGGGTCCTGCGCGGACATGTCCTGCGCCCGGTACGGGTCGTGGGCGTAGGCGTCCTGGACGTACGGGTCCTGGGCGTAAGGGTCCTCGCCCTGACGGTCCTGCGCATACGGAGCCTGCCCCTGGCGCTCCTGCGCGTAGGGGTCCTGTCCCTGCGGGTTCTGCGCGTAGGGGTCCTGTCCCTGCGGGGCAGGGGCGCCCTGGTGCGGGGGCGGCACCGGCGGGTGGCCGGCACCGGGAGGCGCCACGGGCGTCCCACCGGACGGCGCCGGGCCGCCCGCGCCCTGGCCGCGGTCACCGTCGTACGGCGCGTTCATCTGCCCCACCTCATCGTCCCCGGCCGACCGGCCACGACATCGCTCAACGGTCCACTTTCTCACCCGGGCCCGACGGGTCGCCGCTTTCGGGCCCGGTGTCCGGTGTCAGGTCACTCGGCTGCCCGGGTTCGTCCCCGCGGGCTTCCTCCTCGCCGGGCCCGTCCTGGCCGGGCTCGGAGTCGGCGTCGTCCCCGGCGGTCTCCGCCGCCTCCGCCGCCTCGGCCTCGGCGTTCCGGGCGGCCACCCGCTTGCGCTGGCTGTACATGCGGACACCGGCGAGGACGAGCAGGAGCACACCGCCGGCGATCACGAGCATCACCGTGGGAGTGATCTCGGAGACCTTCACGGTGAAGTTCATCGGCTGCCCGTACGGGGTGCCGTCCTGCGTGTAGAGCTGGGCCGTCATCGGCACCTGGCCGTTGACGTTCGCCGAGGCGGTGAACTTCACCGACTGGCTGTGTCCGCCGCCGACCTTCACCGGGAGCTCTTGGTAGCCGTCGCCGTCCAGCTCGAGCCGGTTCTTGTTGGCGGAGGTGAGGCGCAGCACCAGATGGTCCACGTCCTGGAGCAGCTTGTTCTGGACGGTCACGGGGATCGTCGCGCTGCGGCCGGAGAGCGTGAGGTCCGACTTGTCGACGAGCTGGACGCCCTTGGTGAGGCTCTGGAGGTAGTCCAGGACGCTGTTCCGGTAGATCGCGGCCGCCCGGGCCTCACCGCGCCAGGAGGTCGACATCTCGCGGTCGATCGCGTTGCCGAACGGCGTCACGACGCGTTCCGGCTGGGTCAGGACGACCTTGAAGTCGTCCAGCTCGTCCCGCGTGGACTTCATGTCACGGAAGGCCTGGACCGGGAGCTCGTGGTCCCGCAGCTTCTTCGGGTAGCGGGAGCTGCTCGGCACCGTGGTGGAGGCGTCCGGGTCCGGCTTGGCGGCGGCGGCCGCGAGGAGGTCGCTCGGCTGGGTCCAGCGCCGCCCGGAGAGGCCCTCCAGGGCGGTCGCCATGGCCTGGGCCTGGGCCGTGGTCGGCATCCGCTGCGGGGCGACCACGATGCTCCGCTGGTCCTCCGGCTGCTCCAGGGTGACCGCGAGGGACTGGGCGAGGAACTCCTGGACCGCGAGCGTGGAGTTCTCGGCGCGGACCATGTCCCCTTCGAAGGCGGTGGACAGGAGCGCGTCGCTCACCACGGCCGTGGTGCTGCCGTTGCCGAGGGGGCGGGCGGCCGTGGCGGTGTAGGGAAGGTCGTCGCGGACGCTGTCGCTGCGGGCGATCACCTTGTCGGCGCCGGCGGAGGTGGCGACGGCCGCGATGGCGGGGTCGACGGCTCCGTCGACGGGCCAGGCGAAGTCGGTGGACGCCTGCACGTGGAGGACGGTCTCGACCGTCATGCCGGCCAGGGAGGTCGCCGACTGGAGGTGTCCGAGGGAGCCGGGGACGTCCTTGCCCCGGTGGGCGAGCGAGGCCAGGTCGGGGTCGGCGAAGGGCAGGGCGACGACCTTGTTGCCCTGGACCGCCTTCTCCAGCGCGTCCAGCCACCGCTCGGCGAGAGCCTGGTTCCTGCCGGGGACGTCCCGGTCGCCGTCCTTGACGCGGTAGCCGTTCGCCATGGCGTCGACGGAGGCCAGGAGGTCCGGGTCGACCACCCAGGTGACCGGAAGGTCCTTGCCCAGCGAGACCAGCTGGTCCAGGCGACCGCCCGGACGCAGCTCGTCCGCCAGGTCGTCGTCCTGGAAGACCGGGGTCTGCTGGTCGTCCGTGGCCGTCTGCGCGGAGACGTGCGCCGAGGCGATCAGCGGCCAGAGGTAGGTGAGCTGGGTCTTCTTCTCGGCGGCCTCGGGCTGGTACGGCAGGAAGGTCCGCTCGATGCCGAGCACCCGGTCGTACTGCCGGTCGGAGGTCTGCCCGGTGAGGGAGACGCCCAGCTGGTAGACGCCCTCCTCGTCGAGCCCGAGCTCGGAGACGGGGACGGACATCGAGAAGTCGCTGCTGAGGCCGGCGCCGAGCCGGGGGATCTTGACCTTGGGGGCGCCGTCGAGGGGAGCGGGGTCGCTGTCGTTCCGGAAGCCGGTACGCCCCGCGACCTGCTCGATCTCGCTGCGGCTCGTCATCCTCGGTCCGACGCGCAGGTTCACGGTCGCGTCGGTGACGGCCTTCTTGCCGCGGTTGGTCACCGTGCCGGTGATCGTGACGGTGTCGCCCTCGACCGGAGCGCTCGGGGCGAGCGTGTCGAGTGCCACATCGACGGTCCTGGAGCCGCCGACGTCCTCGGTGGCGGTCGCCGGGGCGGCGGTGACCGGGCCCTGGAGCAGGCCGGCGAGGAGCGGCGCGCCGAAGGCGACGGTGATCGTGCGCCGCAGCCATCGGCGGGCAGGTGAGGGACTGGTTCCCTGGATGTCTGCCGCCTCGGCCACGCGTTCGCCCGTCCTCGTCGTTGTCTGTGGTGACACAGGAATCGGTGGTTCCCGGTTGCTGTGTCCAGGCATGGTAACGAGGCACGCTGGGGGCAAGTGCCGGGGACTGCTCCAGGCGATCTTCGACCGGTCCGTGCCGGGCGCCCGGGCGATAAACGGGGACGTCAGGGTGAGCCGGGGCACGTACCCTTTTCTGTTGTGCCGAACGCCAACGAAGACACCCCGACTGCACTGAGCCAGGTGCAACGCCGCGCGGTCAGTGAACTGCTGCGTGTGTCCCCCGTCGCCGACGACCTCGCCCGCCGTTTCCAGGACGCCGGGTTCAGCCTCGCGCTGGTCGGCGGCTCGGTGCGGGACGCGTTGCTCGGCCGGCTCGGCAACGACCTGGACTTCACCACCGACGCCCGCCCCGAGGACGTACTGAAGATCGTCCGCCCGTGGGCCGACGCGGTGTGGGAGGTCGGCATCGCCTTCGGCACCGTCGGTTGCCAGAAGGCGGGCTACCAGGTCGAGGTCACCACGTACCGCTCCGAGGCGTACGACCGGACCTCCCGGAAGCCCGAGGTCTCCTACGGCGACTCCATCGACGAGGACCTCGTCCGGCGTGACTTCACCGTCAACGCCATGGCCGTGGCGCTCCCCGAGAAGGAGTTCATCGACCCGTACGGCGGTCTTGAGGACCTGGCCGCCCGGGTGCTGCGCACACCGGGTACGCCGGAGGAGTCCTTCTCCGACGACCCCCTGCGCATGATGCGGGCCGCGCGGTTCGCCGCACAGCTGGACTTCGAGGTCGCCCCCGAGGTCGTGACGGCCATGAAGGAGATGTCGGGCCGGATCGAGATCGTCTCCGCCGAGCGCGTCCGTGAGGAGCTCAACAAGCTGCTGCTCTCGGCTCACCCCCGCAAGGGCCTCGGGCTCCTCGTGGACACGGGTCTCGCCGAGCACGTGATGCCCGAGCTTCCCGCCCTGCGGCTGGAGAGCGACGAGCACCACCGGCACAAGGACGTCTACGAGCACTCCCTGATCGTCCTCGAGCAGGCGATCGACCTGGAGGAGGACGGACCCGATCTGGTGCTGAGGCTCGCCGCCCTGCTCCACGACATCGGCAAGCCGCGCACCCGCCGCTTCGAGAAGGACGGCCGGGTCTCCTTCCACCACCACGAGGTGGTCGGCGCGAAGATGACCAAGAAGCGCATGACCGCGCTCAAGTACTCCAACGAGATGATCAAGGACGTCTCGCGTCTCGTGGAGCTGCACCTGCGCTTCCACGGCTACGGGAGCGGCGAGTGGACCGACTCGGCCGTGCGTCGCTACGTCCGCGACGGAGGGCCGCTGCTCTCGCGCCTGCACAAGCTGACCCGCTCGGACTGCACCACGCGCAACAAGCGCAAGGCGGCAGCGCTCTCCCGGACCTACGACGGTCTTGAGACGCGGATCGCCCAGCTCCAGGAGCAGGAGGAGCTGGACTCGATCCGTCCCGATCTCGACGGCAACCAGATCCAGGAGATCCTGGGCATCGGGCCCGGGCCGGCCATCGGTCAGGCGTACAAGTTCCTTCTTGAGCTCCGGCTGGAGAACGGTCCGATGGAGCACGACCAGGCCGTCGCCGCGCTCAAGGAGTGGTGGGCAGCGCGCGACTGAGCCGGGACGGCGCCCGGAAGGGCCGATGTTTCACGTGAAACACGGCCCCGACCGACTCGGAGACGGGGTGGTGTTTCACGTGAAACGTCACCCCGTCCGGCGTTCCCGGCGCAGGGCCACGGCGAGCGCCGCGTAGATCAGGGCGACCAGTACGACGAGAAGGGGCGAGCGGCCGTCGGGTGGCAGCATCAGGGCCGCCACGCCTGCCGCACCCACGAAGGCGACGTTGAACAGCACGTCGTAGAGCGAGAAGACCCTCCCTCGGTAGGAGTCGTCCACGGCCGTCTGGACCACCGTGTCCGTCGCGATCTTCGCCCCCTGGGTGATGAGCCCGAGGACGAAGGCGGCGACGAGGAAGGGGGCCGGGGTGAAGGGCAGGCAGAGCACCGGCACCAGCACGGCCGCCGCGGCCGTGCACACGGTCATCCAGCCGAAGGGCCCGAACCGCCCGATCGCCCAGGGGGAGACGACGGCGGCGGCGAAGAATCCGGCGCCCGACGCGGCGACGGCGATCCCGAGCAGGCCGAGGCCCTCGGAGTCCGTGGAGCTCCATGCGTACCGGGAGAGCATGAGCACGGCGACGAGCAGGGCGCCGTAGCAGAAGCGCATGAAGGCCACCACGGTGAGCGCCCGGGCGGCGGGGCGCCGCTCGCCGAGGTGTCGCAGTCCCGCGACGAGGCCCCGGGCCGTCGACTTCAGGGCCGAGGCGAGGGACTGCGGGACGAGGTCGGCATCGGGGCCGAGGAGTTCCCGGGACATCCGCAGCGAGGTGAGGGCGGCGCAGAGATAGAGGACGGCGCCGAAGGCCACGACGGCCGCGTCGGAGTTGTCCGCGAGGAGCCGGACACCGAACGCGAGACCGCCGCCGACGGTCGCGGCGAGGGTGCCGGCGGTGGGCGAGAGGGAGTTCGCGATGACGAGCCGCTCCTCGTCGACGACGCGCGGCAGGGAGGCCGACAGCCCTGCCAGGACGAAGCGGTTGACGGCGGTGACGGAGAGGGCGGAGGCGTAGAAGAGCCAGTCCGGTACGGAGGCGAGGACGAGCGCTGCGGTCCCGCCGGCGAGGAGGGCGCGCAGGAGGTTCCCGTACAGGAAGACCTGGCGCCGCTGCCAGCGGTCGAGGAGCACTCCGGCGAAGGGCCCGACGAGCGAGTACGGGAGCAGGAGCACCGCCATGGCGGAGGCGATCGCGCCGGGCGAGGTCTGTTTCTCGGGGGAGAAGACGACGTACGTGGCCAGGGCCACCTGGTAGACGCCGTCGGCGCACTGGGAGAGCAGCCGGACGGCGAGCAGGCGGCGGAAGTTCCGCAGGCGCAGGAGTACGCGCAGATCACGTACGACGGACATGGCAGCAAGACTCACATACGAAGAGGGCCCCCGGGCAGTGCCTCGGGGACCCTCGATCGACAAGCGTGAAGAGCTTTAGCGCTCGACCTCACCCTTGATGAACTTCTCGACGTTGGCGAAGGCCTCGTCGTCGAAGTACTGCACCGGCGGGGACTTCATGAAGTACGAGGACGCGGAGAGGATCGGGCCGCCGATGCCCCGGTCCTTGGCGATCTTCGCGGCGCGCAGGGCGTCGATGATGACACCCGCGGAGTTCGGGGAGTCCCAGACCTCGAGCTTGTACTCCAGGTTCAGCGGGACGTCGCCGAAGGCGCGGCCCTCGAGGCGGACGTACGCCCACTTGCGGTCGTCCAGCCAGGCCACGTAGTCCGAGGGGCCGATGTGGACGTTCTTCTCGCCCAGCTCGCGGTCCGGGATCTGCGAGGTGACGGCCTGCGTCTTGGAGATCTTCTTGGACTCCAGGCGGTCGCGCTCCAGCATGTTCTTGAAGTCCATGTTGCCGCCGACGTTGAGCTGCATCGTGCGCTCAAGGCGGACACCGCGGTCCTCGAACAGCTTCGCCATCACGCGGTGCGTGATGGTCGCGCCGACCTGCGACTTGATGTCGTCGCCGACGATCGGGACACCGGCCTCGGTGAACTTGTCCGCCCACTCCTTGGTGCCGGCGATGAAGACCGGGAGGGCGTTGACGAAGGCGACCTTGGCGTCGATGGCGCACTGGGCGTAGAACTTCGCCGCGGCCTCGGAGCCGACGGGCAGGTAGCAGACGAGGACGTCGACCTGGCGGTCCTTGAGGATCTGGACGACGTCGACGGGCTCCTCGGCGGACTCCTCGATGGTCAGGCGGTAGTACTTGCCGAGACCGTCGAGCGTGTGACCGCGCTGGACCGTGACGCCCTTGTTCGGGACGTCGCAGATCTTGATGGTGTTGTTCTCGCTGGCGCCGATGGCGTCGGAGAGGTCGAGGCCGACCTTCTTCGCGTCGACGTCGAAGGCGGCGACGAACTCGACGTCACCGACGTGGTACTCGCCGAACTGGACGTGCATGAGGCCGGGGACCTTGGTCGCCGGGTCGGCGTCCTTGTAGTACTCGACGCCCTGCACCAGCGAGGCGGCGCAGTTGCCCACGCCGACGATGGCTACGCGAACCGAACCCATTCCGGTTGCTCCCTGTGTGATCGTGGAAGCCCTGCTGTGCGCAGGGTTTCACTTGGCGGTGTCGTCGGACGGATCCGGCCGGGTACTGCCCCCGTGCCGGGGCAGGCCGCCCGTCTCTCCAGAATCGTTGTCGTGCAGAGCGGGGGCGTCGGGGCCGGATCGCTGATCCCGTCCCGCCCGCTCGCTCTCGATGAGCTCGTTCAGCCAGCGCACTTCGCGCTCCACGGACTCCATGCCGTGGCGCTGCAGCTCAAGCGTGTAGTCGTCCAGGCGCTCCCGGGTCCGGACGAGGGAGGCGCGCATCTTCTCCAGGCGCTCCTCCAGCCGGCTGCGGCGGCCCTCGAGCACGCGCATCCGCACCTCGCGCTCGGTCTGCCCGAAGAAGGCGAAGCGCGCCGCGAAGTGCTCGTCCTCCCAGGCGTCGGGGCCGGTGTGGGAGAGGAGCTCCTCGAAGTGCTCCTTACCTGCCGGGGTCAACCGGTAGACGATCTTGGCCCGGCGTCCGGCGAGTGAAGCGGCGAGGGCCTCCTCGGGGGCGCTGCCCGGCTCCTCGATCAACCAGCCGTTGGCGACCAGCGTCTTGAGGCAGGGGTACAGCGTTCCGTAGCTGAAGGCCCGGAAGACGCCCAGCGAGGTGTTGAGGCGCTTCCGCAGCTCGTACCCGTGCATGGGGGCCTCGCGCAGCAGGCCGAGAACGGCGAATTCGAGGATGCCGGAGCGTCTGCTCATCCGTCGCCTCCTCCTCCGCCTTCGGGGCCCTTATGCCGTGCTGATGTATCGACTCGATACATCAGCACGATAGAACGGCCTCTCTGTCTCGACAAGCGGACCCACCGTGACCGGCGTCACATCGTCAATTCACAGCGTTCGACTTGCCTGATTTGGGATGAAGTCCGGCTCTAGGAGGGATTTGGCCGTGCGTAGTCTGTGCGGCATGCAGACCACCGGGAACCGAGCGATGCCCTGGGGCGTCAGTGCTGCGGGTGACCGGCTGCGCCACGGGGGGACCTCCGATGGGGTTCTCACGTGCGCATTTCGGGGGGACCGGAACTCAACTGCCGCTTCCAGGCGTACGCGCCTGCCCGAGGAGTAGTCGTTCGATGAGCGAGCATCGTCGCAAAATGCCGCCGCAGCAGCCGCCGACGGGCGGTCGCGCGGCGGCACGGCGCGCTGCCCAGCAGCCGATGGGCCGCAGGTCGGCCCCGGCCCATGACGTCGGTACGGGGGCCCCTTCGGCCTCGTACGGACCTCCTTCCTCCTATGGAGAGGAGCAGCGTCCCTACGGAGGGCGCGCCGAGGCACGGCGGGCCGCCCAGCGCGGCAGCCGCCGCCGGGGAGCCGATTCCGGCCCCGGTGGCCCCGGCGGTCCCGGTGGAGGACGGCGCGGTGGCGGTGGCGGCGGTGGCCGAGGCAGTGGTCCGGGCCGGGGCTCCGGCGGGCGCCCGCCGGGCAAGAAGCGGATCATCGACTACCCGCGTTACGGAAAGTACGGCTGGCGTCGCTGGATGCCGTCGTGGAAGCTCGTGACGGGTACGTTCCTGTTCTTCGTCGCGAGCCTGATGGGTGTTGCGACGATCGCGTACTCGCGGGTGGAGGTCCCCAAGGAGGCCGACACCGCGAGGTCGCAGAACAACATCTACTACTGGGCCGACAAGACCCGGATGGTCGCGACGGGCAGTGGCACGAACCGCCAGATCGTCCCGTTCGACGAGATTCCGAAGTCGATGCAGAACGCCGTGATCTCGGCGGAGAACAAGACCTTCTGGGATGACTCCGGTGTCGACCCCATGGGTATCGCCCGCGCCGTGTGGAACATGGCCAAGGGCGGCGAGACCCAGGGTGGTTCGACGATCACCCAGCAGTACGTGAAGAACAACCGCCTGGACGACCAGTCGCAGACCATCACCCGGAAGGTGAAGGAACTCTTCATCTCCATGAAGGTGGGCAACGAGGTCGGCAAGGACCAGATCATGGCCGGCTACCTGAACACCTCGTACTACGGGCGTGGTGCGTACGGTATCCAGGCGGCGGCCCGGGCCTACTTCAACAAGGACGTCGGCAAGCTCAACGCCAGCGAGTCGGCGCTGCTCGCCGCGGTGCTGAAGGGCGCGACGTACTACGACCCCGCCGGCTACCCCGACATCGATCCCAACGCCACGGCCGAGGCGAACACCAAGCGGGCCACCAAGCGGTGGAGCTGGATCCTCGACGAGATGGTGAAGGACAACCACCTCTCGGCTGCGGAGCGGGCGAAGTACACCACCTTCCCCAAGGTGGAGAAGCCCAAGAAGAGCGCCAACCTGAGCGGTCAGATCGGCTACCTGGTCTCCACCGCCAACGGGAACATGCGCAACCAGTTCGGGATCACCGAGCAGCAGCTGCAGCGCGGCGGCTACGAGATCTACACCACCTTCGAGAAGAAGAAGGTGGACAAGATGGAAGCCACGATCAAGAACGTCATCAAGGAGAACATCGACCCGAAGAAGCGCCCGACGACGGACACGCACGTCCAGTTCGGCGGCGCTTCGGTCGACACGGCGACCGGGAAGATCGTCGCCATCTACGGCGGCGCCGACGCCACCAAGCACTTCAACAGCAACGCCGACAGCACCGGTGCCCAGGTCGGTTCGACGTTCAAGCCCTTCGTGCTCGCCGCCGCGATGAAGGACGGCGTCCGGGACAAGGACGGCGAGCCGGTTCAGGACGCGTCCGAGCGCACGATCGTCGACCCGGACAAGAGCCTGTACAACGGCAAGGACGACCTGACGATCCGGAAGTACAACGGGGACATCTGGCTCGACGACACGGGCAAGGAGTGGAAGCAGAGCAACGACGAGAACGCCAGCTACGGCCCCGTCTCCCTGCGCTACGCCATGATCAAGTCGGCCAACTCGCCGTACGTGCAGCTCGGCATGGACGTCGGTATCGACAAGGTGCGCGACGCGGCCATGAAGGCCGGTCTCCGCGAGGAGTCCCTGGTCAAGGCCGACGTGCCCTCGTTCTCCCTCGGTGTCTCCAGCCCGAGCGCCATCCGCATGGCCGGCGCGTACTCCACCTTCGCCAACGAGGGTGAGCAGAACGACCCGTACTCCGTCGAGACGGTCAAGCGGGACGGCGTCGTCGTCAACAAGCACGAGGCCAAGCCCACGAGGGCCTTCAGCCCCGCCATCGCCAACAACGTCACCGACGTGCTGCGTTCCGTCGTCGACGACGACCGGGGTACCGGCCGCAAGGCGCGCATCCCGGGTCGCGCGGTCGCCGGCAAGACCGGTACGACCGACGACAACATGTCGGCCTGGTTCGTGGGTTACACGAAGCAGCTGGCGACGGCGATCGACATGTACCGCTTCGACGACGACGACTCGAAGCAGGGTCGTAAGTTCGAGAAGATGTACGGCACGGGTGACCAGCCGACGATCCACGGTTCGTCGTTCCCCTCGCGGATCTGGCGCGAGTACATGACGGACGCCGTGGCGGACATGCCGGTCGAGGACTTCCCGAAGCCGGAGAAGCTGGAGGGCGCCAAGCCCGTCTTCGGCGGTGGCGCGCAGAGCCCGACGCCGACGCCGACGGCCACCGAGACGCCCACCGAGTCGGCGACGCCGACGACGACTCCCCCGGCCACGCCGACGACGACTCCCCCCGGGAAGCCGACTAGGACGCCGAAGCCGGGCAAGTCGACCTGTGACGTCTTCGACTGGAACTGCAACAACCCGGGCGGTGCGGGCGGCAACACCGGGCAGCCCACGACCACACCACCCGCCACCGATCCGACGCCGACCGATTCGCCGACGGACAGCTCCAGTGGTGGCGGAGGAAACGGCAAACCCGGCGGAACCTTCCCCTGATCCCTCCCTCCTGAGGGAGAACCAGGCGCGTCCTGAGGGCCGTCGCGTCCGCTCCGTACCTTCCGTACGGAGCGGACGCGGCGGCCCTCCGCGTTTTCCCGGATCGGTACGGCAGGATGTCCCCCATGCCGAGCCTCCAGAAGTCGAGCGCGCCGCGGGACCGCTCGCAGACGGTCATCCCCACCCACCGGGACGAGGTGGCCGCAGCGGGCAGCGAGCTGATCGGCGGCCCCTACGGGCGCCGGGCGGCGGCCGCCACCGGGCAGCTGACGCCGGTGCGGGTGATCGCGCTCGTGGCCATCGGCATGTTCGCCCTCGGCATGGTGCAGAAGCTGCCCTGCTACAACTGGGCCTGGTTCCGGGGCACGACCTCCCAGTACACCCACGCCTGCTACTCGGACATCCCGCACCTGTTCGCCGGGCGGGGCTTCGCGGACGGCCTGGTCCCCTACTTCGACCGGCTGGGCGGCGACATACCGTTTCTGGAGTACCCCGTCCTGACCGGGCTCTTCATGGAGGTCGCCGCCTGGCTGACGCCGGGCGGCGGTGAACTGAACCAGCAGGAGCAGTCGTACTGGCTGGTCAACGCGGGCCTGCTGATGGTGTGCGCGGCCGTCCTGGCGGTCTGTGTGGCCCGGACGCACCGGCTGCGCCCCTGGGACGGTCTGCTGGTCGCCCTCGCGCCCTCGGTCGCGCTCACCGCCACGATCAACTGGGACATACTGGCCGTCGCGCTGACCGCCGCCGCCGTCCTGATGTGGTCGCGGAGCCGGCCGCTGGCGTTCGGGATCCTGCTCGGGCTGGCCACCGCCGCCAAGTTCTACCCGATACTGCTCCTCTGTCCGCTGCTGCTGCTCTGCTGGCGGGCCGGGAAGTGGCGGGCGTACGGGACCGCGGTGCTCGGCTTCCTGGGCTCCTGGCTGGTCGTGAACGTGCCCGTGATGCTGCTCGCGCCGGAGGGGTGGAAGCAGTTCTACCTCTTCAGCCGCGACCGGAACGTCGACTTCGGCTCGATCTGGCTGCTCGTGACCCAGCGGACGGGTGACCTGATCACCCCGGGCCGGGCCAATCTGTACGCGCTGCTGCTGATGGCGGTGGCGGTGGCGGGGCTCGCGTACCTGGCGTTCACGGCGCCGCGCAGGCCGCGCTTCGTGCAGCTGGCCTTCCTGGTCGTCGCCGCGTTCGTGCTGACGAACAAGGTCTACTCACCGCAGTACGTCCTGTGGCTGGTCCCGCTGGCCGCGCTCGCCCGGCCGCGCTGGCGCGACTTCCTGGTCTGGCAGGCCTGCGAGGTCATGTACTTCGTCGGCGTCTGGATGTACCTGGCCTACACGGGCAGCGGCAACAAGCAGGGCCTCCCGGTCGACGGCTACCAGTTCGCGATCGTCCTGCACCTGCTCGGCACGCTGTACCTGTGCGCGATGGTCGTACGCGACATCCTGGCGCCCGAGAAGGACCCGGTCCGGCAGGACGGCGCGGACGACCCCTCGGGCGGCGTCCTGGACGGCGCTGAGGACGTCGTCGTGGCGGGCAGGGCGGCCCATCCGGCCCGGCACGCCGCCCCGGCCGTGGAGGAGGCGCAGCGGGTGCGCTGGGGCGCCACGGACGACCCGTGGGGCGCCCCCGAGTAGACGGAAACGCATCACCCCCGGGAGCAGGGCTCCCGGGGGTGATGCGTTTCGGCTGTGTTCCGCTCCGCTCAGCGCTCGACGATGCGGTCGAACTGCGTCGTGGTGTGGCGCAGATGCGCCACGAGCTCGTCGCCGACCCGGGGCTCCTGGGCGTCGGCCGGCACGAACAGGATCGACACCTGCATGTGCGGCGGCTCGGCGAACCAGCGCTGCTTCCCGGCCCAGACGAAGGGCGAGAGGTTCCGGTTCACGGTGGCGAGGCCCGCCCGGGCGACGCCCTTGGCGCGGGGCATGACGCCGTGCATCGCCTTCGGGGCCTCCAGGCCCACGCCGTGGGAGGTGCCGCCGGCGACGACGACCAGCCAGCCGTCCGAGGCGGCCTTCTGCTGGCGGTAGCCGAAGCGGTCGCCCTTGGCGACCCGGGTCACGTCCAGGACGGCGCCCCGGTACTCCGTGGCCTCGTGGTCGCCCAGCCACAGCCGGGTGCCGATCCGGGCGCGGAAGCGGGTCTGCGGGAACTGCTGCTGGAGCCGGGCCTGCTCCTCGGCCCGCAGGTGGCTCACGAACATGGTGTGCAGCGGCAGCCGGGCGGCCCGCAGCCGGTCCATCCAGGCGATGACCTCCTCGACCGCGTCCGTGCCGTCCGGGCGGTCGAGCGGCAGGTGCAGGGCGAAGCCCTCCAGGCGGACGTCCTCGATGGCGGCGTGGAGCTGCTGGAGCTCCTCCTCGCGCACGCCGTGCCGCTTCATCGAGCTCATGCACTCGATCACGACCCGGGCGCCCACCAGGGCGTGGACGCCGTCCACGGACGACACCGAACGGATCACCCGGTCGGGCAGCGGAACCGGTTCCTCACCCCGGCGGAAGGGGGTGAGGACCAGCAGGTCGCCACCGAACCAGTCCTTGATCTTCGCGGCTTCGTACGTGGTGCCCACGGCGAGGATGTCGGCGCCGAACCGGGCCGCCTCGTCCGCGAGCCGCTCGTGTCCGAAGCCGTACCCGTTGCCCTTGCACACCGGAATGAGACCGGGGAACTGGTCGATGACGGTCTTCTGGTGCGCCCGCCAGCGAGCGGTGTCGACGTAGAGGGAGAGCGCCATGGCCGGCCCGGAACCTTTCTGATGGCAGCGGTGTGTCGGAGGTGTGTACGAGGCTGTGAAGCCTACGGAACGGTCAGCGGCGCGACATGTAGATGTCGAGCGCCTTGTGCAGCAGCTTGTTCAGCGGGAAGTCCCACTCGCCGACGTACTCGACGGCCTCGCCGCCCGTGCCCACCTTGAACTGGATGAGGCCGAAGAGGTGGTCGGTCTCGTCGAGCGAGTCCGAGATGCCCCGGAGGTCGTAGACGGTCGCGCCCATGGCGTACGCGTCGCGCAGCATCCGCCACTGCATCGCGTTCGAGGGCCGGACCTCGCGGCCGATGTTGTCGGAGGCGCCGTAGGAGTACCAGACGTGCCCGCCGACGACGAGCATGGTCGCCGCGGAGAGGTTCACCCCGTTGTGACGGGCGAAGTAGAGCCGCATGCGGTTGGGGTCCTCGTTGTTGAGGACGGTCCACATGCGCTGGAAGTACGAGAGCGGGCGCGGCCGGAAGTGGTCGCGGACGGCCGTGATCTCGTACAGCCGCTGCCACTCGGCCAGGTCCTCGTAGCCGCCCTGGACGACCTCGACGCCGGCCTTCTCGGCCTTCTTGATGTTGCGGCGCCACAGCTGGTTGAAGCCCTTGAGGACGTCGTCGAGCGAGCGGTTGGCGAGCGGGACCTGGAAGACGTAGCGGGGCTGCACGTCGCCGAAGCCGGCGCCGCCGTCCTCGCCCTGCTGCCAGCCCATCTTCCGCAGCCGGTCCGCGACCTCGAAGGCGCGCGGCTCGATGTGGGTGGCCTCGATGTCCTTGAGGCGCTTGACGTCCGGGTCCTGGATGCCGGCCTTGATGGCGGTCGAGTCCCAGCGGCGGATGACCACCGGCGGGCCCATCTTCACCGAGAAGGCGCCCTGGTGCTTGAGGTGCGCCAGCATCGGCTGCAGCCAGTCGTCGAGGTTGGGCGCGTACCAGTTGATGACCGGGCCCTCGGGCAGATAGGCCAGGTAGCGCTTGATCTTCGGGAGCTGGCGGTAGAGCACCAGACCGGCGCCGACGAGCTCGCCGGACTTGTCGAACCAGCCGAGGTTCTCCGAGCGCCACTCGGTCTTCACATCAGCCCACGCCGGGACCTGGCAGTGGCTCGCCGCGGGCTGGCTCTGGATGAATGCCAGATGCTGCTCACGGCTGATGGTCCTCAGGGTCAGGCTCATGCGGGGCGCTCCTCGGCAGGTGTGTCCCCATCGGTCAGGGGCTCCGGCTCTCGCGCCGAAGCCTACTGTGACCTTGGAGCGCCCCGAATGGGTGTGTGTGCCCGACGTGCCGCCGGGTGTGTGCCCGACGTGCCGCCGGGTGTGTGCCCGACGTGTCGCCGCTCCTAGCTGATGACGCCGCCGAAGAGGCCGCCGTGCGCCATTCCGAGGTAGAAGCCGAAGGCCGATGCGCCCAGCCCGAGGATCAGCAGGAAGCGCTCGCGGGTCGTCACCGAGATGAACTGCCCGTACGCGCCGGTCAGGATGCCGATCAGGCCCGTCCAGGAACTCAGCAGGTGCAGGTTGTAGAACTGCGCGGTGGTGAACGAGATGATCCCCATCACCAGCGTGACAGCCATCAGCGTGTCCTGGAGCGGGTGGGGTTTGCCGTCAGTCGCGAAGAGGGAGTGGCCGGGGTCGGGTCGCATTGCCTGTGCCATGGGGCACCTCCTGGCGTGCCTGCGGGAAGGCGGCGCATCGTAGCGCCGCCGACATCCGTTGTGTACAGATTGCGTCCCCTCCCCGGAGAATTTCAACCGCAAGCCGATGTGCGGGTACTCTGTACAGCTGCGCCGGTGTCTGCCCAGGTCCCTCCGGGATCCCCGACAGCGCTCCTCGCCCGCGAGGGGACTGTCAGTGGCGGTGGGTACCGTCGCTCACGCATCACGACCCTCCTGCCACGGAACGACCGTGGCCGCTGAGTCCAAAGGAGGTGGGTTCCACATGCGTCACTACGAGGTGATGGTCATCCTCGACCCCGATCTGGAGGAGCGCGCTGTCGCCCCCCTGATCGAGAACTTCCTCTCCGTCGTCCGTGAGGGCAACGGAAAGGTCGAGAAGGTCGACACCTGGGGCCGTCGTCGTCTCTCGTACGAGATCAAGAAGAAGCCCGAGGGCATCTACTCGGTCATCGACCTGCAGGCCGAGCCTGCGGTCGTCAAGGAGCTCGACCGCCAGCTCAACCTGAACGAGTCGGTCCTCCGGACCAAGGTCCTCCGTCCCGAGACCCACTGAGCTTCTAGCTCAGAGGTCATCGGGTTCGAGTAGCAGCAAAGCAGCCAGAAGCAAACCCGCCGAGAGGTTCCCCCATGGCAGGCGAGACCGTCATCACGGTCGTCGGCAATCTTGTCGACGACCCCGAGCTGCGCTTCACCCCGTCCGGTGCGGCGGTCGCGAAGTTCCGTATCGCGTCCACCCCCCGCACCTTCGACCGTCAGACCAATGAGTGGAAGGACGGCGAGAGCCTGTTCCTGACCTGCTCGGTCTGGCGTCAGGCGGCGGAGAACGTCGCCGAGTCGCTCCAGCGAGGCATGCGCGTCGTCGTGCAGGGCCGGCTGAAGCAGCGGTCCTACGAGGACCGTGAGGGCGTCAAGCGCACGGTCTACGAGCTGGACGTCGAGGAAGTCGGCCCCAGCCTCAAGAACGCCACGGCCAAGGTCACCAAGACCACCGGTCGCGGCGGCCAGGGTGGATACGGCGGCGGCGCCCAGCAGGGCGGCGGCGGTGGCGGTGGCGGCTGGGGTGGAAACTCCGGCGGCGGTGGCCAGCAGGGTGGCGGCGGTGCTCCCGCCGACGACCCGTGGGCGACCGGCAGCCCCTCCGGCGGCGGCCAGCAGGGCGGCGGTGGCGGCTGGGGTGGAAACTCCAGCGGCGGCGGCTACTCGGACGAGCCTCCCTTCTAGGGCACACGCCCTCGAAGCAGCTCGTACCCCCACTTCTTGATCACACAGGAGAAACACCATGGCGAAGCCGCCTGTGCGCAAGCCTAAGAAGAAGGTCTGCGCTTTCTGCAAGGACAAGACCGCGTACGTGGACTACAAGGACACGAACATGCTGCGGAAGTTCATTTCCGACCGCGGCAAGATCCGTGCCCGCCGCGTGACCGGCAACTGCACGCAGCACCAGCGTGACGTCGCCACGGCCGTCAAGAACAGCCGTGAGATGGCGCTGCTGCCCTACACGTCCACCGCGCGATAAGGAAAGGGTGACCGACTAATGAAGATCATCCTGACCCACGAGGTCTCCGGCCTCGGTGCCGCTGGCGACGTCGTCGACGTCAAGGACGGCTACGCTCGCAACTACCTGGTCCCGCGTGGTTTCGCGATCCGCTGGACCAAGGGTGGCGAGAAGGACGTGGCGCAGATCCGCCGCGCCCGCAAGATCCACGAGATCGCGACCATCGAGCAGGCCAACGAGATCAAGGCCCAGCTCGAGGGCACGAAGGTGCGCCTGGCCGTTCGCTCCGGCGACGCCGGCCGTCTCTTCGGCTCCGTGACCCCGGCCGACATCGCCTCGGCGATCAAGACCGCGGGTGGCCCCGACGTCGACAAGCGTCGCGTCGAGCTCGGTTCGCCGATCAAGACCCTGGGCTCGCACCAGGTGTCCGTGCGTCTGCACCCCGAGGTTGCCGCGAAGCTCGGCGTCGAGGTCGTCGCCGCGTAACGCTGCCCTTGGCAGTCTGCGCTCAGCAGTGAGGAAGGGCCGCACCCCTCGGGGTGCGGCCCTTTCGCTGTTCCTTCGTGCTGTTCCCTTCCGCTGTTTCACGTGAAACAGCGGGTATCTCAGCGCGTGGCGCCCGTGACGATCCAGCGGTCGGAGCGCATGCGGTACCAGAGGGTTCCCATCCGGACCGTCATCATCAGGGTCATCGCCCACCAGAGCGCCGTCAGCCCGCCGCCGAGCGCCGGGACCAGGAGCGCCAACGGGGCGAAGACGGCGAGCGTGAGCAGCATCGCCCAGGCCAGGTAGGGGCCGTCCCCGGCGCCCATCAGGACCCCGTCGAGGACGAAGACGACCCCGGAGATCGGCTGGGAGACCGCGACCACGAGCAGGGCCGGGAGCAGGGTGTCCTGCACGGAGGCGTCGCTGGTGAAGAGCGGGATGAACAGGGGGCGGGCGAGGATGAGCAGCGCGCCGAGCACCACCCCGGAGACGACGCCCCACTGGACCATGCGGCGGCAGACCTGTCGCGCCCCGTCGGCGTCGTCCGCACCGAGGTAGCGGCCGATGATGGCCTGGCCGGCGATGGCGATCGCGTCGAGCGCGAAGGCCATCAGGCTCCACAGGGACAGGATGATCTGGTGGGCGGCGACCTCGGCGTCCCCGAGGCGGGCGGCGACGGCCGTGGCGATCATCAGGACGGCGCGCAGCGAGAGCGTACGGACCAGGAGGGGGACGCCGGCCTGGGCGGAGGCGCGTATGCCGGCCGGATCGGGGTGGAGGGAGGCTCCGTGCCGCCGGGCGCCGCGTACGACCACGACGAGGTAGGCGGTGGCCATGCCGTACTGGGCGATGACCGTGCCCCAGGCGGAGCCGGCGATGCCCAGGCCCGCGCCGTAGACCAGGCCGGCGTTGAGCGCGCCGTTGGCCGCGAAGCCGGCGATGGCCACGTAGAGCGGCGTACGGGTGTCCTGGAGGCCGCGCAGGACGCCGATGGCGGCCAGGACCACCAGCATGGCGGGGATGCCGAGGCTGGAGATCCTGAGGTAGGTGACGGCGTACGGGGAGGCGGTGTCCGAGCCGCCGAAGAGGCCGACGAGCCAGGGCGCGGTGGGCAGGGTCAGCGCGACGACGGCGGCGCCGAGGAGGAGCGCGAGCCAGATGCCGTCCATGCCCTGCCGGATGGCGGCCGGGAGGTCGCCCGCGCCCACGCGCCGGGCGACGGCGGCCGTGGTGGCGTAGGCGAGGAAGACGAAGACGCTGACGGCGGTGGAGAGCAGCGCCGCGGCGATCGCGAGGCCCGCGAGCTGAGGTGTGCCGAGGTGGCCGACGATGGCACTGTCGACCATGAGGAACAGCGGCTCGGCGACGAGGGCGCCGAAGGCCGGCAGGGCGAGGGAGACGATCTCGCGGTCGTGCTGTCGACGGACGGCCTTGGAGGTCACGGGGGCCTGAGTCGTGGGCTCAGTCATGCGCTCAACCTAATCTTCCACAGGTAAGAGATGCAATGGGTTAGTGGTCCTTACTTTCCGCTGGTGCGGGGCTTCGGGTGTGGGCCGTTTGTTCTGATCTTGGCCCGGGGGCAGAACTTTTTCTCCCCCACAGCCCGTGGATGGGAAACGTGCAGGTCAGTGGGGTGAGGTGAGGGGTGTTATGAGTTTGTCCACATGGCTGTCCCCCGCTCCGTGCACAGGATCCGGGGAGTTCTCCACAGCATCTGGCCCTTCACCCACAGGGCCTGTGGATAACCAGATTGGCTGACGCTCCCCGCGGCCCTACCGTGGACCGGCGCCCGACGCGCCAGAAGCGGTCGCAAAGCCACTCGTTGATCAAGGCTGTGGCGTAAGAAAGAGTGGCACGGCGAGGTCCGCGGAGCGGACGGGAGGAGGTGGCTTGGTGAGCGTTCCCGAGCCCATGGACGACCCCTGGGCCGACAGCGGACCGAGCGACCGGCTGCCCACCCGTACCCGAGGTGAAGGGCGCGGCCGGGGCCGTGGCCGCGACGACCAGCACGAGCGGGGCTCCGAGGGGCCCTGGGACGGCGGCCTCTCCGGCTTCGAGCGCGTTCCCCCGCAGGACCTCGACGCCGAGCAGTCCGTCCTCGGCGGCATGCTGCTCTCCAAGGACGCCATCGCGGACGTCGTGGAGATCATCAAGGGCAACGACTTCTACAAGCCCGCCCACGAGACCGTGTACGCGGCGATCCTCGACCTCTACGCCAAGGGTGAGCCGGCCGACCCGATCACGGTCGGCGCCGAGCTCACCAAGCGCGGTGAGATCACCCGCGTCGGCGGCGCCTCCTACCTCCACACCCTGGTCCAGTCGGTCCCGACCGCGGCCAACGCCTCGTACTACGCGGAGATCGTCCACGAGCGCGCGGTCCTGCGCCGGCTCGTGGAGGCGGGCACCAAGATCACGCAGATGGGCTACGCGGCCGACGGGGACGTCGACGAGATCGTGAACTCGGCCCAGGCCGAGATCTACGCGGTCACCGAGCAGCGCACCACCGAGGACTACCTGCCGCTCGGCGACATCATGGAGGGGGCGCTCGACGAGATCGAGGCGATCGGCTCCCGCAGCGGCGAGATGACCGGTGTGCCCACCGGCTTCACCGACCTCGACTCGCTCACCAACGGTCTGCACCCCGGCCAGATGATCATCATCGCGGCCCGTCCCGCCATGGGTAAGTCGACGCTCGCCCTGGACTTCGCCCGGGCGGCGTCCATCAAGCACAACCTGCCCAGCGTCATCTTCTCCCTCGAAATGGGCCGCAACGAGATCGCGATGCGCCTGCTCTCGGCCGAGGCCCGGGTGGCGCTCCACCACATGCGCTCCGGCACGATGACCGACGAGGACTGGACGCGTCTCGCCCGCCGGATGCCGGACGTCTCGCAGGCCCCGCTGTACATCGACGACTCCCCGAACCTGTCGATGATGGAGATCCGCGCGAAGTGCCGCCGGCTCAAGCAGCGCAACGGCCTCAAGCTCGTCATCATCGACTATCTGCAGCTCATGCAGTCGGGTGGTTCCAAGCGGCAGGAGAGCCGTCAGCAAGAGGTCTCCGACATGTCGCGAAACCTGAAGCTCCTCGCCAAGGAGCTGGAACTGCCGGTGATCGCGCTCTCCCAGCTGAACCGTGGTCCCGAGCAGCGCACCGACAAGAAGCCGATGGTCTCCGACCTCCGTGAGTCCGGCTCGATCGAGCAGGACGCCGACATGGTCATCCTGCTGCACCGCGAGGACGCCTACGAGAAGGAGTCACCGCGCGCGGGCGAGGCGGACATCATCGTGGGCAAGCACCGTAACGGCCCGACGGCCACCATCACGGTGGCCTTCCAGGGCCACTACTCACGCTTCGTGGACATGGCCCAGACCTGATCCCGATTGCCTTCCTAGGACCCCTAGGTTAAAACTAGGGGTCCTAGGATCGGGGAGGGTGCATGGCGCGGGCCGGGCTGACGGCAGAGTGGGTGACGATCGCGGGCGCCGAGCTGGCGGACGAGGCCGGGCTCGACCGGGTGACCATGTCGCAGGTGGCGCGTCGGCTGGGAGTGAAGGACGCGAGCCTCTACACGCACGTCCGCAACCTGGAGGATCTGCGCGGTCGGATCGCGCTCCTCGCGGCGGACGAGAAGACCGTCCGTATCGCGGAGGCGACCGCCGGGCGAGCGGGCAAGGACGCGTTGGTCGCCTTCGCGAACGCCTGGCGGGAGTACGCCCACCGGCATCCGGGCCGCTACATGGCGACGCAGACCCCGATCCAGATCGATCCCGAGCTTGCCGCGAGGGCGCCCGGACCACGGCGCGCGGTCGAGCTGACCTACGGCATGCTGCGCGGCTACGGACTGGCCGAGCCGGACCTGACCGACGCGGTCCGGCTGCTGCGCAGCACGTTCCACGGGTTCGTCGCCCTGGAAGCGGCAGGCGGATTCGGGCTCGAGCGCTCGCCGGAGCAGTCCTGGATCCGCGCCCTCGACGCCCTGCATGCCCTCCTGGAGCACTGGCCCCCGTCACGAGAAGGAGCTTCCTCATGACCGCCCGGACCACCGGCAGCCTGCGCGTGAACGGTGCGACCCTGCACTACGAAGTGCGCGGCGAAGGCCCGCTCCTGCTGCTGATCCCCGGCGGGACGGGCGGCGCGGCCTCCTTCGACGACATCGCCGACGACCTGGCCGCCGCATACACCGTGGCGACCTACGACCCGCGCGGCATGTCCCGGAGCACGCTGGACGACCCCGAGGCCGAGCAGTGCGTGGCCGAGCACGCCGACGACGCGTTCCGCATCCTTGAACTGCTGTCGCCCGGTGAGCCCGCCCGGGTGTTCGGCGCCAGCTCGGGCGCGATCGTCGCGGTCCACCTGCTCGCCACCCGTCCCGAGCGGATCGCCCGCGTCGTGGCGCACGAGCCGCCGCTGGTGGAGGTCCTTCCGGACGCCGCCGAACATCGCGAGCTCATCGCGAGGGTGAAGGAGACCTTTCGCACGCAGGGGCTCATGCCGGCGATGGCCGTGTTCGCCGCGGGGCTGAAGAAGGACGGCGACGCCACGGAGCCCCAGGCAGAGATCAAGCTTCCGCCCCGGGCAGCGGCGCGGGCGGAGCAGACGATGGCGAACCTGCCGTACTTCGTCGGGCGGATCGTGCCCGGCTTCATGTCCTACGCGCCGGACCTCCAGCGGCTCGATGCGCTGGCGGACCGGCTCGTGCTCGCATGCGGCGAGGACTCGCGCGGTGAGCTGCCCTATCGTCCGGCCGCGTTCCTGGCCGAGCGTCTCGGCACGGAACTCCGGCACTTCCCCGGCGGGCACACGGGACTGACCACGCATCCCGCCGAGTTCGGGGAACACCTGCGGAAGGCTTTCCGCGCCTGAACTCCAGACCCTGTAGCGGGGAAGCCAACCGGCCTGGATGGCGTTGGATGGGGCCTATGACGACATCTTCCGAAGCCCTGCTGCCCAGCACCGAGCGCGCTCTGCTGCACCGTGTCGCGGTCGCCCAGACCGAAGGGCGGACGCCGTCCTTCGTCGGGGCGGTGGTCCGTGACGGCGCGTTGGTCTGGAGCGGCTCGCGCAGCTGTGTGGACGGCCACGCACCGGACGCCGACACCCAGTTCAGGATCGGCTCGATCACCAAGGTGTTCACCGCCGTCCTGGTGATGCGGCTCCGGGACGAGGGCCTGCTCGGGCTCGACGACCCGCTGGAGCGCTACCTGAAGGGAACGGGCGCCGGTGAGGTGACGATCGCTCAACTGCTGGGCCACACGGGAGGACTCGCGGCCGAGACGCCCGGCGCGTGGTGGGAGCGGTCCTCCGCCACGCTGAGGCCCGAGCTCTCCGACGTCCTGGGGGAGCAGCCCCTCCTCCAGTCGCCGGGGCGTCGGCACCACTACTCCAACCCCGGCTACACGCTGCTCGGTTCACTGGTCGAGGCGGTCCGGGGGGTGTCCTGGGAGGAGGCGCTGCGGCGCGAGATCCTGGAGCCCCTTGGGATGAGCCGGACGACGCTCGATCCCGTCGCCCCGCACGCGGGTGGCTGGGCGGTGCATCCCTGGGCCGACGTCATGATGCCCGAGCCGTCCGAGGACCTCGGCCTGATGGCACCGGCCGGGCAGCTCTGGTCGACGGCCGCCGACCTCGCCCGGTTCGCCGCCTTCCTCGCGGCGGGGGACGAGCGGGTGCTCGCCACGGCGACCGTGGAGGAGATGCGTTCCCCGGCCGCCCCCGCCGGGGAAGGCGACTGGGAAGGGAGCTACGGGCTCGGTCTCCAGCTGCTGCGCAAGGACGGCCGCACCCTGATCGGCCACACCGGTTCCCTCCCGGGCTTCGTCGCCTGCGTGTGGGTGAGCGTGGAGGACGGCCTCGCCGGGATCGCCCTCTCCAACGCCACCTCGGGCCCGCTGGCAGCGCTCGTGGCCGCCGATCTCGTGCGGATCGTGGCGGAGGCGGAGCCGAGGCTCCCGGAGCCGTGGCGGCCCCTTCCCGAGGCCGAGGTCGACGAGGAGCTGCTGTCCCTCACGGGGCCCTGGTACTGGGGCACGTACGCCTACGGGCTCCGGCTCGGTCCCGAGCGGAGCGTGGTGCTCGAACCGCTGCGGGGCGCCGGGCGGCGGGCCCGCTTCCGGGCGCTGCCCGAGGGCGGCTGGGTCGGTCTGAACGGCTACTACGCGGGGGAGACGCTCAGGGCGGTGAAGCGCGCCGACGGCAGCGTGAGCCATCTCGACCTCGGCTCGTTCGTCTTCACGCGGGAGCCGTACGCACCGGGGGACGCGGTTCCGGGCGGTGTGGACGAGGCTGGCTGGCGCGGTCTCTGAGCGCCGTGGGGCGCTGTTTCACGTGAAACCGTGCCACCGTGCGGTTTCACGTGAAACGCAGCCTCAGAGGGCCTTCTTGAAGCCCATGTGGGAGGCCTCGAAGCCCAGGCGCTCGTAGAAGCGGTGGGCATCGGTGCGGGTGACGTCGGAGGTCAGCTGGACGAGCCGGCAGCCCTGGCGCCCGGACTCGGCGACGGCCCATTCGATGAGCTGTGTCCCGAGGCCGCTGCCGCGCTCGTCGGCGTGGACGCGGACGCCCTCGATGATCGAGCGGGTGGTGCCCCGGCGGGAGAGTCCCGGGATGACCGTCAGCTGGAGGGTGCCGACGACCTCGTCCTCGCGGACGGCCACGACGACGTGCTGGTTCGGGTCGTTCGCGAGGCGCTCGAAGGCGATCAGGTACGGGGCCAGGTCGTCGGGGGACTCGCGCTGCGCGCCCAGGGGGTCGTCGGCGAGCATCGCGACGATGGCCGGGAGGTCCTCCGCGGTGGCGGGACGTATCTCAAGATCGCTCATGTTCGGCAGCGTAGCGGCGGGACGGGCGACGGTCTCCCGCCCCGGCGTTCCGGCTCACACGGGCGCGCCCACGCCCTCCACGACCCGGACCAGGGGAGCCAGCTCCGGGTTCTTCGCGGCTTCGTCGAGGGCCTCGCGCAGCGCGCTGTCGTTGGTGGGACGGGCCTCTTCCAGGAGCTTCTGGCCGGCCTCGGTGACGTCGGTGTAGATGCCGCGCCGGTCGGTGGTGCAGAGGTACCGCGTGAGGAGACCGCGGTCCTCGAGCCGGGTGACGAGCCGGGTGGTCGCGCTCTGGCTGAGGACGACGGCGTCGGCGACCTGCTTCATCTGGAGGTGGCCGCCGGGGCCGCTGTGCTGACGGCTGAGGACGTCGAGCAGCGAGTACTCCCGCACGCTCAGACCGTGACGGGACTCCAGGGCGCGCTCGATGTGGGACTCGATCCTGCCGTGCAGCAGGGAGAGGGCGCACCAGCGCTGGGCGAGCGCGGTGAGGGCGGGGTCCGTCGCGGTCATGTGCTCTCCTCGGTTTCTCCTCGGCGCCGGTGTGGCTCTCGATCCAGAGTAGACGAAGCGGCGCAATAATGCGCGTCTGCAAGTAACCTATCCGGCGGCGACCGTCAGGGGAGCGAAGCGGCGGCGCCAGTCGCCGGGGAGGTCGGGCAGGGAGCGGATCATCACCGACGTCGTGGCGATCGTGTCGATGCCGTTCTCCTTCACCCAGCTCAGCAGGGAGGTGTGCCGCACATCGATGTCCGTGCGCAGCGGCCGGTCGGTGGCGGCGGCCAGGGAGGCGACCAGGGCCTTCGCCGTGCCGGGGTCCCGGGCGATCAGGGGGCCGACGACATGGGTGTCCATATTGGGCCAGGCGGCCGCGAAGCCGGTGATCTCGCCGTCCTCTTCCGCGACCCTGAGGTGGTCCGCGAACGCGGGGAGCCTGGCGATGACGGGGGTGCGGTCGAGGCCGAAGACCTCGTGGTCCAGGCGCAGGACCGCCGGGAGGTCCTCGGCCGTCGCCGGGCGGACCGGAACGTCCGGGGCGGGCGCGGTGAAGGTGAAGTGTCCGCACACCATCTCGGCGCGGCCCGTCTCCGTGAAGCCGAGCTGCTCGTAGAGGGGCTGCCCGTTCGCCGTGGCGTACAGCGTGAGCGGGGTGTCACCGGCCTCCGCCAGGACGTGCCGCATGAGCCGGCGCCCCACGCCCTGGCGTGCGTACCGCTCGGCGACGAGCACCATGCCGATCGCGGCGAGTCCCGGGCCGTACGAGGTGACCACGCAGCCGGCGGCGAGGCCGGGGCCGTCGGGGTCGTCGATGCCGTAGCCGGTGCCGGCGGTGAGCAGCAGGCCCCACTTGTGCTCCTCGCGGAGCCATCCCCGGTTCTCGGAGAGGTCGGCGCAGGAGAGGAGATCCGCCCGGGTGAGCTGTCGGATCGGGAGCTGTGCGAGGGGGGCGGGGGAAATCGGCATGCCTTTCAGGCTGAACGACACGGTGATCTTTCGTCCACCGCTTTACGGTGTTTCACGTGAAACCCCGAAGCCCGCGAACACGACGCCTGCACCTCTTCGACCTCGACGGCACCTTGATCAGGGGGTCGGCCGCCGCGGTGGAGATCTCCCGGCAGCTGGACCTGGTGGACGAGATCGCCGCTCTGGAGGAGGGGTTCCTTCGGGGACTCACGCCGGACGAGTTCGCCGTCCAGGCCCGTGAGCTGTGGTCCGCGCTCACCCCCGAGCAGGTCGCGGCGGCCTTCGAAGGGGCACCCTGGCTGGCGGGCATCCGCGACGTCTGGGCGGACATCCGGGCGCGGGGAGACCGTTGCGCGGTCATCTCCCTCTCTCCCGACTTCTTCGTCGAGCGGCTTCTCGACTGGGGCGTCGACTCCACGCACGGCTCGCTCTGGCCGGCGGTGCCCTTCACCGAGCCGATCCACCGGCCGAACATTCTCAACGCGCACGCGAAGGTACGGATCGCGAGGGAGCTCTGCGCGGGGTACGGGGTGGACCTGGTCGACTGTGTCGCGTACGGGGACTCGACGTCCGACGCGGAGCTCTTCGCGATCGTGCCGGAGACCGTGGCCGTGAACGCGGACCGCCATCTCGCCCGACTCTCCCGCCACAGCTACTCCGGAGGGGACCTGCGCGAGGCCTACGCGCTGGTCCGAAACAGCGCAGCCTAGCCAGAAACCCGGGCCTATGGCCCGAGAACGCCACTTTCGGTCCGAAGTGCCGGTCGGAAGAGCCATGCTGCGGTCACGGAAGCCGGCCAGCACGAGGCGAGGCACATGATGGATGCTCCGACCACCACGACGGACGAGCGGGACTCCCCGGCGGCGGACGGGAAGGAACCCCCGATACCCCAGGGACCTTCCGCCGACGCGGTCCTCGTCCGACGCACCCTGGCGGAGATCGCACCGGTCGCCGACCGGGTGACCTCGTACTTCTACGCACTGCTCTTCACCCGGCACCCCGGGCTGCGCGAGATGTTCCCCGCGGCCATGGACACCCAGCGGGACCGCCTCCTGAAGGCGCTCCTCACGGCGGCCGAGCACCTGGACGACGCCCCGGTCCTCACCGCGTACCTGGAGAACCTCGGTAGGGGGCACCGGAAGTACGGAACCCAGGCGGCCCACTATCCGGCCGTCGGCGAGGCTCTCATCGGCGCTCTCGTGCGGTACGCGGAGAAGAGCTGGGACGAGGAGACCGAGGCGGCCTGGGTCCGCACGTACACGACGATCTCCCAGATCATGATCGACGCGGCCTCGTACGACGAGCGGACCGCGCCCGCCTGGTGGCAGGCCGAGGTGGTCTCGCACGATCTGCGTACGCCGGACATCGCCGTCGTCACGCTCAGGCCCGACCAGCCGTACCCCTTCCTCGCCGGGCAGTACACGACGCTGGAGACCCCGTGGTGGCCCAGGATCTGGCGCCACTACTCCTTCGCCTCGGCACCCCGGCCGGACGGACTGCTCTCCCTGCACGTCAAGGCCGTCCCGGCCGGCTGGGTGTCCAACGCGCTGGTCCACCGGGCCCGCCCCGGGGACGTGCTGCGGCTCGGCCCGCCGGCCGGCTCCATGACGGTCGACCACTCCACGGACACCGGCCTGCTCTGCATGGGCGGCGGCACCGGGATAGCGCCGATCAAGGCGCTCGTCGAGGACGTCGCCGAGCACGGGGACCGGCGCCCGGTCGACGTCTTCTACGGGGCGCGCAGCGGCCACGACCTCTACGACATCGACACGATGATGCGGCTCCAGAAGACCTTCCCGTGGCTCTCCGTCCACCCCGTCACCGGGGAACAGGGGAGGCTCCCGGACGCCGTCTGCCGCTACGGCCCGTGGAACGAACGGGACGCCTATCTCTCGGGCCCGCTCGACATGGTCCGGCAGGGGGTCGACGCCCTGCGCGGAGCGGGGGTGCCCTCGGACCGCATCCGCCACGACTTCCTCGCGGAGCTCACCGCCGCGGCGGGCTAGGGCCTGTCCGGCGGATCAGGGCCGGACAGGCCCTAGCCGCGGCGAGTCAGCCCAGGTCGGGGGCGTGCATCGCGCGGACGCCCTCGATGTTGCCGTCGAGGTAGTGGCGCAAGGAGAGCGGGACGAGGTGTACGGCGGCGATGCCGACCCGGCTGAAGGGCACCCGGACGATCTCGTACTCGCCGACCGGTTCCTCGATCTCGGGGCCGTGCCGCAGGGATGGGTCCATGGAGCCGAGCCGGCACACGAAGAAGTGCTGGACCTTCACCCCGGAGACCCCGCCGTCGACGATGTGCTCGACGGTGTCGACGAAGCAGGGCACCACATCGGTGATCTTGGCGCCGAGCTCTTCGAGCACCTCGCGGTGCAGGGCCTCGACGACGGTGGCGTCGGTGGGCTCCACGCCGCCGCCGGGCGTGAGCCAGTAGGGATCCATCCCGGGCTTGGTCCGCTTGATGAGGATCAGGTCGTCCCCGTCGAGCAGGATGGCGCGTGCGGTGCGCTTGATCACGGGCCGTTCGGTCATGGGAAGAAAATGGCCCGTCCGCGGTGTCCTGAAACTCACCAGTCCCCGGCCGCGCGCAGCAGCTCCTCATGAGCCCGGGCGAGGGGCGACAGGCCGAGCGTCCCCGTACGGGCGACCAGGAAGTAGGTCCGGAGCGGAGGGACCGGGGGATCGAGCAGCGCCACGAGGCGCCCCAGCCGTAGGGCCTCCTCGCACAGATAGCGCGGCAGGACGGCGAGCCCGGCGCCGGCCGCGGCGGAGTCCCGCACGGCCCGCAGGTCGGGGGCGATGACGGTGGCGGTCGCCGCCGGTTTGGTCTCGAAGACACTCGCCCAGTAGCGGGAGACGAAGGGCAGCGACTCGTGGACCTCGACCACCGGCAGCTGCTCCAGGAGCACCCCGCCCCTGCTCAGGAGCACCTCGGGGGAGAGCCGGGCGGCCCAGCGCGGGGCCGCGACCAGGACGTGCTCCTCGTCGCAGAGCGGAGTGGAGACGAGCAGGCCGCCGCGCGGGCGGGCGGTCGCGATGGCCAGATCGTGGTGGCCGGCGGCGAGCCCGTCGAGGATCTCCTCCGTGTTGCCGAGGAAGGAGGCCCGGACGGCGAGCCCCTCGCCGACCAGGGCGGTGAGGGCGGGCAGAGCGCGGAGCGCGGTGAACTCCGGGGGGCCGGCGAGATGGAGGGTGCGGACCCCGCTCCGCTCGTCGAGGCCGGTCTCGGCGATCTCCACGAGGGCGTCCAGATGGGGCGCGGCACGGTGCGCGAGTTCGTCGCCGATGGTGGTCGGGGTGACTCCGCGCGCCTGTCTGAGGAACAGTGGTCGCCCCAGCTGCCGTTCCAGTGTCCGGATCTGGCCGGTGACGGCGGGCTGGGAGAGGCCTAGGAGCGCGGCGGCGCGGGTGAAGGAGCCGGCCCGGTGCACCGTGACGAACGTGCGCAGCAGGGCCAGATCCATGTCCGCCCCCTCCCGGCCGTGCGGCCGTTCGACTCAGGCGGTCGGCTGACTGCGCCTCAGGACCGTCCAACTATAAATAAGTCGATAGGCCGCTGTCGCTACCGTGATTGGACACTGACGCACAGTCAACTAGCCTTGTTCAGGCGGTCTCCGCGCGTGGAACCGAGGGCGTTCCGAGCCACGAGGGGGGAGGTTCGGAGCGCCCTCGTCCGTGCGGTCAGCCCGCGCTCCCGGCCTCGTCGAGGGCGCGCAGCACATCGGCGATCAGGTCCTCCGGGTCCTCGGCTCCGACCGAGAAGCGGATGAAGCCCTCCGTGACCGCGTCCCCGCCCCAGCGCCCGCGCCGCTCCGCTGTGGAGCGCACGCCGCCGAAACTGGTGGCGTCGTCGACGAGCCGCAGCTCCTCGAGGAACCGCTCGGCCCGCTTCCGGTCCGCCAGCTCGAAGGAGACCACCGGGCCGAAGCGCCGCATCTGCCGGGCGGCCACCGCGTGCGAGGGGTCGCCGGGCAGTCCGGGGTAGCGCAGCCCGGTGACGTCCGCGCGCTCGGCGAGCGTCCGCGCCAGCGCGAGGGCGGTGGAGCACTGGCGGTCGATCCGCAGCTGGAGCGTGGCGAGCGAGCGGTGGGCGAGCCAGGCCTCCATGGGACCGGGGATGGCGCCGACGATCTTGCGCCAGCGCCGTACCTCCGCCGCCCGCTGGGGATCCCGGCAGCTCACATGGCCGAGCAGGATGTCGCCGTGCCCGGTCATGCCCTTGGTGTCGCTGGCGACGGAGAAGTCCGCACCCAGGTCGAGCGGGCGCTGGCCGAGGGGGGTGGCGAGGGTGTTGTCGACGGCGACGAGGGCCCCGGCCGCGTGGGCCTCCCGCACCAGACGGCGGATGTCGCACACGTCGAGACCGGGGTTGGACGGGGTCTCGATCCACAGCAGCTTCGCCCCGTCCAGGACGGACAGCTGGGCGTCGCCGCCGGTCGGCGCGGTGCGGACCTCGACGCCGTACGCCCGCAGCTGCTCGTGCACGAGAGGCAGGGCCTGGTAGCCGTCGGCCGGCATCACGACCGTGTCGCCGGCCTTCAGCTGGGAGAACAGGACGGCCGAGATCGCGGCCATGCCGGACGCGAAGACCAGCGTCTCCACGTCCTCCTCCCCCGGCGCCTCGAGATCGCCGATCGCCCGCTCCAGATGGGTCCAGGTCGGGTTCTCGTCGCGGCCGTAGGTGTACGGGCCGGTCGGCTCGCCCGGCAGGTGGAAGTGGGCCGCGAAGACCGGCCCCGGCAGGGTCGGCTCGTACTTCACCGGCTCGGGCAGCCCGGCCCGTACCGCCCGGGTGCCGTCGCCGAGTTCGTCGTCGTTCACGGTGTCCGTTCCTCCAGTTCCGCGCGTACGGCCGCGAGCAGTCCCTCGCTCGCGGCCTCCACCATCACCAGGCACTCCTCGAACTCCTCGCGGCCCCCGGCATAGGGGTCGGGGACGTCGAGTCCGGCGCCGGCGGCCGGGTCGTAGGAGCGCAGGAGCCGGATCCTCGCCGCCTCGTCGGGGGTGCGGGCGAGCTCCCGGAGCTCCCGCAGATGCCCTTCGTCCAGGGCGATCACCAGGTCGAGGGCGGGGAACCACGAGGACCGGAACCGCCGGGCGGTGTGCGCCGAGGTGTATCCGTTCTCGTCGAGCACGGCGACCGCGCGCGGGTCGGCCGTGTCGCCCTCGTGCCAGCCTCCGGTGCCCGCGCTGTCGATCTCCACCAGCTCGCCGAGGCCGGCCTCCTCCACCCGGCGGCGGAAGACGTGCTCGGCCATCGGCGAGCGGCAGATGTTGCCCGTGCAGACGAAGCAGACGCGGTAGGCCATGGTCCCCACTCAGTCGCCGTCGGGGAGCACGATGTTCAGCGCCCACGAGACGACGGAGATGATCAGACCGCCCAGGACGGCGGTCCAGAAGCCCTCCACGTGGAAGCTGAGGTCGAACTGCTCGGCCAGCCAGGACGTGAGGAGCAGCATCAGGGCGTTGACCACGAGGGTGATCAGGCCGAGCGTCAGGATGAAGAGGGGAAGTGTCAGCAGCTTGACGATCGGCTTGACCAGGAAGTTCACCAGGCCGAAGACGAGGGCCACGAGAATGAGGGTCCAGGCCTTCTTCCCGGTGCTCTCACCGGTCAGGGTGATGTCCTGGAGCAGCCAGATGGCGACTCCCAGCGCGCCCGCGTTCGCGAGCGTCTTGACTACGAAATTCTTCATGTGTCTGATCGTGGCAGACATGATCGGGCTTACGGCAGGGGCGAGCAGGCGATGAAGGCATTCCGGCTGGATGAACTGGAGGCGGAGCGCGCCGCCAACAAGGGCGCGTACCTCCAGTTCCTGCGCGAGCGGAACATGTCGGTGGGCCTGTACGCGCTCGACGCCGGGGAGCTCGACCCGCAGCAGCCGCACGGCCAGGACGAGGTGTACTTCGTGGTCAGCGGCCGGGCGGCGATCACGGTCGGGACGGAGACGACCCAGGTGGCACGCGGCAGCGTGGTCTACGTGCCGGCCGGGGTGGAGCACCGCTTCCACCACATCAGCGAGGACCTGCGGGTCATGGTGGTCTTCTCCCCGCCGGAGAGCTGAGGGCCGCTGGAGAGCTGAGGACCGCCGGAGGACCGAGAACCGCCGGGGGACCGAGGACCGCCGGAGGACCGAGGACCGCCAGAGGGCTGCGCGGGACCGAGGGCTGCGTGAGACCGATGGCCGGGCGGGACCGAGGGCCGAGCCGGACCGCGGGCCGACCTGGACTCAGGGCTGCGCGGGCCGACCCCCTAGGGGGCGGATCAGGGGAGAGCGGGGGCCGCGGGGCCCCCACGGGCTGTGTCCCGCCCCTAGCCTTGGGGGTGTTCGGCGCGGAGTGCGCCGGGCGGTTCTTCGAGAGCGAGGTAGGGACGATGGCCGTACAGGAGATTCTCGCGGGGATGCCCTGGTGGGTGAAGTGGGTCGCCATACCCCTTCTCGCCCTGCTCGTCTTCGGCGGGCTGATCACCAGCGTCCTGGCCTTCGTGGTCGGTCTGCTCTTCAAGGTGCTGCTCTTCGCGGCCCTCGTCGCTGGACTGATCTACGTCGTGAGGAAGTTCAGCTCCTCCGCCCGCTCGCGGCAGGACTGGTAGCGACCGGTAGCACAAGCTACTCATCGGTTGAGCGCGACGGAGGGCATTAGCCCGGGCGAGGGAACCCGCCGGTCTAATCCGGGTGTCGGTCCCGGGGCTGCCACTAGAGTGGAATCTCTCCGCCGCGTGGGGGACTACAGGTGTAGACCTCGGTACTGACCAGCGGTTTCCCAGGCCCGGCGGGCGCGCGGGGGCGGCCCCCGCGGGCGGGTGCACTGCATCCGTCGTCACGCCTGGGGGTGACCTTTGGCCATGGCTACGCAGACGGCTGCGCCTACTTTGATCGGCTCGGTGCAGCGGGCGCTGAGACTCCTGGAGGCGGTGGCCTCCCATGCGGAGGGCGCCCCGGCCAAACAGCTCGCCCGCGAGACGGGCCTTCCGCTCCCCACCACGTACCACCTGCTCCGCACCCTGACGCACGAGGGCTATCTGGTCCGCGACAAGGGTGTGTTCGTCCTTGGCGACGCCGCCGTCCGACTGGCCGGCGGCGGAGATGTGCAGAATCGTCGCATCAAGATCGAAGACTCCCTGGCCCGCTGGCGGGACGAGATCGGCGTACCCATCTACTTCGCCCTCTACCGCGAGGGGGAGATCGAGCTCGTCGCCGTCTCCGACACCCCTTCCAATCCCGCGGTGGAGGAATGGGCCGATTTCCGTGAGACCGCGCACGCCCATGCGATCGGGCAGTGCCTGCTGAGTCAACTCGATCAGAAATCCCGTCAAGACCACCTCGACCGCCACCCGGTGGAAGCCATCACTCCGTACACGGTGCGTAATCGCCGTGTCCTTTTGGAGCGTTTGGGCGGTTTGGGGCGAATGGAACCCCTGGTAGAGCGTCAGGAATATGCGCTCGGCACGGTCTGTGCCGCGATCCCCATCACCGCGGGCTCCGCGGCGGGCGCAATGGCGATTTCCCTCCCCCTCCACCAGGAAGAACGGTTGCTCCCAGCAGTCGAGCGACTACGCACGGAGATCGGGAGGCTCTTCAGTTCCCTCGCGTTCTCTATCAGTATCTGAAAAATCACTCCTTGTGATCTGCTAACGCGTACAGCACGATTGCGTCAAGAGGGCCACAGGGGATCATTCCTGGCCGTTTCGGTCACAGCTTTCAGCAGCCGTGTTTACACAACTGCTTCATCTACTGCGGGGTACATGATGCGAGAGTCGGTTCAGGCCGAGGTACTGATGAGCTTCCTCGTCTCCGAGGAGCTCTCCTTCAGGATCCCGGTCGAACTCCGATATGAGACCCGGGATCCCTACGCGGTGCGGATGACCTTCCACCTTCCCGGAGACGCGCCTGTGACCTGGGCCTTCGGAAGGGAGCTGCTGCTCGACGGGATCAACCGGCCGAGCGGGGACGGCGACGTGCACATCGCCCCGACGGAGCCCGAGGGGCTCTCGGACGTCTCCATCAGACTCCAGGTGGGCGGTGATCGCGCGCTGTTCCGGGCCAGCGCGCCGCCCCTGGTGGCATTCCTCGACCGCACGGACAAGCTGGTTCCGCTCGGCCAGGAGCGGACGCTCGGCGACTTCGAGGACCATCTGGAGGCCGCGCTCGGCCGGATTCTGGCCGAGGAGAACGCCGGCCCCGCCTGAGGAACGTACGTCCCGCGCCGGACGCCCTCTCCGAGCCGGACCCTCTCCCCGAGCCGGGCCGGCCCGAACCCTCCGTACGCACGCCTCACTTGGCGCGACGGCGCCGCCCTCCCCGTACCACCGTCGGCGTCCCGCCCCCGGACGCCGGCCGGTCGGCGGAGACGACCAGGGCCGCGAGCGCCGTGGTGACCGGAACGGACGCCACCAGACCGATCGACCCGACCAGGGTCCGGACGATCTCCTCGGCGACCAGCTCGCTGTTGGCCACCGTCCCCATGCTGCTCTGGGCGATGGAGAAGAGCAGCAGCAGCGGCAGGGCGGCACCCGCGTAGGCGAGCACCAGCGTGTTGACGACCGAGGCGATGTGGTCGCGGCCGATCCGGATCCCGGCCCGGTACAGGCCGCGCGGCCCCATGCCCGGATCGGCCTGGTGCAGCTCCCAGACCGCCGAGGTCTGGGTCACCGTCACGTCGTCGAGCACGCCGAGCGAGCCGATGATGATCCCGGCGAGCAGCAGACCGGACATGTCGATCTCCGGGTACAGGCCGTGGATCAGTCCGGTGTAGTCGTCGGTGTTGCCGCTGAGCGAGGTCCAGCCGATGAAGAGCGAGCCCAGCAGACCGATCAGCAGCAGCGAGATCAGCGTGCCGAGCACGGCGACCGAGGTGCGGGCCGAGAGGCCGTGGCACATGTAGAGCGCGAGCAGCATGATCGCGCTCGACCCGACCACCGCCACGACCAGCGGGTTCGACCCCTCCAGGATCGCCGGCAGGATGAAGTACGTCAGTACGAGGAAGCTCACGGCGAGTGCGACGAGCGCCATGAGACCGCGCATCCGGCCGACCACCACGACCGCGACGGCGAAGATGCCGGCGAGCAGCGCCATCGGCACCTTGCGGTTCACATCGACCACCGAATACTGCAGGTCACGCGGGGCGTCGGGGGCGTACGCCACCACCACGCCCTGCCCCTCGTCCAGTTGACGCGGTGCGTCCGGCTGGACGATCTCGACGAACCTGCGCCCCTTGTCCGGGCCGGTGGTGACCTCGACCGTCGCCTTCTCGCATTCCCCGCCGGGGGCCTTGGCCGCCTTGTCGCCGGTCGGCGAGACCTGGGAGGCGTTCACGTCCTTGCAGTCGACGTGCTCGACGGAGACGACCTCGCCCTGCTGGGTCTGCCGGTCGAAGCCGACGCCTGTGCGCTCGTGCGCCGGGGCGCCGCCCGGCCACAGGACCGCGAGCCCGACGACGACGGCGGCGGCGAAGGGGATCAGGACCGCGGCGATGACCTTGCGCAGATGCCGCGAGACGGGGGCGGCTGGCCCGTGGCTGTGACTGTGGCCGTGCCCGCCGCCGTGCCCATGACCGTGCTCGCCGCCGTGTCCATGGCCATGTCCTGGTGCGTGTCCTGGATCGGGGGCGTAGCCCTGTGGCCGGGGGGTCTGCTGAGGGGTCTGCTGGGGGGAGGTCACCGGCCGATCATCGCAAGAACGGCGGGGGCCCACTGTTCAGCACGCCCGGGAGGACGCTAGCGTGGGTGGCACCTTTGCACACGCGGGAGCTCGGAGCACCGGGCTGAGAGGGCGCTGATCACCGTACGCACGTACGGGAGGAGGCTGCGCCGACCGCCGAACCTGTTACCGGGTAATGCCGGCGTAGGGAGATCGGTCTCATGACCATTCAGGATGCACGCACGCCTGCCTCCGACCAGAACGACGGCCAGGGCGAGCGCACGCCGGGCTGGCACAAGGGGTACGTCCAGGGCTCGCGCCCCGACCTCCGGGTGTCCGTCCGCCAGGTGCACCTCACCAACGGCAAGGACGTGACGCTGTACGACACGTCCGGCCCGTACACCGACCCCGCCATCGACACCGATGTCCGGCGGGGCCTTCCGCCGCTGCGCGAGAACTGGATCATCGCGCGCGGCGACACCGAGGAGTACGCGGGCCGCCCGGTCCGCCCCGAGGACGACGGCATCAAGCACACCTCGCCGCGCGGCGGCGGGCTGAAGAACCTCGACGCCGTGTTCCCCGGCCGCCCCCGGCTGCCGCGCCGCGGCCGCACCGGCCAGGCCGTGACCCAGCTCGCGTACGCCCGCCGGGGCGAGATCACCCCGGAGATGGAGTACGTCGCGATCCGCGAGAACGTCTCCCCCGAGGTCGTACGGGAGGAGATCGCCGCGGGCCGCGCCGTGCTGCCGGCGAACGTGAACCACCCGGAGAGCGAGCCGATGATCATCGGCAAGCGGTTCCTGGTGAAGGTCAACGCCAACATCGGCAACTCCGCCGTCACCTCCTCCATCGAGGAGGAGGTGGAGAAGATGACCTGGGCGACCAAGTGGGGCGCCGACACGGTCATGGACCTGTCCACCGGCCGCAACATCCACACCACCCGCGAGTGGGTGCTGCGCAACTCCCCCGTGCCGATCGGCACCGTGCCGCTCTACCAGGCCCTGGAGAAGGTCGACGGCAAGGCCGAGGAGCTGACCTGGGAGATCTACAAGGACACGGTCATCGAGCAGGCCGAGCAGGGCGTCGACTACATGACCGTGCACGCCGGCGTGCTCCTGCCGTACGTGCCGCTCACCGCGCGCCGCAAGACCGGCATCGTCTCGCGCGGCGGCTCGATCATGGCCGCCTGGTGCCTCGCGCACCACCAGGAGAACTTCCTCTACACGAACTTCGAGGAGCTCTGCGAGATCCTCGCGGCGTACGACGTCACGTACTCGCTCGGCGACGGCCTGCGTCCCGGCTCGATCGCGGACGCCAACGACGAGGCACAGTTCGCGGAGCTGCGCACGCTCGGCGAGCTGAACACGATCGCCAAGCGGCACGACGTGCAGACGATGATCGAGGGCCCGGGGCACGTCCCGATGCACAAGATCAAGGAGAACATCGACCTCCAGCAGGAGATCTGCGAGGAGGCGCCGTTCTACACGCTCGGCCCGCTGACCACGGACGTCGCGCCCGCGTACGACCACATCACCTCGGGCATCGGCGCGGCGATGATCGCCTGGTGGGGCACGGCGATGCTCTGCTACGTCACGCCCAAGGAGCACCTGGGCCTGCCGAACAAGGACGACGTGAAGACGGGCGTCATCACGTACAAGATCGCGGCGCACGCGGCGGACCTCGCCAAGGGGCACCCGGGCGCGCAGGAGTGGGACGACGCGCTCTCGGACGCGCGGTTCGAGTTCCGCTGGGAGGACCAGTTCAACCTGGCCATGGACCCCGTCACGGCCCGCGAGTTCCACGACGAGACGCTGCCGGCCGAGCCCGCGAAGACCGCGCACTTCTGCTCGATGTGCGGTCCGAAGTTCTGCTCGATGAAGATCAGCCGGAGCATCACCGAGCAGTTCGGCGGCGAGGACCCGCAGGCCGGCGAGGAAGAGGCCCGGGCGGGGATGCTGGCCAAGTCGGCCGAGTTCGCCGCGCAGGGCAACCGGCTCTACCTGCCGCTGGCGGACTGATCCCCTGACGTCGGGGTGTCCCCCGGAGCGTGCGGCCTGGCCGAGCGCGTCCGGGGGTGCCGCGGCCGCAGGCTGCCTAGCCGAGCGCGTCCGGGGGTGCCCGCGGCGGCGTGCGGCCTAGCCGAGTGCTTCCGGGGGTGCCGCGGCGGCGAGGGCGTCGCGGAGGAAGGGAACGATGCCCCGTTCCAGGAGGGCGTGGCGCCAGGCCTCGCGGGCGCGGGTGAGTTCGTCGTCGAGGGGCGGGGCCTCCGCGGGTGCGTTGCGGAGGGCGGTCACGAGGAGCCCGACGCCCGCGGAGAGCAGGCCGGCCGCGGCCAGGGCGGCGAAGACGAGCCCTGCCGTCAGCAGCGTCCCGCCGAACACCACGCTCGGGGCGAGGGCGTGCAGAACGCCTCCGACCAGCAGGAATATCGCGGCGGCCGTGCCCGCGAGGACGGGCACCATCACGGTGACGATGGCGACGACACCGGCGCCCGTGCCGGGTTCCGCCCGGGGGGTACGGGCCCCGAAGGCGGCACGGTTCTGCTCGCGGACCTTCACGAAGTGGTCGTACTCGCTCGCCGCGGCGGTGGTGACGAGCGCTGTCGCGTTCAGCGTCATGGCACGCAGCTGGGCGATCGTCAGCCTCGTTCCTGCTCCGGCGAGTTCCGGACGTGCGTGGGCGGTGCTCAGTGCGTCGTCGAGGAGCCGCTCGTACTCGGCGCGGTCCTCGGTCAGCAGGTGCGGAGCCACGTTCATGTGCATCCCCCGATGCTCCGTGGGCCGCCAGGATCAGCCGTCGGAAAAGCTCGGCTGGGCGGAAACGGAGGAGAGCCTGCTACGGATGACCCGATGGTATTGCGGTGACGCCACAGCCTGACAGGGTGTTTCCGGAAATCGACTTCCCCGGATGCGCAGGGTTATGCGTCAGCCGTTCAGCGGGAGTTGGACGACCAGTAGCTTTCCGGCCATGGTCACTCCGCCGTCCATGGCGATCGCGAGACCGTCCGCGTACACGTGCGGTCCGTCGACGACCGGGCCCGAACTGTCCTCGCCGTCCTCCGTGCCGACCTGGCCGAGGAGGTACGGGATGGGGCTGTGGCCGTGCACGATCCGGCTGCCGCCGTACGTGGAGAGCAGCTCCTGGACGGCCTGCGGGCCGCCCTCGTCGCGGAACGCGAAGCGCCTGGTGAACTTCCGGAAGAGGTCCCAAACCTCGTCGGCGTCGTTCCGGGTGAGGATCTCGTGGACCGTGTCGTTGACGTCCGCGATCGTCTGGCCGTACTCCAGGTACGCGGTGGTGTCCGAGTGCAGGAGGAGGTGGTCGTCCTCGCTCACCACGGCGTCGAGCCGGGACATCCACTGGAGGTGGACGTCCTGGAGCCGGTCCATGTCGTGCTTCTGGCCGCCGTTGAGCAGCCAGGCGGCCTGGAAGGTGGCGGTGCCCGCGCCGGAGTTGACGGGGGTGTCGCCGAAGCGCTTGGCGCCGATCAGCAGCAGCTCGTGGTTGCCCATGAGGGCCTTGCAGTAGCCGCCTGCCGCGGCGGCCTCGGCGGAGAGGCGCATGACGAGGTCGATGACGCCGATGCCGTCGGGGCCGCGGTCGGTGAAGTCGCCGAGGAACCAGAGCCGGGCGTTGCCCGCGGCCCAGCCGCCGTTCTCGTCGATGAGGCCCTGGGCGCGGAGGGCGGCGAGGAGCTCGTCGAGGTAGCCGTGGACGTCGCCGACGACGTACAGCGGGCCGGGTCCGTCGCCGTTCGCGGGCTCCGGGGCGGGGGCCGGCTCGGGGGTGACGGGGACCTGGACGGTGTCGCCGCGCTTGATGACCGGGAGGTCGCGCTCGGTCGGGGTGTACCCCTCGGGCGGCTCCCCCTCGGGGAAGGCGTTGCCGGGATGCCCGGTGGCGACGGAGACGATCGAGGACCCGGTCGTGGCGGTGGTGTACCCGGGTGCGAGCCGCTGACCCAGGAGGATCGTCGGGTCGGCGGGCATGGGAGCGGGGGCCTGCGGCGGGGCGGGCGCGGGGGCCTGGGGCGCGGCGGGGGATGCGGGTGCCGGTGCCTGGGGCGCGGCGGCCCGGAGCGGTGCGGCGGCGGGCGCGGGTGCCGGTGCCTGCGGGGCGGCGGCGGGGGCCTGCGGCGGGGCGGGGGGCGCGGATGCCTGCGGCGCGGCGGGGGGCGCTGCCGGGAAGGACTCGGCCGCGAGGGCTGCGGTCGGGGCGGCCGTGAGTGGCGGTGTCTGGAGCGGCGGTGCCTGGAGCGGCGCGGCCTCGGTCGGTGGTGCCGGCATCGGGACGGCCTCGACCGGCGAAGGGGCGACCGGCGGGAGGTGCTCGGCGGGTGCCGGGTGCTCGGTCGATGCCGGCTGTGCGACGGGGGCGGTGTGCTCGGCACGTGCCAGGGGCGCGGCGAGGACCGGGTGCTCGGCCCTTGCCGGCGGTGCCGCCAGGACCGGGTGCTCGGCCGGTGCCGGGTCGGTGGCGGGGGCCAAGTGTTCGGTGGGGGAGCGGAGCTCCGTGGGTGGGACGTGTTCGTCGGGGGCGTGCTCGCCCCTCGGCGGTTCGGCGGCGTGGCCCTGTACGGGCACGCGGGCGTACGGAGGTACGCGGAAGTCGCGCAATGTCGCCGTGCGCACCACGGGCTCCTGCCCGGCCCCCTGAGTCATCGACCCCTCCACCACCGTCGCGACGCCCTGCACATCGCGGACCGGCCTGGTCGGAGTGGTCCGCGGTGTCGTCCGCCCATCATAGGAATGAGGGCCCTTCCGTGTGACGCACCAGGGTGGTGAATCCGGGTCCACTCCGGGTTCACCGGTTGTTTCGCCCGAATTGAGAAGGTCCGGTCCAGGGTCGAAGCAGGTGCGGTGACCGGTTTCGCCGTCCCTGCCCTCGGGCAGGGACGGGGACGGCGGGTCGGACGGAGGCGGTTCAGTCCTTGGCGGGTGAGCGCGGCGGGCTGACCGTGGTGCGGGGCGAACGCCGCTGCGAGGAGGTGCGGACGATCAGTTCGGTCGGTATCACCTGCTCGACCGGTCCGTCGGTGTCGATCCCCTCGATGGCGTCGATGAGGAGCTGGACGACGGCCGTGCCGATCCGGCGCGGTTTGAGCGAGAGGGTCGTGATGGGCGGTTCGGTGGTGGCGTAGACGGTCGACTCGCTGCAGCAGACCAGCAGCAGGTCGTCCGGGACGCGCAGTCCGTAGCGGCGGGCGGCCGCGAGGAGGTCGGTTCCGTTGGGGTCGAAGAGGCCGTACACGGCGTCGGGCCGGTCCGGGCGGGCGAGCAGCCGGTCGGCCGCGACGGCGCCCGCGCACGGGTCGTGCGCCGGATAGGCCTCGTAGACGGGGTCCTGGCCCACCCGCTCGCACCAGTTGAGGTACGCGGTGGTGGACAGGCGGGTGTACGTGTCGGTGGTGGTTCCGGTGAGGAGGCCGATCCGGCGGGCGCCGGCGTCGGCGAGGTGGTCGAGCAGGTCGAGGACGGCGGCTTCGTGGTCGTTGTCGACCCAGGCGGTGACCGGAAGGGTGCCGGCGGGGCGTCCGTCGGAGACGACGGGCAGGCCCTGGCGGACCAGTTCGGTGACGACCGGGTCGTGGTCGGAGGGGTCGATGACGACGGTGCCGTCGAGGGCGACGTTCGACCAGACGTCATGGCGGGAGGTGGCGGGGAGGATGACCAGGGCGTAGCCCCGGGCGAGTGCCGCCGATGTGGCTGCTCTGGCCATCTCCGCGAAGTACGCGAATTCGGTGAAGGTGAAAGGTTCATCCCCGTACGTGGTCACGGTCAGGCCGATGAGTCCCGACTTGCCGGTACGGAGCGTGCGGGCCGCCGCGGATGGGCGGTAGCCCAGCCTGTCGGCGACCTCGCGGACGTGGCGGCGGGTGGCGTCCGGGAGTCGGCCCTTGCCGTTGAGCGCGTCGGAGACAGTCGTGATGGAGACCCCGGCGGCGGCGGCCACGTCCCGGATGCCTGCCCGGCCCTGCCGGCTTCCCCGGGTCTGTGCCCGGCTCACCTGGTGCTTCCCTGCTGCTGTCATGGCGAGCCGATAGTAGGGCGATGAGGGGTCGTCGGGACGGCCGCATATGCAGGCGTTGACAGGCACGTTTCTGCATGATCGAGAAGGGTCAAAGGGTAGTGAATCAAAGGTAGTTAGGGCCGTTCGCGTGTGATCTATGGTCATCGAACGGCGTAGGCCTGGCGAGGGGGCGAGGTCTCGAAGAGGTCTCAACTCACCTCTACGGGGGATGCGCGCCACGGCGCCCGCCACCGGCGCACGCCACCCGCCCGCGCGCTCCCCCTCGGCCGGGCCGGGAGCGGGGGCCGTATCCACAGCGTGTTCCTCCTGTTGTCCACAACCCATTCGCAGCGGGGGCGAATCCTCTTAAGGTGAGGAGTATTGGCGGTACGTACGGTCGAGGAGGCCACACTGTGAGCGAGACCAGCGGGACGAGCACCGGCAGCCCCAAGCTGCGCGCCGAGCTGGACGGCGTCCCCACCTACAAGCCGGGCAAGCCGGCCGCCGCGGGCGGTCCCGTGGCCTTCAAGCTGTCCTCCAACGAGAACCCCTACCCGCCGCTGCCGGGGGTCATGGAGAGCACCCTCGCCGCCGCCGCGAACTTCAACCGCTACCCCGACATGGCCTGCTCCGGCCTGACGGAGGAGCTGGCGAACCGGTTCGGCGTGCCCGTCTCCCACATCGCCACCGGCACCGGCTCGGTCGGCGTCGCCCAGTCGCTGCTCCAGGCCACCTCGGGCCCGGGCGACGAGGTGATCTACGCCTGGCGCTCCTTCGAGGCGTACCCGATCATCACGCAGATCAGCGGGGCCACCTCCGTGCAGGTGCCGCTGACCGAGGGCGAGGTGCACGACCTCGACGCGATGGCCGAGGCGATCACCGACCGGACCCGGCTGATCTTCGTCTGCAACCCCAACAACCCCACGGGCACCGCGGTGCGCCGCGCGGAGCTGGAGCGCTTCCTGGACCGGGTGCCCTCCGACGTCCTGGTCGTGCTCGACGAGGCGTACAAGGAGTTCGTCCGCGACCGCGAGATCCCGGACGGCATCGAGCTCTACCGCGACCGGCCCAACGTCGCCGTGCTGCGCACCTTCTCCAAGGCGTACGGCCTGGCGGGGCTGCGGGTCGGCTTCGCGGTCGCCCACGAGCCGGTGGCGGCGGCGCTGCGCAAGACGGCGGTGCCGTTCGGCGTGAGCCAGCTGGCGCAGGACGCGGCGGTGGCCTCGCTGCGCGCCGAGGACGAACTGCTCGGGCGCGTCGGCTCGCTGGTGGCGGAGCGCGAGCGGGTCCACGCGGGGCTCGTGGCCCAGGGCTGGACCGTGCCGGACGCCCAGGCGAACTTCGTCTGGCTGCGGCTCGGCGAGCGGACCATGGACTTCGCGGCGGAGTGCGAGCGGCACGGCGTGATCGTGCGGCCGTTCGCGGGCGAGGGCGTGCGCGTCACGATCGGTGAGTGCGAGGCCAACGACCTGTTCCTGAAGGCGGCGGAGGGCTTCCGCAAGGACGGCTGATCAGCCGCCGACGAGCTCCACGCGGATCGGGTCGCCGTCCCTGACGGTGGCCAGGATCCGCGGGTCGCCGTCGAGCGCGCCCAGCAGGTTGCAGGGGCTCGCGAGCCGGCACTCGTCCCCGCGCGAGATCGGGGTGGGCCCGTAGGGGAGGGCGAGCGCGTCGCCGTCCGTCCAGAAGGCCACCGTGCCCGGGTCCACGACCTGACGCGCGCCGTCCTCGGCGGGGACGGAGACCGGAGTGTCGAAGTAGACCTCCTCGCCCCAGGTCCGGGCGGTGGAGGAGATCGGGAGAACCCCCGCGAGCGCCTTGCTCGTGGGGGTTTCGTCGAGAGTGGCCGTGGTGTGTCCGGCCGGCCAGGAGATGCGTATCCGAAGGGTCATGGCCCGGATTCAACAATATGTTGAAGGCCTTGGGAAGATGTGACCTTCGGTACAGGACCCCGCCCTACGGTACGGATTTCGTATGAGCCATAATGCTTGTGAATGTGAACGCGTTCACAAGCGTGTCCCGTTCCTCCCGAAACAGGTGGGACTAAAGGGGCAAACTGCCGACGTGACCACGCGATGTAAGGAGAAGACGTCGTGGACCTAGCTCTGGCGCCAGAGACTCTGGCGCGCTGGCAGTTCGGCATCACCACCGTCTACCACTTCCTCTTCGTCCCCCTGACGATCTCCCTCGCCGCGCTCACGGCCGGGCTCCAGACCGCCTGGGTGCGCACGGAGAAGGAGAAGTACCTCAGGGCGACGAAGTTCTGGGGCAAGCTCTTCCTGATCAACATCGCCATGGGTGTGGTCACCGGAATCGTGCAGGAGTTCCAGTTCGGCATGAACTGGTCCGATTACTCCCGGTTCGTCGGCGACATCTTCGGTGCCCCGCTCGCCTTCGAGGCGCTCATCGCCTTCTTCTTCGAGTCGACCTTCATCGGTCTGTGGATCTTCGGCTGGGACAAGCTGCCGAAGAAGATCCACCTCGCCTGCATCTGGATGGTGTCGATCGGCACGATCCTCTCCGCGTACTTCATCCTGGCGGCCAACTCCTGGATGCAGCACCCCGTGGGCTACCGCATCAACAAGGAACGCGGCCGGGCGGAGCTCACCGACTTCTGGCACGTGCTCACCCAGAACACGGCGCTCAGCCAGTTCTTCCACACGATGACGGCGGCGTTCCTGGTCGGCGGCGCGTTCATGGTGGGCATCTCCGCCTTCCACCTGGCCCGCAAGAAGCACATCCCGATCATGCGGACCTCGCTGCGGCTCGGCCTGATCACCCTGATCATCGCCGGCATGGGCACCGCCATCAGCGGCGACCTGCTCGGCAAGGTCATGTTCAAGCAGCAGCCGATGAAGATGGCCGCCGCCGAGGCGCTCTGGGACGGCGAGGCGCCCGCACCCTTCTCGGTCTTCGCCTACGGCGACGTCGAGAAGGGCCACAACACGGTCGCCATAGAGATCCCGGGCCTGCTGTCCTTCCTCGCGAACGACGACTTCAGCTCGTACGTCCCGGGCATCAACGACGTCAACAAGGCCGAGCAGGAGAAGTTCGGGCCCGGCGACTACCGGCCCAACATCCCCGTCGCCTACTGGGGCTTCCGCTGGATGATCGGCTTCGGCATGGCCTCGCTGGCCGTCGGCGTGGTCGGTCTCTGGCTGACCCGGAAGAAGTTCATGCTGGCCCCGGGGATGCGGACCGGTGAGGACGAAGTGCCGAACCTGGTCCTGTTCAGGCGGAAGGCGCTCAACCCCCGCCTGGGCAAGTGGTACTGGATCATCGCCCTCTGGACGATGGCGTTCCCGCTGATCGCCAACTCCTGGGGCTGGATCTTCACCGAGATGGGCCGTCAGCCCTGGGTCGTCTACGGCGTGCTGCGCACCCGTGACGCGGTCTCCCCCGGAACCTCCCAGGGCGAGGTCCTCACCTCGATGATCGTCTTCACCGCGCTCTACGCGATTCTCGCCGTCATCGAGGTCAAGCTCCTCGTCAAGTACGTCAAGGCGGGCCCGCCGGAGCTCACCGAGGACGACCTCAACCCGCCCACCAAGATCGGCGGGGACTCCCGTGACCCCGACCGGCCCATGGCCTTCTCGTACTGAGGCTCAGGAGAACGAGGCATGGAACTCCACGACGTCTGGTTCGTCATCATCGCCGTCCTCTGGACCGGCTACTTCTTCCTCGAAGGCTTCGACTTCGGGGTCGGCATCCTGACCAGGCTGCTCGCCCGCGACCGGGCCGAGAAGCGGGTCCTCATCAACACCATCGGACCCGTCTGGGACGGCAACGAGGTGTGGCTGCTCACCGCTGGCGGCGCGACCTTCGCCGCGTTCCCCGAGTGGTACGCGACGCTGTTCTCCGGCTTCTACCTGCCGCTGCTGATCATCCTGGTCTGCCTGATCGTCCGGGGCGTCGCCTTCGAGTACCGGGCCAAGCGGCCCGAGGAGAGCTGGCAGCGCAACTGGGAGCAGGCGATCTTCTGGACCTCGCTGATCCCCGCGTTCCTCTGGGGCGTGGCCTTCGGCAACATCGTCCGGGGCGTGAAGATCGACGGCGACATGGAGTACGTCGGCAACGTCTGGGACCTGCTCAACCCGTACGCGCTCCTCGGCGGCCTGGTCACGCTGACCCTCTTCACCTTCCACGGCGCGGTGTTCGCCTCGCTCAAGACGGTGGGGGACATCCGGACGCGGGCGCGGGCGCTCGCGTTCAAGCTGGGCCTGATCACGGCGGTGCTCGCGCTGGGCTTCCTGATCTGGACCCAGGTCCACGCGGGCGACAGCTGGAGCCTCGCGGCGATGCTGGTCGCCGTGATGGCGCTGGTCGGTGCCATCGCCGCCATCAGGGTGGGGCGCGAGGGCTGGTCGTTCGCGCTGTCGGGACTGACCGTCGCCGCCGCCGTGGCGATGCTCTTCCTGGCGCTCTTCCCGGACGTCATGCCGTCTTCGCTCAACCCCGAGTGGAGCCTCACCGTGACGAACGCGTCGTCGACCCCGTACACGCTCAAGATCATGACCTGGTGCGCGGGCATCGCGACCCCGCTGGTGCTGCTCTACCAGAGCTGGACCTACTGGGTGTTCCGCAAGCGCATCGGTACGCAGCACATCGCCGACGCCCACTAGGGCCGACGCTCACCGCTCACTAGAGGGGCATGTTTCACGTGAAACCGATCGACCCGCGTCTGCTCCGATACGCCAGGGCCACCCGTCTCTTCCTCATCGCGGTGGTCGTGCTCGGCCTCGTCGGGGCGGCGCTGGTCATCGCCCAGGCGATGCTCATCGCCGAGATCGTGGTGGGGGCCTTCCAGAAGGCCCAGTCGGTTTCCGGTCTGACCACCGCTCTGCTGCTGCTCGCCGGAGTGGCGGTGGCGCGGGGGCTCGTCTCCTGGCTGACCGAGCGCGCCGCCCACCGGGCGAGCGCGGCGGTCAAGTCCGAGCTGCGCGGCCGGCTCCTCGGCCGCGCGGCCGCGCTCGGGCCGGGGTGGCTGAGCGGCCAGAAGGCCGGTTCGCTGATCGCCCTCGCCACCCGGGGCGTGGACGCCCTCGACGACTACTTCGCCCGCTATCTGCCGCAGCTGGGTCTCGCGGTGGTCGTGCCGGTGGCGGTCCTTGCCCGGATCGTCACCGAGGACTGGGTCTCGGCGGCGATCATCGTGGTCACGCTGCCGCTCATCCCGGTCTTCATGATCCTCATCGGCTGGTACACCCAGGCCCGGACGGACCGGCAGTGGAAGCTGCTCTCGCGGCTCTCCGGGCACTTCCTGGACGTGGTGTCCGGCCTTCCCACCCTCAAGATCTTCGGCCGGGCGAAGGCCCAGGCCGAGTCGATCCGGGCGATCACCTCGGAGTACCGCGCCGCGACGATGCGCACGCTGAGGATCGCCTTCATCTCCTCCTTCGCCCTGGAGCTGCTCGCGACCCTGTCGGTCGCGCTCGTCGCCGTGACCATCGGCATGCGGCTCGTCCACGGTGAGCTCGATCTCTACACGGGGCTCGTCATCCTGATCCTGGCGCCCGAGGCGTACCTTCCGCTGCGGCAGGTGGGGGCGCAGTACCACGCGGCGGCGGAGGGGCTCGCGGCGGCGGAGGAGATCTTCGAGGTGCTCGAAGCCCCGGTGCGGGGTGCCGGTACGGGGTCCGTGCCGGACTCGGTGCGGCTGGAGCTCGACCGGGTGACCGTGCGCCATGCGGGGCGGTCGGAGCCCTCGTTGGACGCGATGTCGCTGACGGTAGAGCCCGGCGAGACGGTGGCCCTGGTCGGTCCGAGCGGGGCCGGGAAGTCGACGCTGCTCGATGTGGTGCTCGGGTTCGCCGTTCCAGAGGAGGGCGGTTCGGTACGGGTCGGGGGCGTCGACCTCGGGTCGCTGGACCTGGAGGAGTGGCGGTCCCGGATCGCCTGGGTGCCGCAGCGGCCGTACCTCTTCGCGGGGACGGTCGCCGAGAACGTACGGCTCGCCCGGCCGGACGCCTCCGACGAGGCCGTGCGGGACGCCCTGCGGGACGCGGGGGCGGACGGGTTCGTCGCGGGGCTGCCGCGGGGGCTGGACACGGTCCTCGGCGAGGACGGTGCGGGGCTTTCGGCGGGGCAGCGGCAGCGGCTCGCGCTGGCCCGGGCGCTTCTGGCGGACCGGCCGTTGTTGCTGCTCGACGAGCCGACGGCGGCGTTGGACGGTGTCACCGAGGCGGGGGTCGTGGAGGCGGTGCGGCGGCTCGCCGCCGGGCGGACGGTGCTGCTGGTCGTGCATCGGCCGGCGCTGCTCGCCGTCGCGGACCGGGTGGTGACGGTGGGTGGGGCCGGGGTCGGTGCGGGGCCTGTCGGTGCGGAGGCCCCGGGGGTGACCGTCCGGGGTCCTGGGGGCGCCGGGTCCGACGCGGGTGCGGGCGTGTGCCCACCCTCACCCGAGCTCTCGGCTTCGATCGAGCAGGGGGGACTCCCATCGCCCCTGGCGGAACGCCTGCCCACCACCCGGGCGACGGTGCTCGGGCGTGTCCGGAGCATGGCCGGGGCTCTCAAGGGGCGGGTTGCGCTCGCGCTGCTGCTCGGGAGTCTGGCGCTCGGGTCTGCTGTGGGGCTCATGGCTGTGTCCGGGTGGCTCATTTCCCGGGCTTCGGAGCAGCCGCCCGTGCTCTATCTGATGATGGCCGTCACCGCCACGCGCGCCTTCGGGATCGGGCGGGCCGCCTTCCGGTACGCCGAGCGGCTCGTCTCGCACGATGCCGTCCTGCGGATGCTCGCCGACCTGCGCGTCTCCGTCTACCGGCGGCTTGAGCGGATCGCCCCGGCCGGCCTTGGCCGCACCCGGCGCGGTGACCTCCTCGCGCGGCTCGTGCAGGACGTCGACGCGCTCCAGGACTACTGGCTGCGCTGGCTGCTCCCGGTGGGCGCCGCGCTGCTCGTGGGGGTCGGTTCCGTCGGGTTCACCGCCTGGATGCTGCCCGAGGCCGGGGCCGTCCTCGCCGTCGGCCTGCTGGTCGCGGGCGTCGCCGTGCCGGCCGCCGGCGGGGCCCTCGCCCGCCGGGCCGAGCGGCGGCTCGCCCCCGCGCGCGGCACGCTCGCCACCGCCGTGGCCGATCTGCTGCGCGGCTGCGCCGAACTGACCGTCGCCGGTGCGCTCCGGGGCCGGATCGAGCGGGCCAGGGACGCCGACCGCGCCCTGACCTCCATCGCCTCCCGGCAGGCCGCCGCCACCGCGCTCGGCGCCGGACTCTCGGCCCTCGTCTGCGGCCTGACGGTCGCGGCCGCCGCGCTCGTCGGCGTCCAGGCCGTACGGGACGGGCGGCTCGACGGCGTGGCCCTCGCCGTGATCGTCCTGACGCCGCTCGCCGCCTTCGAGGCCGTCACCGGGCTTCCGCTCGCCGTCCAGTACCGGCAGCGGGTCCGGCGCAGCGCCGAGCGGGTCTTCGAGGTGCTCGACGCCCCCGTCCCCGTACAGGAACCGCGGACGCCCGCCGCTCCCCCGGCGAGCCCGTTCCCGCTGGAGCTGGCCGGGCTCTCGGCCCGGCACGCCGGGCAGGAGCGGCTCGCGCTCGACGGGTTCGGGCTCACCCTGGAGGCCGGGCGCCGGGTCGCCGTCGTCGGCGCGTCGGGATCCGGCAAGACCACGCTCGCCCAGGTGCTGCTGCGGTTCCTGGACGCGGAGCACGGCACGTACCGGCTCGGCGGCGTGCCCGCCCGGGAGCTCGACGGCGACGCGGTGCGGCGGCTCGTCGGGCTCTGCGCCCAGGACGCCCATCTCTTCGACAGCTCCGTCCGCGAGAACCTGCGGCTCGCCAAGGTCGGTGCCGACGACGAGGAGCTGCGCGAGGCGCTGCGCCGGGCCCGGCTGCTCGACTGGGTCGACGGACTGCCCGCCGGACTCGACACGCTCGTCGGCGAGCACGGCTCCCGGCTCTCCGGGGGCCAGCGGCAACGGCTCGCGCTCGCCCGGGCCCTCCTCGCCGACTTCCCGGTCCTCGTCCTCGACGAACCCGCCGAGCACCTGGACCTGGCCACCGCCGACGCGCTCACCGACGATCTGCTCCGGGCCACCGAGGGCCGCACCACCGTCCTCATCACCCACCGGCTGCACGGACTCGACGCCGTCGACGAGGTGGTGGTCCTCGACGGGGGCCGGACCGTGCAGCGCGGCCCGTACGCCGAGCTCGCGGAGGCGGACGGCCCGCTGCGCCGGATGCTGGAGCAGGAGCGGGAGACCGGACTGCTCACGGCGGCGGTGGCGAGCGGCTGACTTTTCTCGCCAAATAGGACTTACTAGGCTCAAGCCCATGACCGCCTCCGCGTCCGACCCATCGGACCCCCTGGAAGCCGCCACCCAGGCCACCCGCAGCCTCCAGGGGCTGTCCACGGAGCTCACCGCCCGCGTGCCGCAGCTCCTGGAGGCCATGCGCTCGGTCGGCACCGGGCTCGAACTCCACTCCACGCTCGACCGGATCTGCGAGACCGCCGCCGAACTCGCCGACGCCCGGTACGCGGCGATCGGCGTCGTCGACGAGGAGGGCGAGGGTCTTTCCGACTTCGTCACCTTCGGCGTCGGCGAGGACCTGGCCCGCCGCATCGGCCACCGACCCGACGGGCACGCGGGACTGCTCGGCGCGCTGATCCGCGACCCGCAGACCATCCGCCTCGCCGATCTGTCCACCGATCCCCGCTCGGCGGGCTTCCCGCCGGGACACCCGCCGATGCGGAGCTTCCTCGGCGTCCCCATCCGGGTCCAGGGCGAGATCTTCGGCAACCTCTACCTCGCGGAGAAGCACGGCGGCGGCGAGTTCAACGACTACGACGTGCACATGGTCCGGGTCCTCGCCACCGAGGCCGGCATCGCGATCGGCAACGCCCGCCTGTACGAGGCGGCCCGGCAGCGCGAACGGTGGATCGACGGCTCGGTCGCCGTCACCACCGCGCTGCTCTCCGGCGGCGACGCGGACGACGCGCTCACGGTCGTCGCCGAGCAGGCCCGCCGGCTCGCGGACGCCGACGCGGGGATCGTGCTGCTGCCCGCCGAGGAGGGCGGCCTGGAGATCGTCGCCGTCTCCTCGCCCCGGCCCGTGAAGTCGCTGGGCATGGTGATCCCGCCCGAGAGCGCCGTCGTGAAGGAACTCCTGGACGGCGAACCCGTCTTCGTGGCCGACGCCTCGACCGACCCGCGCATGCTGAGCCGGCTGACGTCCTCGTACGGGCCGAGCATGATCCTTCCGCTGCAGTCCGGCGGGCGGGTCCTCGGCGCGCTCGCCACGCCCCGGGCGCGCGGCGCCCGGCAGTTCACGGAGGCGGAGCGGACGCTCGCCACCCAGTTCGCCTCGCAGGCCGCGCTCGCGCTGATGATGGCCGACGCACAGCGCGACCGGGAGCGCCTCGCCGTCTTCGAGGACCGCGACCGGATCGCCCGCGACCTGCACGACCTGGTCATCCAGCGGCTCTTCGCCACCGGCATGATGCTGGAGAGCGCCCAGCGGAAGTCGATCGTTCCCGCCGTGCGCGAGGGCGTCGGCAAGGCCGTGGACGAGCTGGACGTGACCATCCAGGAGATCCGTACGGCGATCTTCGCGCTCCAGCAGGGCCCCGCCGAGGCCCCGTCGGGGCTGCGCACCCGCGTCCTGCGGGAGATCAACATGGCGGCCGTGCCGCTCGGCTTCAAGCCCGCGCACCGCTTCCTCGGCGCGATCGACTCGACGGTCGGGGAACTCACCGGCAAGAACCTCATCGCCGCCCTGCGCGAAGCGCTCTCCAACGCGTTCCGGCACGCGGACGCGAGCCGCATCGAGGTCGTCGTCGACGCCGGGGTCACCCTGCCCGACGGCTCCGCCGGGGTGCGCCTCTCGGTCGCCGACGACGGCATCGGCATCCCGGAGGGCGGGCGGCGCAGCGGCCTGCGCAACCTGGCCCGCCGGGCCGAGTCGCTGGGCGGCGCGAGCTGGTGCGACCCGGGTCTCGGCGAGGACGGCGGCGGAACGACGGTGGTGTGGGAGGCGCCGCTCTGACCGTCAGGCCTGTGCCTGTGCCCCTGTCGCGGCCAGCGCTTCGGCGACGAGCTGTTCGATGACGACGGCCACGCCGTCCTCGTTGTTGCTCACCGTCCGGCCCGAGGCGGCGGTGACGACGTCCGCGTGGGCGTTGCCCATCGCGTACGAGCGGCCGGCCCAGCTCAGCATCTCGATGTCGTTCGGCATGTCGCCGAAGGCGACGACCTCCTCGGCCGCGATGCCGCGCTCGGCACAGCACAGGGCCAGGGTGGAGGCCTTGGAGACGCCGAGCGCGCTGATCTCGATGAGGGCGGTCGGGCTGGAGCGGGTGAACGCGGCCAGGCCGCCCGCGGCCTCCCGCGCGAGCGCGAGGAACACGTCGGGGTCGAGCTCGGGGTGCTGGGCGAGCAGCTTGAGCACCGGGGCCGCCGAGCCGGGCGTCTCCTCGAAGAGGAGCTTCTCGGCGGTGGCGACGGTGGCGCCGGGGTCGAGGAAGAACGGCGGGTACAGCGGCTCGTAGTGGATGCCGGTGGTCAGCTCCACGGCGAAGGACGTCCCCGGCGCGGCGGCGCGCAGCGCGCGGACGACGTCGAGCGCGACCGGCCGCTCCAGCGGACGGACCTCCAGGAAGGTGCCTCCCGCGTGGAGGTCGACGACGGCGGCGCCGTTGGCGCAGATCGCGAGCCCGTGCCCGTGGACGTGGTCGCTGACGACGTCCATCCAGCGGGCCGGGCGGCCGGTGACGAAGAAGACCTCGATCCCGGCCTGCTCGGCCGCCGCGAGTGCGGCGACCGTGCGCGGGGACACGGACTTGTCGTCGCGCAGCAGGGTGCCGTCGAGGTCGGTGGCGATCAGCCGGGCCACCGGGGCGGAAGGGCGAGGGGAAGGGGGAGAGGTCACCGCACCATTCTTCCCCACCGGGCGCACGGGCGTGCGAGGAGCTGCACAGATGAGTGCGCGGGCTGCCGGGGCGGTGGGTTCAGTGACGGCCCGGTGGGCGCGGCGGTCGTCGACGTGGGTGAGCGGGTAGTGCGCGAGATCGGCGCGCGAGAGGGACTTCGGCCGGGCCACCGCCGTCGCCCGAAGCGCCCGGGCCGAGCGGCGCACGCCGGTGCGTCAGGACGTGGCCGTAAATCCCCGTTCGTTTCCGGCGTGGCGGGGAAGATTCCCGGGAGCTGACGGCGTATCCGGGGAGGGCGGGCATGGTCGCGGGCCGGCGACGCGCGGAGTGCGACTCCTGCGGTGTCCCGTGCGGGACGTGGGTCGCGAGCCTCGGCATGGCCCTCTGCGCGCGGTGCGAGCGGGCCGGAGCCGCGCACCCCACGCGCGAGCCGGTGCTGGTGGGCGACGTCCTGGCGGGCCTGACCGACGCCATGGCCCAGGGGGCCCGCGTCGTGGCCCAGCGGACGCGTTCGGGGAGCGTCGTACGGGACGGGGACGGGCCCGGGAGCGCTGTACGGGACGGCGTCGGGAGTGGGGTGCCGGAAGCGCGGGCCGCGTCGCTCGCGGCCTGTGACCGGTGCGGGGCACTCGCCGAGTGGCACCGCACGGTGCGCGGCCGCTGGGTCATGATCGAGCCCGGGGAACTGACGGCCCGGCTCGTCCCGCCGGGCAGACGCTGGCGCGTCGCGGGCGACGGCACCGCGGTCAACCTGGGATCGGCCATGCCGTCCGACGGATGCCGGGTCAGTCACTTCGACGTCTGCCCGGCCCGCCCGGCACCGGCCGACTCTCCGGTCATGCTCGCCCTGTGGCGGAGCCACGCCCGGCGCACGGCCTGACCCGCCCCTGCGCGGGGCGGGTCGACGCGCTCAGCCCAGCTGGGCGAGCGCCTCCGTGGCGATGGTCTCGAATACGGTCTGGTCGGCGGCGAAGTCGGAGTCCGCGATCGGCCAGTGGATCACGATCTCGGTGAAGCCGAGCTCCCGGTGGCGCCCGGCGAAGTCGACGAAGGCGTCGACGGACTCCAGCGGCCGGCCCCGGTCCGGGGTGAAGCCGGTCAGCAGGATCTTGTCCAGCTCGGCGTCGTCCCGCCCGGCCTCGGCGCACGCCTTGGCGAGCTTCTCGACCTGGCCGCGCAGGGCCGCCACCGACTGCTCGGGCGTGCCCTCCTCGTACAGCTTCGGGTCGCCGGTCGTCACCCACGCCTGCCCGTACCGCGCGGCCAGCCTCAGCCCGCGCGGCCCGGTCGCCGCCACCGCGAACGGCAGCCGAGGGCGCTGGACGCAGCCCGGGATGTTCCGCGCCTCGTCGGCCGAGTAGAACGTGCCGCGCTCCGTCACCGCGTCCTCGGTGAGGAGCCGGTCGAGCAGCGTCACGAACTCGCCGAACCGGTCGGCCCGCTCCTTCGGCGTCCACGCCTCCTGCCCGAGCGCGGTGGCGTCGAAGCCGTTGCCGCCGGCGCCGATGCCGAGCGTGATCCGCCCGCCGGAGACGTCGTCCAGCGTGATCAGCTCCTTGGCGAGCGTCACCGGGTGCCGGAAGTTCGGCGAGGTCACGAGGGTGCCGAGCCGGAGCCGCTCGGTGGCCGTCGCCGCCGCGGTGAGCGTGGGCAGCGCGCCGAACCACGGGCCGTCGCGGAAGCTCCGCCACGAGAGGTGGTCGTAGGTGTACGCGGCGTGGAACCCGAGTTCCTCGGCGCGCCGCCACTTCTGGCGACCTCCCTCGTGCCAGCGGTCGACGGGCAGGATCACGGTGCTCAGGCGCAGGGTCATGGATCCGAGCCTACGGCGGTCAGCGGACTCGGGCGCTCATCCAGGGGGTGAGCGTGACTCCCGTGACCAGCTCCTTGTACGTCTCGTCGCCGGGCAGCGGGACGATCAGCCACCAGCCGGGCGGGAAGAACCGGCCGTTCACATGGGCGAGCCCGCCGTGGACGGAGCGCAGGAAGGCGGGGACCGCGTCGCGGGGGACGTCCGCGAATTCGATCCCGTCCACGGTGATCCTGGCGTCGTCCTCGGGGAAGACCTGGACGGTGACGGAGGGGGAGCCGCCCAGCTCGACGTAGGCCTCGTGCGGCAGCGATCCGTCCGGGTCGAGGACGACGAACGCGCCGGAGGAGGTGCGCCGGGACGTCTGGTCCGCGCCGATGGAGTCGTCGACCGTCATCTCCAGGTGGAACTCCCGGGCGATCTCGCGGATCGCGGTGACGGCTGCTTCGGTGGTGGGCAGGTGCGGGTGAGCCATGGGAGCGATCATGCCGCACGGCCCGTGGGGGTCGTCCGGTTCAGGAGGGGAAGCGGAGGAACTCCGGCGGGACGGCGTCGGTCAGCCAGACCCCGTTGGCGCTGACGTGGAAGACGTGCCCGGCCCGCCGCATGGCTCCGGCGTCGACGCTCAGCACGACGGGCCGTCCCCGGCGCGCGCCGACCCGGGTCGCCGTCTCCCGGTCGGGGGAGAGGTGGACGTGGTGGCGGGCCATGGGCCGCAGCCCCTCCGTCCGGATCGCGGGGAGCCGGTTCGCGACCGTGCCGTGGTAGAGGTACGCGGGCGGTTCGGCGGCCGGCAGGTCCAGGTCGACCGTGACGGTGTGGCCCTGGCTCGCACGGATGCGGGTGCCCTCGATCGCGAAGCGCTTCTTGTCGTTGGCCGCGACGACGTGGTCGAGCTCGGCGCGGGTGATCCGGAAGCCGTGCTCGGCGGCGGCCCGGAGCAGGTCGTCGATCTCGGTCCAGCCGTGTGCGTCGAGGACGAGCCCGATGTGCTCGGGCTGGTGGCGCAGATGCTTGGAGAGGTACTTCGACACCTTCACGGTGCGTCGTTCATCCATCTCGATTTCTTCCCCGTTCAGGTTTGATCCACAAGCAAGTGGAGTTATCCACAAGTAAGTTGGCGATTCTGTGGACAACGGGGCTGTCAGGTCAAGGCATTTACTCAACTTCATCGGATTTACTCCGCCTTGCGGCAAGTGCGTCCAATGTCCTTTTGTTGACCTCTCGTTCCGTGGCCGCCGCGATGAAGGCCTCGATGCCCTCCGCGCCGACGAGGCTCTGAACAGCCCGTATCGTCCCGGCCGGGAGCGACACCGGGCGCGGCTGGTCGTCCCTCGCCTGCGGCGGCTCCGGCGACAGATGGAACTGGAGGTGGCGGGTGGCCAACAGGCGCATCGCCCGCGCCAGTTCGGCGTCCACGGTCTGCTGGGCGAGCGGCCTGAGCCGCCGCACCATCGTCGCCGCCTCGGCCGCGTCCGCGTCCGTCGGCGGCCGGTGCTCCAGATACCGCGCGAAGACATGCTCGGTGGTGAACTCCAGGAAACGGGACGCGATGTGCTCGACCTGATCGCGAAGTTCCCTCAGGTGCCCGGTGATCGCGGCCAGCGGGACGCCCGCCGCGTACAACTCGGCCGCCACCGCCAGCTCTTGCGGACTCGGTACGAGGAACTCCTCGCCCTCCCGGCCCTCCGGGCCCTCCGGGCCCTCCCGGACCGGCAGCCGCTCAAGGACGCCGAGCTCGACGGCCTCCCGGATGGCCTCCTCGTCCGGCGTGCCCCCGAAGCGGGAGTCGAGGTCCGCGCGGGAGATCCGGTCCGACTCCTCGTCCGTCCACGGCCCGTGGACCTCCGCGACCAGGCCGAGCACCCCGCCGAGCCCCCGGCCGGTGTCCCAGGCCTCCAGGAGTTCCTTGATCGAGGCCAGGGTGTAGCCGCGGTCGAGGAGGTCGGCGATCTGCCGGAGCCGCGCGAGGTGCGCGTCCCCGTACACGTTCGACCTGCCCCGCCGCTCCGGACGGGGCAGCAGGCCGCGGTCCTGGTAGGCGCGGATCGTCCGGACCGTGGCCCCGCTGTGATGGGCGAGATCCTCGATCCGGTACTCCGGCCGTGCTGACTGCTCGGACAAACCCGCTCCCACCGACCGCATGCTCCACCCCGCCACCGCGAGGCCCCTCCTGGGAGGGATCGTACGACCGCCGGTCCAGGCCCGACCCTGCCGGTCACGGCGGCACGACCACCGGTCCAGGTCCGGTCGGGTCACAGCGGCGCGACCACCGGTCCGGGTCCGGCCGGGTCATGGCGGCCACGACCACCGGTCCGGGTCTGGCCGGGTCATGGCGGCCACGACCACCGGTCCGAGTCCAGCCGGGTCACGGCGGCACGACCGCCCGTCCCGGGCCGGGACCGGCCCCGTCCGTTACGCCGGGGGCTGCCAGCGGGCCAGGGCCCGCAGGGCTCCCGGGCTGAGCCGGGACAGGAAGCGGGCGCCCCGGGCCTCGGGGGTCACCGGGACGACGGCCCGGTCGTGCAGGACCGCCCCCAGGATCGCGTCCGCGACCTTCTCCGGCGGGTAGTTCCGCAGGCCGTACAGCCGGGAGGCCTTCTGCTGCCGCCGCTTCTCCTCCGCCGCGTCCGTGACCCCGGCGAACCGCGCGGTCGCCGTGATGTTGGTGTTGACGATGCCGGGGCATATCGCGGACACCCCGATGCCCTGGTCGGCCAGCTCGGCGCGCAGGCACTCGCTGAGCATCAGCACCGCCGCCTTCGACGTGCTGTACGCGGGCAGCGCCCGGGAGGGCTGGAAGGCCGCCGCCGAGGCCGTGTTGACGATGTGGCCGCCCTGGCCGCGCGCGGTCATCTGCGCGCCGAAGAAGCGGCAGCCGTGGATGACGCCCCACAGGTTGACTTCCAGGACCCGCTTCCACTCCTCCGCGGAGGTCTCGAAGAAGGAGCCGGTGAGCCCGATGCCCGCGTTGTTGACCAGCACGTCGACGACGCCGTACTCGGCCGCCACCTTCGCCGCCAGCTTCTCCATCGCCTGCTCGTCGGCGACGTCGACCGTCTCCCCCCAGGCCTCGGGGGCGCCGATCAGGCGCGCCATCTCGGCCGTGCGGGCCGCCCCCTCGGTGTCCCGGTCCACGGCCACCACCCGGGCGCCGGCCTCCGCGAACGCGAAGGCGGTGGCCCGCCCGATGCCGCTGGCCGCCCCGGTGACCAGGACGAGCTGCCCGCCGAACCGCTCCGCGTACTCCGGCTTCACACCGCCCTTCGCCGCGGCCTCCGCGACGGGCTTCGGCGCCTTGACCGCCGCGTCCTCGTTGGCCCGGACGAAGTCGGCGATCCAGGCGGACAGCTGGTCGGGACGGGTGCGCGGCACCCAGTGCTTGGCGGGCAGGGTGCGCCGGGTCAGGTCCGGCACCCAGCTGCCCAGGTCGTCGTAGAGCCGCTCGGAGAGGAAGGCGTCCCCCGTCGGAGTGATCAGCTGCACGGGCGCGTGCGCGTACGCGTCGGGTCGCGGCCTGCCGAGCCGGGCCCGGACGTTGTCCCGGTAGAGCCAGGCGCCGTGCGCCGCGTCGTCCGGCAGGGAGGCCGTCGGGTACTCCCCGGCGGGGACCTTCTCCATCCGCTCCAGGACCTTCGGCCAGCGCTTGCCGAGGGGCCCGCGCCAGGCGAGCTCCGGCAGCACGGGCGTGTGCAGCATGTACACGTACCAGGACTTGGCGCCCTGGCCGAGGAGCTGGCCGACCCGGCGCGGGGTCGGCCGGGTCATCCGCTGCTTGATCCAGTGCCCGAAGTGGTCGAGCGAGGGCCCCGACATCGAGGTGAAGGAGGCGATCCTGCCCTCGGTGCGCCGCACGGTCGCGAACTCCCAGGACTGCACCGAGCCCCAGTCGTGGCCGACGAGGTGGACCGGACGGTCCGGGCTGACGGCGTCGGCGACCGCGAGGAAGTCGTCCGTCAGCTTCTCCAGGGTGAAGCCGCCGCGCAGCGGGGCCGGCGCCGTCGACCGGCCGTGGCCCCGGACGTCGTAGAGCACCACGTGGAACTCCTCGGCCAGCCGGCCGGCGACCTCCGACCACACCTCCTTGGAGTCCGGGTACCCGTGCACGAGCAGCACGGTCGGCCGGTCCGCGTCGCCGAGCTCGGCGACGCACAGCTCGATCCCGCCCGTCCGGACCCAGCGCTCCCGCGCTCCGTTCAGCCCCGCCATCAGACCGCTCCCTCGTTCCAGCGCCGCACGTGCGGCAGATCGTCGTCCAGCCAGAAAGCGCTCTGCTCGGGGTCCCGGGAGTCGGTGACGACCAGGATCTCCTCGAACTTGGCGCCCGTCCCCCGGAATCCGAGGTGCGGTTCGACCGCCCAGAGCCCTGGCATGGGCGGGTGGTCGGAGAACTTGTACGGCGACCAGAGCGGCGACCAGCCGTCCCGGTGGCCGTGCACGGCGTCACTCGCGAGGCCCTTGAGCGACTGGGTGCCGAAGCCGAAGAGCGTCGGCGCCCAGCGGCGCTCCCTCACCCGGTCGATCTTGTGGGCGATGACGCCGAAGGGATAGGCCCGGTGCCTGTTCGCGTACCCCTGGCGGACCATGAGCCGGTCCACGTCCTCGTATATCTCGCGCAGCGTCCGGCGCTCGCGCACCTCGCGCAGGATCAGCTCGCGGTGGGCCTCCAGGTCGGCGAGCAGCTTGTCGTGCAGCGGGTTGAGGCCCAGGCAGCCGCTGTAGCCGATGTCGGCCGTGTAGCCCTTGTGGACCGGGGCCATGTCGAGGATGAACGGCATCCCCGCCTCCAGGCGCCGGTTCGTGGGGAAGAACTGCAGCGGGACCTTGAAGTCCACGAAGGCCGTGCGGTCCCCGAACCAGGCGAAGGGCCGGTGGAACCAGTCCCTCACACCCCGCTCGTAGAGCCACTCCCGCTGCATCCGGGCGGCCTCGCGCTCGGTCACGCCCGGCTTGAGCTGGGCCGCGACGGCTTCCGCGCACTCGTAGGAGAGCCGCTGTACTTCCCTGAACCCCCGCAGCTCCGCGGAGAGTTCGCCTGTCACTGCTGAGGTCATGCCACCCGCCGTCCGTGTGTGAGCGCCCGGCTGCGCTACGCGTCCGTAACTTGACACCGATGAATGTGACAATGCCCGGAGGCTGAGTCAAGGGGTCGGACCGCGGCCTGTGGAAAAGTCCGGGGAAAGACCGACCGACGGCCCGGGAAAAAAGACTTTCGTCGTGACGCCCTTATGGGCTTGTACTCCTGAAGTGGGAGAAGGATCGAGCCGTTGGTCTGACGACTCCTGTGGCGCAGGCCACTACCGTCGAAGCGTGACTGTGATCGCCACCGAAAGCCTCAGCAAGCGGTTCCCCCGGGTGACCGCTCTCGACCGGCTCTCCCTGGACATCGGGCCCGGTGTGACCGGACTGGTGGGTGCCAACGGAGCCGGCAAGTCCACGATGATCAAGATCCTGCTCGGGCTCTCCCCCGCCACGGAGGGAAGCGCCCAGGTCCTGGGCCTCGACGTCCGGACCCACGGCCCGGAGATCCGCGAGCGCGTGGGGTACATGCCCGAGCACGACTGCCTCCCGCCGGACGTCTCGGCCACCGAGTTCGTCGTCCACATGGCGCGGATGTCCGGGCTGCCCGCGACCGCCGCCCGGGAGCGGACCGCCGACACCCTGCGCCACGTCGGCCTGTACGAGGAGCGCTACCGCCCGATAGGCGGCTACTCGACGGGCATGAAGCAGCGGGTGAAGCTGGCCCAGGCGCTGGTCCACGACCCGAAGCTGGTCCTCCTCGACGAGCCGACCAACGGCCTCGACCCGGTCGGCCGGGACGAGATGCTCGGACTGATCCGCCGGGTCTGGACCGACTTCGGCATCTCCGTCCTCGTCACCTCGCACCTCCTGGGCGAGCTGGAGCGCACCTGCGACCACGTCGTCGTCATCGACGGCGGAAAGCTGCTGCGCTCCAGCTCCACCAGCGACTTCACCCGGACCACCACGACGCTCGCGGTCGAGGTCACCGACTCCGACACCCACCCCGACGGCACGACGGCGCTCCGTGCGGCCCTCGCCGACGCCGGTGTCACGATCCACGCGGGCGTGGAGGACGGCCTGCCGGGCGCCGGCCACATCCTGCTCCTGGAGGCCCCCGGCGAGGAGACGTACGACCTCGTGCGGGACACCGTCGCCGGCCTCGGTCTCGGGCTCGTCCGCATGGAGCAGCGCCGCCACCACATCGCCGAGGTCTTCAAGGCGACGGACCAGGAGGAGGTGCCGGCTCGATGAGCTCCCAGGCCCCCGAAACGACCCAGATCCACAACATCGGCTACCGGTCCTACGACGGCCCGCGCCTCGGCCGGGCGTACGCGCGCCGCGCGCTCTTCTCGCAGTCCCTGCGCGGGGCGTACGGCCTCGGCCGCAGCGCCAAGTCGAAGGTGCTGCCGATGCTGCTCTTCGCGGTGATGTGCGCGCCCGCGCTGATCATCGTCGCGATCTCGGTGTACACCAAAGCGGACAAGCTCTTCATGGAGTACACCCAGTACGCGGTCTACCTCCAGCTCGTCATCGCCGTCTTCCTGGCCTCCCAGGCGCCCCAGTCGGTCTCCCGCGACCTGAGGTTCCGCACGGTCCCGCTGTACTTCTCGCGCCCCATCGAGCGGGTCGACTACGTGCTCGCCAAGTACGGGGCGATGGCCTCGGCGGTCTTCGTCCTCACCGCCACCCCGCTGGTCATCATGTGGATCGGCTCGATGCTGGCCAAGATGGACTTCGCCGAGCAGGCCAAGCTGTTCGGGCAGGGCCTCGTCTCCGTCGCCGTCCTGTCGGTGCTGTTCGCCGGCGTCGGCCTGGTCATGGCCGCGCTCACCCCGCGCCGCGGCTTCGGCGTCGCCGCCGTGATCGCCGTCCTCACCATCTCGTACGGCGCGGTCTCCACCCTCCAGGGCATCTCCTACGCCACCGAGAACACCGGCTCCATCGTCTGGCTCGGCCTCTTCTCCCCCCTCACCCTCGTCATCGGCCTGCAGAACGCGTTCCTCGGCGCTCCGGCCTCCTTCCCCGGCGAGATGCAGGTCAGCACAGGCACCGGCACGGTCTACCTGCTGGTCGTCCTCGGCCTCGTAGCCGCCTGCTACGGCATCCTGATGCGCCGCTACCGAAAGGTCGGACTGTGAGCACCCTGCACATCGACCACGTCTCGCGCTGGTTCGGAAACGTGGTGGCGGTCAACGACATCACGATGTCGATCGGCCCCGGCGTCACCGGCCTCCTCGGCCCCAACGGCGCCGGGAAGTCCACCCTCATCAACATGATGGGCGGCTTCCTCGACCCGTCCACCGGCAGCGTGACCCTCGACGGCCAGCCGGTCTGGCGCAACGAGTCGGTCTACCGCTCCATCGGCGTCGTCCCCGAGCGGGAGGCGATGTACGACTTCCTCACCGGCCGCGAGTTCGTCGTGGCCAACGCCGAACTCCAGGGCCTCGGCGCGGCGGAGGCCCAGCGGGCCCTGGCGACCGTCGAGATGGAGTACGCGCAGGACCGGAAGATCGCCACGTACAGCAAGGGCATGCGGCAGCGCGTGAAGATGGCCTCGGCCCTCGTCCACGAGCCGTCCGTGCTGCTGCTCGACGAGCCGTTCAACGGCATGGACCCGCGCCAGCGCATGCAGCTGATGGACCTGCTGCGGCGGATGGGCGCGGACGGCCGCACGGTCCTGTTCTCCTCGCACATCCTGGAGGAGGTCGAGCAGCTCGCCTCCCACATCGAGGTCATCGTGGCCGGACGGCACGCCGCCTCCGGCGACTTCCGCAAGATCCGCCGGCTGATGACCGACCGGCCGCACCGCTACCTCGTCCGCTCCAGCGACGACCGGGCGCTCGCCGCCGCCCTGATCGCCGACCCGTCCACGGCCGGCATCGAGGTCGACGCGGTGGACGGCGGACTGCGGATCCAGGCCGTCGACTTCGGACGGTTCACCGAGCTGCTGCCGAAGGTCGCGCGGGAGCGCGGCATCCGGCTGCTCACGGTCTCGCCCTCCGACGAGTCCCTCGAATCCGTCTTCTCGTATCTCGTCGCGGCCTGAAAGGAGCACGACCCCGATGTACGACCCCACGGTCGCCCGGCTCACCTACCGGGCCCTCCTCGGCCGCCGCCGGGCGGCGATCCTCTTCCTCCTGCCCGCCCTGCTCCTGGTCATCGCAGCGGCCGTCCGCATGCTCAACGGCGCGGACGACCAGGTCGCGTCCGACCTCCTCGGCGGCTTCGCGCTCGCCACGATGGTCCCGCTGATCGGCGTCATCGCCGGCACCGGTGCGATCGGCCCGGAGATCGACGACGGCTCCATCGTCTACCTGCTCTCCAAGCCGGTGAAGCGGTCGACGATCATCACCACCAAGCTGATCGTGGCCATAGCCGTCACCATGGTCTTCTCGGCCGTGCCGACGCTGATCGCCGGCTTCATCCTGAACGGGAACGGGCAGCAGGTCGCCGTCGCCTACACGGTCGCCGCGCTCGTCGCCTCCATCGCCTACAGCGCGCTCTTCCTGCTCCTCGGCACGGTCAGCCGGCACGCCGTGGTCATCGGCCTCGTCTACGCCCTGGTGTGGGAGGCGCTCTTCGGCTCCCTGATCTCCGGCGCCCGCACCCTCAGCGTCCAGCAGTGGGCGCTCGCGCTCGCCGAGAACGTCACCGGCGACGGCCTGGTGAAGTCCGATGTGGCCCTGCCGACGGCGACGGTGCTGCTCGTCGCCGTCACCCTCGGCGCCACCTGGTTCGCCGGCCGCAAGCTGCGCACGCTGAAGCTGGCCGGCGAGGAGTAGAAGCCCCGCGGGCGTCAGACCGTGCGGTCCCGGGCGGCGAGCAGTCCGACGCCCGCGGCCGCCGCGCAGACGGCGAGGACCAGCGCGATCGGCAGGGTCCAGGAGCCGGTGGCCTGGTGGAGGGCGCCGGCCGCGAGCGGCCCGGCGGCGGCCATCAGATAGCCGACCGTCTGGGCCATCCCGGACAGCCCGGCCGCGGTCACCGCGTCCCCGGAGCGCAGCACGATCAGGGTCAGGGCGAGGCCGACGGCGCCGCCCTGACCGACACCGAGGACCGCCGACCAGAGCCAGGCACCCTCCACGGGCGCCACCATCAGCCCGGCGTAACCGGCCGCGACCAGCGTCGTGACCAGCACGATCAGCGGGCGCTGGCTACGCATCCGGCCGGCCAGCAGCGGCACGACGAAGGCGCCGGCGACCTGGATCAGGTTGTTGAAGGCGAAGACCACACCGGCCGCAGAGCGGCTCATCCCGTGGTCGGTGAAGATCGTCGGCATCCAGGCGATCAGCACGTACGACCACAGCGATTGCAGCCCCATGAAGAGGGTGACCTGCCAGGCGAGCGCCGAGCGCCAGACGCTCACCGGGCGGGCGCCGCCGGCCGGGACGGCCCGTACGCCGTGTCCCGGGCGGTTACGGGCGATCAGCACCTGCGGGAGCCAGGCGAGGGCCGCGACCGCGGCGAGCAGAGACCAGAAGCCCAAGGAGGCCTCCCAGCCGCCGCCCAGGGCTTTCTCCAGCGGCACCGCGGAGGCCGCGGCGACCGTGGCGCCGGCGATCATCGCGCCCGTGTAGACCGAGGTCATCGCGGCGGCCCGGTCCGGGAAGTCGCGCTTGATCAGACCCGGCATCAGCACGTTGAGCAGGGCGATCGCGGTGCCGACCAGGATCCCGCCGCCGTACAGCGCGTACACGGACGGCAGGACGCGCGCGAGGGTGCCGACGCCGAGCAGCAGCAGCGCCGCGAACAGCACGCGCTCGGCACCGAACCTGCGCCCGAGCCAGGGCGCGACCAGGGCGCCGAGACCGAGGAAGAGCACCGGCACCGAGGTCACGAGCGAGCTCGCGGTCGACGAGAGCCCGAAGGCGGCGGATATCTCGCCGACGAGCGGCGCCACGCTCGCCAGCGCGACCCGCATGTTGAGCGAGGCCAGCACGATGCCGACGAGGAGCACGACGGGACGCGCGAACAGGGCGCGGCGCGTGCGTGCCCCCTCGGCCGCCCGCCGGACCCGGACCGTGCCCGAGCCCAGCGCCGCCGGGCCCGTACCCGTACCAAGGCCCGGGCCTGCACCCGTACCAACGTCCGGGGGCGTACCCGCGCCTGAACCCCTACCCGTACCCGCGCTGAAATCAGTACCCGTACCCGCTCCGGATCCGGCACCCGGTCGTGTCCCCGTGCTCACTTCTTCTCCTCCGTCAGGGACGTGACCGCTTCCATCGGGGCCCGCAGCAGTGCGCGGGCCTCGTGTTCCGCGGCGTCCTGGTCGCCGGCCTCGACGGCGGCGGCCAGGGCCTCGTGGGCGTCGATGTCGACCGGGGGCATCTCCCGGTCGCCGAGGGCCTCGACGAGGACCTCGTGAACCTGCGCGGAGAAGAAGCGGTACACCTCGACGAAGGCCGCGTTGTGCGTCGCGCCGACGAGCGCGAGGTGGAAGGCGAGGTCCGCGTCCGCGTCCCGGTCGCCCTCCTCCCGCAGGGTGGTCAGGGCGTCCCGCAGCCGCCGCAGGTCGTGGGCGTCGCGCCGGGCGGCCGCGAGCCGGGCGGCCTCGGCCTCCAGGGCGATCCGCAGTTCGAGGACGTCGGCCGCGCCCGCGTGCCGGACCCCGCGGAGCACGGCGGCCGGGTCGGCGGTCGACCTGACGAAGGTGCCGTTGCCCTGCCGGGACTCCAGGAGGCCCGCGTGGACGAGGACCCGGACGGCCTCGCGGACGGTGTTGCGGCCGACGCCGAGCTGCTGGGCGAGCTCGTGCTCGGTCGGGATGCGGTCGCCGACGGCCCACTCCCCGTCGGTGAGCTGCGTGCGCAGCTGTTCCACCACGGAGTCCACCAGCGAGGTCCGCCCCGCCGCCTTGAGTGCCATCGAAATCCCCTATTCGCCCGGTTGCCCAGTCATCCTACAAGTGACCTCCCTCGCCTCCCCCGCCGGGCCGCAGCGACCGGACTACTGTGGGCTCGTACGTGTGCCGAACACCCTCACCACCCTCGGGAGTCAGTCATGTCAGACCGCTTCGACGTCGTCGTACTCGGAGCTGGCCCCGGCGGCTACGTCGCCGCCATCCGCGCCGCCCAGCTGGGCAAGCGGGTCGCGGTCGTCGAGGAGAAGTACTGGGGCGGTGTCTGCCTGAACGTCGGCTGCATCCCCACCAAGGCGCTGCTGCG
>NZ_JBVJWR010000003.1:314780-488716 GCF_055602235.1 Streptomyces sp. NPDC037410 | reverse complement strand
GCGGCGTCGGCGGCCTGCTCGGTCAGGCTCCGCTGGCGGGGCAGGGTGGTCATGGCGCTTCTCCCTCACGGTGGCCGCTGCCGCTGGTGCGGCGGCGTCGGAGCAACTGGTCGTAGTGGGACACCGAGGGCAGCGGCCTGGTGTCCGGTGGAAGATGCGCCAGGCGCCACTCGTGCAGGGACGTCACCGTCGCCGGCGGCTGGCCGAGGGTCCGGGCGTCCGGTGCGGGCTCGGTCTCGGCCTGGGCGGCCTTGCGGGCCTCCAGCGCGACCGCATCCGCGGTCAGTGCCCCGGCCCGCAGGGCTGCTGCCAGGCCGGCGACGACATGTTCGTGCGTCATGTGGCGTCCGAGCAGCAGCACCTCGATGAGCGCGCGGGTGCCGTCCCGCTCGCCGTGGATCTTCATAGCCTGGGTCCACCAGGCGTCGTGGACCGGGGTGAACTTGCCTGCCGAGCGGGCCTGTTCGAGGGCGGTCGAGCCGGGGAAGGCGCCGGGCTTGCGAACCAGGACTTCCAGGTAGTGGTCCAGTTCCAGGCGGACGGCGCCTTTGGCGATCAGCCGCTCATGCCGGGCCACCTCCACGTTCTGGTCGTAAACCACCAGGTGAGAGGCGTGAAGGATGACCCTGACCCGCTTGCCGATCAGCCGGATGGGGACCGAGTAGCGGTTTGTGCGGACCGGGATCTGGCCGTAGCGGTCGACTCGCGGGGTGAACAGCCGCCCGGTCTCGAACGGCTCCTCCGGCAGCGGCATCAGCAGCGGTCGTTCGAGCGCGAAGTCCTCGGCAATGGTCCTGGACCTGGATCCGATTCGGCGGGCGTCGTCCTGCCGGTCCCACTGCTCGACCATCTCGTTCAGCTCGGCGAGCGAGGAGACCTCGGGGACGGGGACGAAGTGGTTGCGGCGGAAGTAGCCGATCTGTCCCTCGACGCCGCCCTTCTCGTAGGCACCCTCGATGCCTGGGCGGCAGTAGAAGCTCTCGATGCCGTAGTGCGACTTGAACGCGATCCACCGGTCCGCCTCCACCCTCGCCCGGCTCAGCCCGAGCACGCGGGCGACGGCGGCCTTGAGGTTGTCGTAGCGGACCTTGGTTCGCGGAACCCCGCCCAGCGTCCGCAGCGCGTGGGCGTGGCCTTCGAAGAACGCCTCCTGCCCGCACGACGCGAACACGCGGTGGACAGCCTTGCCCGAATACGACAGGCGGAAGGAGAACAGGTAGCAGGTCACCAGCTCGCCGGCGAGGCGGATCGTCACGTCGCCGAAGTCGACCTCCGCCTCGTGACCGGGCTGGTGGGTCTGGGGGACGAACGCCTCCAGCGGCGCCTTGCCCGACTCGACCAGGATCTCGGGCTTCCGGGCCGCGACGTAGTAGCGGACCATCCCGTAGGAGACGTCGGCGCCGTGTTCCTCGACCAGCCGATGGAAGATCCGGGTGATCGTGTGCCGCTGCTTGCGCGGCGCGTCCAGGTCCGCCCGCAGGATCTCGTCGATCACCGGCTTGTAGCGGTCCAGTCCGGTCGCCCGCGGCGGCAGCTTCTTGCGCGGCTCCGGCCAGGACGAATCCAACGCCTTCCGTACCGTCCGCCACGTCACGCCGTGCTTGCGCTCAAGCTCCCGCATCGACATGCCGCCACGGTGGTCACGCCGGATCGCCGCGTACAGCTCGACCTTCGACATCCGCGGCATGACCAGCACCTTTCACCAGGAGCATCCCGATGCTGCCCTGGCAAGAACCCCGGTGCCTCCCAAACTCGTCGACATCACCCATCCGTGGAACAGGGCGCCTCCCAAACCCATCGACAAGCGACGTCGCTACTGCTCGATAAAGCCAGCCCATCGACTCCCGCGGGTCCTTGAGCGGGGAGACCAGGGGTGGGTCGCGTGGGTGCCTCTATGCGGCGGAGATCCATTCCGCGCGATGAGTGCGGGGCCGCCGCCTCTGCAGTTCTGAGCGGGCTATCACGCTCGCCCCTTGCTCGCGGTCGCGCCTTCGCGTCTCGCCTCCCAAAGGGTGATCCCTAACCGGCAGAAACGTCACTTTGTGTAGTTAACTGCGTACGGTATGCGTGTGACGGTGCACCAGGCAGCCCGCGAGCGGCTGGCGGAGGTCGGCAGCAGCATCTCCGACGACTACATGACGTTGAAACTGCTGGCGGCCGGCCTGGCGCGGATCCTGTGGGAGCGTCAGCGCGTCCGTGAAGGGGCGGAGCCCACGACCGGTCTGCTCCCTCAGGCGTGGCGCGCGGGGGTGACGCGGTTGTGGTGGCGTGCGTTGGAGCAGGGAAGTGATCTGCCGGTCAGCGACATGGAAGTGTTCGCCTGGTGCCGACTGCCGCTGGGGTGCTGGCCTGTGCGACTGGATGTATCTGACAGTGACGCAGAGAGCCTGTTGATCGACGGCGAGGAGTTGTCGGCGTTCGCGGATGAGGCCGCCCGGCTCGCGCCCAGGTCGGATGCCGAGGCGGAGCTCACGGAGAACCGGGCGTTCGCCAAGCTGCTCACCGTGGCGGAGTTGCACGGGCGCACGGAGGAGGAGGTCCAGCAGGCCTATGTGGCGCTGCGGTTGTTCCTGATCGAGACCCCTGTGGTGTCCGACCTTGAGCTGAACGAGCTCGCGAGGCGGTTCAAGGAGGTGGACCGTCACGGTCGCCTTTATGTGCGGGACTTTTTTGACGCCGCCTACCAGTACCGCAAGACCGGAGGTCGTGCGTCCTGCCGGGTCTGCAGCGACTGTGGCAACCCCCTGCATGAGGGCGTTGAGATGTGCGGGACGCCCGGCTGTGCCGGGGTTCCGGAAATCAAGCGGCTCAGGGTGCTGGAGGGCTACTACGTGCAGCACCGCGGTGTGCGGATCTGTATGCACGACCCGGGTTTGGTGGAAAAGCGCCTGTTCGATGCGTTCGGAGACCTGCCGGAAGGCCGGATGCGGCTTCACAAGTGGCCGGTCATGGACGCCTGCGACGTCGCCGTGGAGTTCCCTGATCCGGCCGCGCCGGATGATCCGGATCGGTCCGAGTGGTGGGCCGGGGATGCCAAGGACTGCACGAGTGCGACGATGCTGGGGCGCTCGTTCAAATGGGATCAGCGCATGCGGACACGGCATCGGTTCTTGATCCTGCCTCGGCACCGGTTTGAGCAGAAGCACTATGTCGACGATCTCAAGCGGGAGATGCAGGGCCGCAGCGACGGCGTCCGGGTCATCTCCGAAGATGACTTCATTTCGAGGGCACGCGCTCGGGCTCTTGGAGGCGCACCGTGGTGAGGATGGGCTCGCAGTGGTACGAGGGCCTGGTCACCGACCTCCAGGAGACCGGCCTGGATGCGCGGTTGGGTGACCTGTCGCCGGCGGAGTTCTGCCAGCTCGAGCTCGGCTTGTTCTATCTGGAACAGCATCTGGCCGGGCAGTCCGTCGGCGCCCTGTGGACGGCGCTCAACCATTATGCCGACCTGGGTCCGGCAGGCGTGGAGGTCGGCCGGCGGGTGCGGCTTCGGATGGGCGACGCAGCGCGCGGCGGCCAGTGGCGCGAGCGGCTGAATGAGTACCGCAAAGTCCCGGTCGAGCTGCGGATGTTCACCAGCACCGGCCCGTCCGGGCATCGGGTCCTCAATAACACCCTCTTCGAGCGGTATCCCTCGCCGCACCTTCCCCAGCGGGAAGGCATCTACCGGGCTGCGCTCACCGACGCGGTTCCCTATGACATCGAGCCGGCCCACGAACCGGTGCCGCCGGGCGCCGAGTGCTTCTTCAAACGACGCGATGGTGCGACCGAGAGCCTGCGGATCCCGTCCTGGATCCAGGTCGCCCCGCCGACCGCGCGGCTCGTGGCTCGCGCGAGCCGTGTCCGGGAGCCGTTCCCCGTCACCCGCGGCGATCTGGCGCAGGCTTTCAAGGAGATGGACCGGGCCCTGGAGTCACATCCGCAGATCACTGACCGCAACTTCGAGCAGCGTTTTCGGAATATGACGTTCTCGCGTGTCGACGAAGCCGCCGGGAAGCTTGTCGACGGCCTGGGTGTGTTCACCGTCGACGGGATCGCCCACGCGGTCGGTTTGATGAACGCGGGTAAGAGCACCTTGCTGGACGGGCTGGCGTTCATCGGTGTCCAGCGTGGACTGCGGGTGGGCTACGTGATGCCTTCGATCAGCGCCGCGCTCGCGAAGGTGCGGTTCCTGCGCGCGCTGGGGATTCGTGCGGTCCCCCTGATCGGGCGTACCACCCGTGAACGCCATGTAGAGGGCTACTGGCGCGACGAGTTGTACGACGTGGACGCCGGGGACGTGCTGCCCGGCCCGGGGTTGGATCCGGCAGCGGAGTTCACCACGTCGATGTGCCTGCTCGAGCCGCTGCGTACCGGTGCCGGGCGCGGTGACGCGCCGTTGCGGGAGGAGGATTTCCCCTGCCGCGGGCGGCTGAAGCTGCCGAATAGGCGCGAGCTGCATGACTGCCCGTTGACACACGTGTGTCCGCAGCAGGCCGCGGCTCGCGCGATCCCGGATGCGCAGGTGTGGGTGATGACATCCTCCGGTCTGGTGAGCAGCCGGATGGAGGGCTCCTCCTATCGGGCGCGGCAGATCGAGGCGATCCAGCACGAGCTGGGTTTGTTGCTGGTCGACGAGGCCGACAAGGTGATGGGTGATTTCGACCAGCGGTTCATGCTGCAGGAGCCGCTTACTTTCCCGGGTGGCTGGAGTGCCCGCACGGCGATCGCCTGCCATGACAGTCTCGATGCCGCCTGGCATCAGCCGCTGACCCACCCTGATGTGCGCCGCTACCAGGGCTACATGCTGCGGCACTATCAGGCGCTGGCCGGTCTGTACCCGCTGCTGGTGATTCCGCCGGACAAGAGCCAGACCAAGGGTGGAAACAGCAGGAGTCGGGGCGGCAAGGGTCGGGGCGTCGAGGATCTGTTGTCGGAGATCGTCGCGGAGGGGCCGTTCAGCGGTTTCTCGCTGCTGAACCGGCTGGCCCGTTCCTTGCACGGGATCACGACCTTGCATGAGCGGCCGGACCAGGCCGGGGAGGAAGAGGCCGCGGACCGGTTCTTCGACGAGTTCCTCGCGCCGTTGGCCCGGGACCCGTTCAAGGCGCCTCCCGGTCACCTGGACCGCCTCATGACCGCTATGACGGCCGGCTACGACACCGAGTGGTCCGCGAAGGAAGCAGCCGAGGGATGGCTGCTCGAACACGCGCCGAAGGACAAGGACGGGAACGTCGACGGCTGGGTTGAGCAGATGCTGCCGCAACTGGTACGGCTGCTCATGGCCGGCATCTGGTCGGCGCGGATCACCACGAGTTTCTTCGGCGCCAACTCGCTGCTGCCCGCGGTCCAAAAGCAGATGCCGATGGAGGCGGCCGACAGCTTCTTCAAGCATCAGCCGCCACCCGACCTGCAGATGCTCGTGCCGGAGCAGGCGATGGGCAACATGCTGGCGCTGCAGTGGAAGCCGAACCGGGACGGCAGCAGTGGTTCGCTGGAGATCCTGTGGCTGCGCGGGGTGGGCCGCTGGCTGCTCTACCACCTGCACGACCTGCTGGGGTGCGAAGGTATCGAGGGCCCCAACGTGGTGCTCACCTCTGCCACAAGCTGGATGCCCGGCTCGGCGCGCTACCACGTGGCCATCACTCCACAGTTGATCCTGCGCGAACCCGAGCCGTGCGCGCAGGCGCTGCGGCAGAGCCGGATGCTGTTTCGGCCACAGTACCGGCCCGGCGACCACAAGGGGATCTTCGTGTCCGGCGCCGGTGGCCGCCAGCGGCGGGAGGACGCGCTGCGCGACGTCCTGGACGCGATCTGCAACCCCGCGTCCGGGGCTTCGAAGTCGCTGGTCGACCAGGTGCGCGATCGGCTGGACCCCGATCGTCAGCGGCTCGCGTTCGTCACACTCAGCGGCAAGGACGCTGCCGCGTGCGCACTGCACATGAATCTCAGGACCCGCCTGTCGGCCCGGCACGTCACCCCCGACTCCGAAGCCCCTGGCCGGTATGGGCTGGCCTACCGGAGGATCGGGCGCTTCGCTGCGACGGACGCCGACGTCATGCTCGCCCCGGAGGGGTCGCTGCAACGCGGCCATAACGTCCTCAACGAGCGGGGGGTGGCGGCGTTCGGCGCCTTGTTCTACCTCGCCAGGCTGCACCCGCCCGCCGACGACCTGTCGTTCCCGCTCGCCGTTCTCAACCAGTACGCAATGCAACGGCTGCTGACCCCTGTGGACGGCACGGACCGGGGTGTGGACCTGAGCAAGCAGGCTCAGCTGCTGCGCGCCGATGCCCGTGGCCTGTGGCTGACCTTGATGGGGCAGCCGCTGTTCTTCTCCCGCCTTGCCCGCGACGACCTTCGGCGGGCGTTCGTCAGCGACCTGATGGTGCAGCTGTACCAGACACTCGGGCGCACGATCCGCGGCAACGTGCCGACCCGGATCTACCTCATCGACGCCGCGTTCGCGCCCCGGGCCGCCAACCGGCGCGAGACGGCCGAGGACACCGACCGCACCAGCGTGCTGGTCGCGGGCAGGCAGTTGATCAACCGCCTACTCGCTGCCCCGGAGCCGGGTTCGCCATCTGGGCGGCACCTCGAGCACGAGATCGCGAGTGCGACCTGGGGCCTTTTGGACAATCTCTTCGAGACCATGGACTGGAGCCGATGACCGAGCGACCGAAGCGCCCGAGGATCCCCTTCAGCGGGATCCAGTTCCCGCTGTTCGCCGCGAAACCGGACGGGTGGTGGCCGTGCGAACTGCACGGTGCCGCGTTCCCCGCCGCCCTGCTCCCCCGCGTGGAGCGGGCCTGGGCCTCCAATCCGAAAGCCCGTCGCAAGGACCGCCTGCCGACATGGGCGCTCACGGAGCTGCTACTCGAACTCGAGCCGCAGCTGCTGGCCGTCTCCACCGACCTACGCGCCGGCACCTGGCTGCGCGCGGTACGCCCACTGACCGACACCACCGTGCTGGCACTCGCGCTGGAGGCCTGGGTCTGTGGACACGTCGCCCCCCACCAGGCCGACGTCCCGTGGGGCGAGGTCATCGACGAGACACTGAGACTGGACTGGAAACCGGCCCGGCCGGACCTGCTCGAGCACGGGGTTCGACCGAACGGCACCGCCGATCCCAGCGAGGCCACCTACAAGGTGCTGGCGACGGCCCTTGCCGCCGACTGGGTCGACCAGGGCCGCCGATTGGGCGGCCGCGACACCGACCAGGGATCCTCATGGATCATGGGCCCGGCCTCGCCCGACGGTGACCGGTCAGTGTTCCTGTGGCCGCCGACCCGGCTGTCCCGCAACGGAGAGCAGGGCTACAGCACCCACTACCTGCGCTTCAACGTGGTGACCCTCCCCCACGACGAGCGGCTGCTGCTGCGAGTGGTCCCGCACGTCGCGCGGATGGCCGCCACCCAGCCCGCCTACATCCCACGACGCAGCCAGTACCAGCCCGCCACCGCCACCATGCTGCTGTACGCGCCACGCGGCGTGCTGCGCGGCACCGAACGCGACACGCTGCTGCGCGCCCCTGTCACCGTGACCGGCGTCAAGGACGAGATGCGGTGGACGTGGAAGCCCGGCCTGCCCCAGATCCTGTCCCGACTCCCCAGCCCCGACCTGTTCCCCCTGCCCGACCAGGTCCGCATGGACCCCGGCAGCTACGCCTCCCCCAGCGAGGCCAGGGGCGAACAGACGCCCAAGCCGCAGGCGTTTCTCCTGCACAGCACCGGATACAGCTACTTCAACGACGACGAGGACGTCACCGACGACGGGGCGCGGGAGACCGGTGGGCATCCCACTGGAACGGGTTTCCAGCCGATCGACCACCTCACCGTCTTCGAGGCCCTGGCCCCGGCCCTGGAAGAGCACCACCTCGTGCCGGTCGCCCCCGTCTCGGAGGTGAAGCCGCGCTCGAGGCGACTGCCGAAGAAGCGCACCCCCGTCGGCATCGAGTACCCGATCGAGCTGTGGCACGCCACGCCGCGCACCGCCGACGCCGTCCACCTCGTGCTCACCCGGATCCTCGGCCTGGAGCACACCACCACCCAGGACGGTGACGTGCTCGTGCGCTGCTACCGCGGCGACGAGTTCTCCGTCCGGCTGCGCCTGGTCAAGCCCGGGCTGCTGCTGGCCGGCTGGCCCAAGGCCACCGACAGCGACCTGGACAAGCGGCGCAAGGCCCGCCAGGCCGCCCTCGAGGACCGCGCCCGCCTGTGGCAGGAGGCGTTCCCGCCCGAGGACCGCCAGGTCGGCTGCCTCATCGAGTTGGAGGGTCCGGGCTACTACAAGGCCGCCCGGCTGGAGGACCCGAAGAAGCCACTGAAGACCGCTCTGCCGCCCCAGTGCCGCCGACTGGTCCAGATCGTCAAGCCCGTCAACCGGGACCCGAACCCCGACGCGAAGAGCAGGGGCCTGCACCCGTTCGAGGACACCGCCGTACGCAAGCAGGACATCGAACGTGTCACCGCCGCGGTGCTGGACCTGCTGCGGCAGCTGGGCCGGCTCCCCGCGGTCCCGCCGCTGTCCGACACCGCGCCGCTGGAGGTGTCCGCGCTGTGGCTGGCCCACGCCGGACCTCACTTCGTTCCGATGCTGCTGCGGATGCGCACCGACGGCACCGCGACGGGTCAGCTGATCCCCAGCCCGAACCACCCCGTCGAGCCGGAGATGTCCCTCGAGCTGCTTCCGGCAGCGCTGGCCACAGGCCGCGGGAAAGTGAAGCGGACCGACCAGGAGGCGCTCGCCCGCTTCCTGCGCGGCGCGCTCGCCGAGGACGCCGCCCACGACCGGCTTTTCATCGCCCGCGCCGCCACGCTGCGCAACAAGGGGTTGTGGCCCTGGCTTTCCAACCACCACATCACCCCCGACACGCTCGTGTGGCCAGGGGTATCGCTCACCGACCCCGAAACGGTACCCACCCCGCGCACACCGGCCAGCCTGCCGGGCCTGCGCATCGTGCGAATCAACGACGACACCAACGAACTGCCCCACGGCTTCGGCATCGGCCCGGCCCCGAAGGCAACCGAGCCTGAAGCCGGCATCGAGGATGCCGACGACACGCAGGACCCCGCGAAACCCCACCTGGACGACGTCCCAGACTCCGGTGCGGTGGGCGATGGCGGAGCCGTCGACGGCGATGCCCCGGAGGGGGAGCCGGACGCCGTGCTGCCCGAACTTTCCTATGGTTGGGGGCGGTTCTCCGGAGTCGTGCGCTGGAGGGATCGCGGCTACCTGGCTATCAACCCTCGCCCGGACACCAGCCAACTACCCAAGGGTGTGAGCAAGTTGTCCGGGCCGGCCAACGACAGCAAGAACGGCCAGAACCCCACCTCGCTGCACATTCACGCCTCCTTTCTCCAGGACGGCGACGACCCGGACGAGCTGGCGCTGTACGTGCAAACACTGCGCCGATTCCACACGCACACCAGCAAGGCGACCCGGCTGCCGATGATCCTGCACCTGGGCAAGCTCATGGAGGAGTACATCCCCTGAGGGCGGGCCCTGCGGGCTCAATGGCCCTATTGGTGTGCGCCCGGCTCCCGGTCGGCAGACCGTGCGATGACCTGACCTACCCACGAGTGTGTCCAGCCAACGGCACAGACCCCGACGGGCCTTGACCCCGAATCCTGGACACGGGTTATGCGGCTGGTGCCAGCGTAGTTGATGTTGTTCCGGACGCTGTCTCGTAGGCGATCGGGCTGCGTTGCCCGAGGCGGGAGTGACGGCGTCGGGTGTTGTAACGGTGCAGCCAGCGGAACGCGTCGAGGCGGGCCTCGCGCTCGCTGGACCAGCTCTTTCGGCCCTGGAGCGTCTCGCGTTTGAACGTCGCGTTGAAGGACTCGGCGAGCGCGTTGTCCGCGCTGGAGCCGATCGCGCTCATGGACTGGTGGACGCCGGCTTGGCGGCAGGCGTCGGCAAACGCCCGGCTGGTGTACTGGGCGCCGTGATCGGTGTGCATGACCGCTCCGGCGACGCTGCCGCGGGTCCGCTCGGCGGCGGCGAGCGCGTCGGTGACGAGCTCGGTGCGCATGTGATCCGCGATCGCCCAGCCGGTCAGGCAGCGTGAGGCGAGGTCGATGACGGTGGCCAGGTAGAGGAACTTCCCGTCGTCCAGCGGGAGATAGGTGATGTCGCCGACGTACTTCGTGTTCGGCTCGCTCGCGGTGAAGTCGCGGCCGATCAGGTCCGGGGCCTTCGCCGCGGCCGGGTCCGGGATCGTGGTGCGGTGCCTGCGACGCAGCCGCACGCCCGCGAGATTGATGCTCCGCATCACGCGCGCGATCCGCTTGTGGTTGACCCGCTTGCCCTCATCACGGAGCTCGGCGGTGATCCTGGGAACGCCGTAGGTGCCGTCCGATTCGAAGTGCACGGCCCGTATCCGGGCGGCGAGCCGGGCGTCGGCCGCCTGCCGGGCAGCCCGGGCCGCGGCGGTGCGGCGCCAGTAGTAGAAGCTGGAGCGGGCGACGCCGAGGATGGTGCACAACCGCTTCACGCCGTAGCGGCGCTGGTGGTCGGCGACGAACTGGAAGCGGTTCACCAGCGCGTCTCCCCGGCGAAATGCTTCGCCGCCTTCCGCAGGATCTCGCGTTCCTCCTCCAGCTCGCGGACCTTCTTGCGCAGAGCGGCGTTCTCCGCCTCCAACGGCGTGGGCGGCTCGGCCGGCGCCTCCGCCCGGCGTCCCCGGGGCCGGCTCGCTCCGGCCGCCCGAACCCAGTTCCGCAGCGTCTCCGGGTTGACCCCCAGATCGGCGGCGACCGACCCGATCGTTGCCCCTGGCCGCGACTCGTACAACGCGACCGCGTCCGCCTTGAACTCCGGCGGGTAGTGCTTCATGACCACGGGACATCCGTTCTCCTGGACTCAAGATCCAAGTGTCTCGGGTGTCCAGGATCCGGGGTCAAGGCCCCACGGTGGATTCCCCGCCGACGGCCGAGGAGCTCCAGGCCGAGAACGAGGCCCTGCGCCGTGAGCTGGCGGCAGCCCGCAAGGAGATGCACAAGCTCGCCACCGAACGGGACATTCTCCGCAAGGCGACAAAGTTTTTCGCACAAGAGATGACCTGGTGACCAACCGCTTCCAGTTCATCGAGGACCACCACCGCGCCTGGGGCGTGAAGCGGTTGTGCGCCGTGCTGGAGGTCGCCCGCTCCAGCTTCTACAAGTGGCGGGCCGGCCGCGAGGCCCGTGCCGCCCGCGAGCGGTCCGATGCCGCTCTCGCCGAGCGGATCCGGGCTGTGCACGCCGAGTGGGACGGCACCTACGGCCGCCCGAGGATCACCGCCGAGCTGCGCGACGACGGTGAGCGCGTGAACCACAAGCGCGTCGGGCGGATCATGCGGAAGTTCGGCATCGCGGGGCTGCGGCTGCGGAAGCGCCAGGCCACCACCGTGCCCGAACCGTCCGCCACCCCGGTGCCCGACCTGCTGGGGCGTGACTTCACCGCGAGCGCGCCGAACACCAAGTACGTCGGCGACATCACCTACCTGCCGGTGGGCGACGGAGAGTTCCTGTATCTGGCGACGGTGATCGACTGCTTCTCGCGCCGCCTGGTGGGCTGGTCGATCGCCGACCACATGCGCACCTCGCTAATCACCGACGCGCTCCGGGCAGCCGCCCGGGTCCGCGGCAGCCTGGCCGGCGCCGTCTTCCACAGCGACCACGGAGCCCAGTACACCTCCCGCCAATTCGCTGATACATGCGCCGAGTTGGGTGTCATACAGTCCATGGGCGCGGTCGGCACCAGCGCGGACAACGCACTTGCCGAGTCGTTCAATGCGGCCCTCAAGCGCGAGACGCTCCGTGGTGCCCGCCGCTTCGACGGGGCCCGGGCCTGCCGCCTGGCGGTCTTCCGCTGGGCCACGCGCTACAACACCCGTCGCCGACACTCGGCGAACGGACAGCAGGCACCGATCGCCTACGAGCGGCAGTCAGCTACTCTGACACTTGCCGCATAACGACACGAACAGGTGTCCACTCTTCGGGGACAAGGCCCCAGAGCTGGATCAGCTCTGGTGGGAGCTGCGTGGTTCGCACAGCCACACCGCTGATTAGGCCGGTCAACAGCTGCTCCACCTTGACCACGAAAGACCCGGCAGCCGGTGTTCAGCGCAGCCCTGACGCGGAGTCGGGCTGGCGCTGATCGCCGGGCCGTGCGCGGCTGTATCAGGCGAAGGCCAGGTGATTCAGCTCGGTGATGATTTGGCGGCCGCGGGCGCTGAGGGTGCGGCCCCACTTGAGGTTGGAGTAGTACACGAACTGACCCGTGGTGGGTTCGAGGAAGTCAATGTTGCAGCCCATGCCGGAGTGGGTGTGGTCACACAGGCATGTACAGCTCTTGTGATCGATTTTCCAGCCCAACCCCGTGGGGCCGTCACCGAGGAGCTGGATGAGTTCGGGGCACGGCGGACCGTCGGTGGTCTCCAGCCGAAAGGAGCCGCCGACCGCGTGCCAGGCATCGGTGCCGTTGAACGGGCCGTGGCCGGCGGTCGCCCGGATGCGTCGCAACAGGGGAGAGAAGAGCGACGGCGGTTCGCAGGAGGAGCTCTCGGCCGCGTTGTACGCGGCTCGTTCCGTGGGCATCCAGTCCGGCTCTCCCTGGAGCAGGTCGTAGTGGGTGGAGAGCCGGTCGGCGATCCGCTCCCACCAGCGCGGGTTGAAGCCTGTGAGCAGGATGCGGGCTGGCATGTCGGGGCGGTGGAGGCTGATGCTGCGGCTTTCTCGGCGGTAGCGGAGGACAGCTACACCTGAGACGCGGTCCTGTGGGTGGTCGCTCTCCTCGCCGGTCAGTCGGGGGAGGAGGAACTCTGCCCAGTGGTGGACGATGTACGGCTCGTCGAGGAGCCGAAGGGTGAGCTGGTCTTCCTCTGGACGCACCTGGACGATGCCCAGGGGGTGCTCTGAGAGGCTGCCGATCTTGCAGCAGGCGAGGAAGACCGCAGCCTCCAGTTGTGCCTGCTCCGGATGATGGGCCGCAGGGATGGTCAGCGGCTGGCCAGCATCCGTGAGGAGTGCCTGGAGGGCTTGGTGGGACTCGCCGGTGCTGCGACGGCGGTCTTCGGTGAGGGCCAGGGCTGCCTGAGGCATCGTGATCGCTGTTCCGCGCCACACCGGCCCCCGGCGGCAAGCGCTTTGGTGAGGTAGGTCAGCCGGTGTCATACGGACGGTGATGCTTCTGGCCGGTCCTCGGCGAAGGGTACGGGGGCGTCTTCCATCGCGCGGCCGGGCGTTCACGAGCCCGGAGACATCGAAGCCCGCGGCGAGACGGCGGTGCAAGGCGCCACAGCAGCCGTGACCCCAACGGGTGAGGAGGTGGCCCTCGCGGCTGCGTTCACCGAGGCGGCTCAAGACAGTGGCCAAGCCGGGTTCGCCGACCGTCGCTGTGGACGGTGTGGTCTGGAGGCCGCGGCGGCGGCGGGGAGGCATGCTGGGCCTGCACCCTGAAGACGCTGGGGTCGGCGGTGCGGACGAGTTCAGGAGGTGGACGGTGGGCCAGGCCACGCTTGTGAGGGAGCAGTTTCTCGAACCGGAGGTCGACTTCTACGGGCTGTGTCTGCAGGACGCCGATCTGTCCGTGGTGCCCGCCCCCTACCCCGCGGGCCGGGTGATGGAGGGGTTCGTGCACGCCCGGCCGGGCCGGGTGGATATCGAGAGCGCGGCGCATACCCATACAGCGGTCATGACCGCGCAGGTGTGGGACGCCGAGCCTCCCGCCGACGACACGCGGGCCTGGGACGAGCAGGCCGAGACCACGGTGCGCTGTCGGACCGGGAACCTGCAGGTGTGGGGGGTGACGTGCGGGCCGATCGCTCAGGAGATCGAACTCGGGACCCCCGAAACCGAGTGGAATGTCCGGCTCTGCAGTGGCGGGAGAGCGGAGGCGGCCAAGGCCGTCGAGAAGGAGGGCATCGCCGAGGGCATCGAGACCTACCTGGTGCAGTTCTGGCCGACGGCCTGAGCCCTCGGGCCCGGGCCCGAGGGCTCAGGCCCGGGACAGACGCGGGCATGGTCTTCCCCCGACCACTGGTGCGTCAGGAGACGGTCACGTAGAAGCCGTCGTCCTTGCCGTCAATGATCCGGTTGAGTGTCATGAACTGGCCCAGCAGATTTCCGGCGTTGCCGTTGTCCGTCTTCGGCAGCGCCCTGACGGAGAAGTTGTCCTTCGCCGCGCCCGTCTCGTAGGTGGACTGGGCGCAGCCCTGGTAGGTGGTGGCGAAGGGGTACTCGTCGCACTCCTTGCCTCCGGCCGCGTAGCCGGTGCCGAACTCGCGCTTGCATGTGGCCACCGCGGTCGACCGGTTCTTCTTGCGGCGAGCGTTGTCGTAGTAGAGCCGGTTCAGCGGAACGGCCGGGCTCTGCCCGGCGACGTTCTTCGCACGGTTGGCCGGCTTGGTGCTGCCCGGGGTGGTGAACGCTGTCTTGATGTGCTCGGCCACCGCCTTCTCGGGCGCGCCCTGCTTGGTGCTGTAGTGCAGCGGGACGGCGTAGCTGAAGGCGGCGGCGCCGGCCGGGACCTTCAGGTAGGAGGCTTTGTCCCAGCGTGGGGGCAGGAAGAACAGGGTGCCGCTGAGTTCGCCGCCGGGCCGGTAGCCGGGTGGCGGCGTGATCGTCGCGGACGCCTCGGCGACGGCCGAGATGGTGTCATCGCGGCCGCTGCCCTGTCCGCTGGAGGTGTTCAGGACCCTGGTGAAGCCGGTGGCCTGCTGGCGGGCCAGAGCGTCGAAGCTCCGGGCCCCGGGGACGGTGCCGCTCTGGCCGACGCGGGCAGTGGACGGCCACACCGTGGGGACCTTGACGGCCGGTTTGATCATCAATCCCGACGTCGCCACGTCGCCGGCCTTGCCCATCCGGGTGAAGTACTGAGTGAGCCGGACCTCGCGGCTGTCCTTCGTGATCGTCCCGATCGACAGGTACACGAACTGCGTCTCCCCGGACGGCTGGTTGTTCTTCGACCACACCGTGAAGAACACCGCCCCCGAGCATGCCGCGTACCGGGACTTGATGAAGAACTTCTTGTCCGTGCCCAGCCCCCGGATGCACTCGTCCGGTGTCATCGTGCGCGACGGCGCCGGGTACGTCACCGTCGGCGTATCGGCGACCGCGGCCGTCTCCTCGGCAGGCCGGCCGAAGGACGCGGCCGGGCCGACGACATCGACCGCCTTCTGCGACGTTCCGAACCCGCCACCGCTGCGCGAGAGCGATGTACGGGCGCCGCGCCGGAGATCGGCCAGCGACGGTAGCTTCGCTCCGACGGGCAACACAGACGTGTGCAGGTCCCAGTCGGGCGGGCTGGCCTGGGCTGGTTGCGCGAGCGGAGCCACAGCGAGGGAGAGCACGGCGGCACCGCGCAGCAGGTGGTTCTTGATCACGACTGCAGAGATATCCGCCGCTGGGCCGTTGACGTGCCGAAAGCCCCAAGCCGTCAGCCGTCCGGGCGAACGGGTTCACCGCAGCCGCCTGCTGCGTGGCGAAAAGCCCAGTCAGGTGAGTCTCCCGAATCGGGGAGACTCACCACCCGATCGGCGTACAGCCAGCCCTTGAAGAATCGTGCGTGTCCGCCGACTGACATGCCCTTGCAGGAGGCGTTTTCGCAGGTCATCACAGATGCCAAAATATGACCCTCGTGCCAGGGCGTGGACTCGTCGACATGAACGACGCGCGACGGGCAGCCCGGGGACGCTACGGTGCCACCCGGGTGGCGAGCTGACTGGTCAGGTCCCCGTTTGGCTGCCCTCCTGTGCCCCGCGCCGGCGCGGGGCACAGGTACGTTCGGGCCCCGCGCGGCCAGCCCTGCTTTGCCGAGCCGTCGCCTTCAATTCCAGTTCGGGTCGCCGACGGCGCCCCAGCCGACATCGCGCCGGGCCCATCCCGTGTCCGTCACCCCCCCAGCTCGAGTCGCTGCTGCAGCCCCATCCGATGTCCTGGGCCAGGGTTCCCTCCCCATGGCGCGCCGGCGCCGCGTTGCGCCGGTGGGGTGACGGCTGTGCCAGAGCCCGGTACTCGTCACTGGCTGCGCCAATCGACCTGTGTGAGGTTGAGGGATGGAGCACGGTGGCTGGCACCATTTGCTCGCGGTACTTGTCACCTGCGAGAAGAACCCCCGACGAGACGGGCCATCGCTCGCGCGTTCGCGCGGTGGGGATGGGTCTGGAGTAGCCGGTGGGTTGCGGCTGACCAAGGGAGGCGTGCCCGATGGGGCGCAGTAGAAACCGAAGGGCTGGGAACGCAGCGGCGGCCAGGGCGGCACAACAAAGAGCGCGGAATCGACGGTCGAGGCCCTGGGACAGGCGGACCCAGTGGAAAACGGTTGGCGCAGCGATGGGCGTGATCGCAGCCGTTCTGACCTTGACCTTTACCGGTGTGACGACCATCTTCCAGGCCCGGGTGGCCTCTGACGAGCTTCGACAGTCGAAGGAGGTGGTCAGGCGGGCGGAGCGCGCCCAAGCCGCACGCATCACCTTCTGGACCGACAACGCCGATGCGGCGCAGCGCGTGCACGTGAGGAACGGCTCTGTGGATCCCGTAAGCGACCTGACGCTGGCTTTCCGCGCTTTCGAAGTGACGATCGGAGGGATCAGGACACCGCGGGGGCGATACGTTGAGACGTTCCCCGGGGTCGCTCCCTGCTCTGAGCTTGTGATCGAGAAGAACATGCTTGAGCTAGATGTATTGGTCACGAGCGTTGTTGACACTGGTCTGGTCTTGAACATGGCGAAGACCTCCGGTGGGGTGGGAGCTGTCTAGGAACTCACCGCCCGGAGGTCTTCGTGGCCCACCGTAATGCCCGGCTGACCGTCTTCGGTAGGAGACTGCTGGTCGAACGTGTCTGCTCAGGCCGTCCGGTCGCGCATGTGGCCGCCGAGATGGGTATCTCCCGGGCCACGGCCCACAAATGGATCCGCCGGTGGCGGGCCGAGGGCGAGGCGGGTCTGCACGACCGGTCGAGCCGGCCTCGCACGACGCCGCACCGGACTCCGGCTGCTGTGGAAGACCGTGTCTGCGGCCTGCGGCAAAGCCGCAAGCTCGGCCCCGCCCGGATCGGCCCGATCGTGGGCCTGCCCGCCTCGACCGTGCACCGGATCCTGACCCGCCACCGGCTCAACCGACTGGCCTGGCTGGACCGGCCGACCGGCACCGTGATCCGCCGCTACGAGCGAGACCGTCCCGGTGAGCTGGTCCACGTGGACGTGAAGAAACTCGGCCGGATTCCCGACGGCGGCGGCCACAAGGTCCTGGGGCGCCAGGCCGGCCGATCCACCCGCAGCAGCATGGGCTTCGACTACGTCCACTCCGCCGTCGACGACCACTCCCGCCTCGCCTACAGCGAGATCCACGGCGACGAGAAGGTCGCGACCTGCGCGGCCTTCCTGGCCCGCGCGGCCGCGTTCTTCCACTCCCAGGGCATCGACCGGATCGAGCGGGTCCTGACCGACAACGCCTGGGCCTACCGCAAGGGCCTGGCCTGGAAGAACGTCCTGGCCGACCTCGGCGCCACGGGCAAGCTCACCCGCGCCTACCGGCCGCAGACCAACGGCAAGGTCGAACGCTTCAACCGCACCCTGCGCCACCGTCGATGACCGGCGGCGCGAAGCCCACACGGGGAAGCCTCAGGTACCTCGCAGGCGATCAGGTGCGGCTGCAGGGTTCGCTCCGAACCCTGCAGTGACTTGTGTCGGGAGATTCTCTCCGCCGTGCTGCCGGAGAGAGGCGCTCTGGTCTCACGACAGGGCAAGGAGCGAGGGATAGCAGGGACGGACTGGAGCGACAGCTGGCTCGTATTCACCACGCCAACTGGCCGGCCTCTCGACCCTGCCAACCTCACCCGCCGCTTCCGCAGCTTCCTCAACTGGGCCGGGTTCCGCCCCATCCGCTTCCATGACCTCCGGCACTCGACCGCCACCCTGCTCCTGGAGCAAGGCGTGGACCTCGTCGTGATCAAGGAACTCCTCGGTCACGCCCACATCGGCGTCACCGCCGGCGTCTACGCCCACGTACGGCTCCGCCTCCAGCGTGACGCCATCGACGCCTTGGGCCACGCCCTCGGCAGCCAGGACGACGACCCCTGACGACCCGCCCACTGCGGCCGCCGTCCGCTGACGTTGCCGCTGAGGTTGAAAGGGCAGGGTGACGGGGCTACGGGGGCTCCAGCGTGAGCCCGGTCTCGGCTATGAAGCCGTTCAGGATCTGCGGTCGGCGTTGGATGCCACGTAGGCGGTTCTTCGCGAGTGGGGTGAGGTCGTCGATCGTGTGGGGTGCGAGGTTGGCCAGGGACTTCTTCAGGTGGGCCCATACGCCTTCGACGGGGTTGAGGTCGGGTGCGTAGGGCGGGAGCTTGACGATGGTGAGCCAGTCGCTGTTGCGGTCGCAGAACTCCCGCAGAGCCTTGGCGTGATGGGTGCTGGCGTTGTCCCACACCACGATCAGCGGGACATTGCCGAGCTGCCGACGGGCGGAGGTCAGCAAGTCCACGAACTCGCGGGCCCGGAAACCCTTTTTCTCGCCGGTATGGCCCCGGTACGTCTGCGTCCGGTAGATCAGACGGGTCTCACGACCCGGTCTGACGCAGATCATCCCGGCCATCAGGACCCGGCCGGACCCCTTGCCCGTGACTCTGACCAGCGGCGTCCGCCCGCGCCGTGACCAGGTCCGGCCCTTGCCGGGTTTCAGGTCCTGCCCAGCCTCGTCCTCGAAGACTATCCACGCGCCCAGGAGCTGGGCCGTCCTCTTACCCGTGACCACTGCTCCGTCCGCCACGCGGCGACGGCCTGCTCGTCGCGCTCGATTGCCCGGTGCGCGGGAACCTGCGGTGACCAGCCCAGCCGGTGCAGCAGATACGACACCCCACGTGGCGTGTACCGGTGCCCGAACAGCCTGTGGATCAGTTCGGCCACGCGCGCGAGGGTCCACCGCTGGTCCTCGCTCCAGCCGTGCGTCGCAGGGCCGGCATCCAGCTCGGCTTGCAGCCGTTCTGCCTGGTCATCGCTGAGCTGACAGGGAAAGCCGCCGGGCCCCTTGGAGGACAGGGCCGGCCTGCCGCCGTCGCGCCAGGTTGCGTGCCAGGCGTACGCCGACTTCTGTGACACCCGTAACCTGCGGGCCACCTCCGGCGGCCGCAGCCCCTGCTCGAACATCTCCGCGGCCTCAAAGCGCACCGCTTCACGCTTCGCCCGCCCCGCGGCGGTCAGACCGCCGCCATCCGCATACCTCATGACGAGGATGTAGCACCGCCAACGCCCGCTGTCACCCCACCCTTTCAACCTCAGCGGCAAACGACCGGGAGCCCCCGCCAAGCACGCGCCTGGTGGGGGCTCCCATTTTGTACGCCGACCCGAATTCAGGTAGTCGTGGTGACCGGTACTTGATGGCTCTGCCGAGAGGCCGAAAGGACCGCCGATCACTCCTATGTCAAGTTATGCCAAGCGTGGCTGCAACGTCCTCGACACTCCAGCTCCCTCCGCCGTGTATCCGCCACGACGAAGGTGGAAAGGAGAACACGAAACGCCTTCACATACTCAGCTTCAGGGAGATTGATAATTTTTCCCATTTGCTGGAGTAGCGGTTCCTTGACAATCAGAACAGCGGGATTTGCTGTCGGCTTCACTCCGGATCGCAAAACGCCCTCTCGGCCGTCCTCCGCCGTTGCGTGGGCCTGCATGGAGTGGCGAACCACTTCATGCAGTACCGCCTTTTGCTCGACCTGCTCCAGGGAGGAGAACCAGCTCACCCCCTCCTCCCAGCCAAGGATCTCCTGGGCGACCTCGTTGATGATTCGTTCCGACGCTTTCAATTGATCACCGACTCCGGGGCTCGAATATTACATAGGGTTTACTCGGGTCCAATTCTGCATAGTCTGGCCTACTTGGATTGTAGTTCTGCCAGAAGTCGCGCCCTCGGCCACTCCCTTCACCATCTCCGGTTCCCCTTGGCAAGGAGCTCTGCTGACTATGCCGAGACCCCGACGGGCCGGACAAAATGTAATCCCAGTCCGATGCCGGGTTAGCGCTGCCGTTCGCGCGGCTTCCTACTACGATGACCGGCTGGCCGGCCTTATCGGCAGCGTTTTGGATACGCTGCGCATCGTTCGGGCTGATCCCGGCTTGTGATGCAGTTCTGAACCCCGACCCACACGGCCCGCCCGAATTGTGCACGAGAACCGGCGTAGCCCCCGCCAGCACATAGTACGTGTGCAGGTCGCTGACAGTGAGGTTGAACGTCTGAGCATGCTTTTTGAAGGGGCGGTTTCCTGCCACTCTGACGGGGGTCCCACGGTCGGTAAGTAGCGTCATGCCGTGGGTGAGCTCACGCGCGGGGACCCACCGCCGCTCTGAAGGGGACCAGAAGGGGTGTTCGTGTGTGGCTACGAGTTTCTTTTCTCCATCGGGTGTCGCGATGGCCAGTTCATTGAAGTTCTTGTCGTCTTCAGTGACTATGAGATGTGTGACCCGTTTGGCGGCAGATTTTCCTGTTTTCGGATCTGTGGCGAGGACTTCATCTCCGACGGCTATATCCTCGATGTCCTTCGTTGTGCCGTCGGCCATAAGTACATCGGTGCCGGCCAGGAAGCACTTACACCCTCCTACCTTTCCTCCGGTTCCCGTCGCTATACGGGGCTTGATGCCCCATCCGGCACCAGCTTCCCTATGAGCCAGCATTGCCCCAATGAATCCGGGAACCTGGTACCAGTCAGATTCGGTATTGACTCCGTGCTCAAGGATCCACTGGTCGTAGTCGCTGCCGTAGTCGCAGCCGGGTGCTCCTGCTCCGCCTTCCCAGCAGTCGTCGTCGGCCGTCCAGCCGAAGAGTGATGCGAAATCGGCGGCATTTCTGATGGTTCCGTAAAAGACCTGGTCGATAGGTGTGGAGCCGTAGACCTTTTGGAACCGCTTTGGCGTTCCGCTTCCGCCAGTGGTGGCAGCGGTGCCGCTCGAGTCTTCAGTTGTGTCCTTCTCGTCGATCGTCTCGGGGTTACCGTCGGTGTCGTCGGTCCCGTCGTTGTTGTGGTTGACCGTGTTGCACGCGCCTTCATAATCCCCGCAGGTCTCTCGAGTTCCCGTGGGGTCGGTGAGGGTCGCGGGGCTGTTGCTCGCGTAGCCGTAGCCGTTGAGCGACTGCGGGAGATCCACGCTGAGGACCGGGTCGACGCTGATGAACTGGCCGAGGGTGGGGTCGTATTCGCGGGCGCCGATGTGGGTGAGGTTGGCGCCGGTGTCGGTGGGCTTGCCGAGGAAAGTCTTGTCGTCGGGCCAGGTGCCGCTGGTGGTGCCGCGGGCTGCGCCGAAGGGAGTGGTATAGCGCTTGGTCAGGCCCTGGGTCGTGTCTGCGGTGATGGAGAGGTTGCCGGTGCCGTGGTGGTCGGCGGCGAGGAAGTGGAGCTTCTCTGTGCCGGTTTCGTTGGTGCGCAGGGCGATAGCGGAGCCGGCCGCGCTGTAGTAGCGGTTGGCCCATTTCTTGGTGCCCTTGAGATGGACTTCGGTGGCGCCGAGGTAGAGGACGGTCTCACCGCTGGTGCCGGAGGCGCGGCGGATGAGGAGTTGGCCGTCGGCGTCGTAGAGGTAGTCCGTGGTGGTGGTGCCTTCGGTGAGCTTGGTGAGTTTTCCTTCGGCGGACCAGGTCAGGGACTGGGTGGTGGTGCTGCCTGCTGTTTCGACGCGGGCGGTGGTGTTGCCGGTGGCGTCGTAGGTGTAGCGGGTGGTCTCGTCCGTGCAGTTGCCGTCGGTCGTGGTGGCCTTCAGCGCGTGCGTGCGGGGGGTGTTGTAGCAGTAGGTGCGGGTGACGGGGGTGGCGGTGTTCTGCTTCTCCGTGGCCCGCTGGCCTGCGGTGTTGTAGGTGTAGGAGGTCCAGTAGGGGGCGGCTCCGCCGAGGTTGGCGACGGTGCGGCCGGTGGTCGCGCAGCTGGCGGTCTTCGGGGTCCACGCTTCGGTCATGCGGCGCTGGCCGTCGTAGCTGAAGCACTGGAAGTCGGCGGCGCTGCTGCTGGTGGAGTGGTCGAGGATAGAGGTGACGTTGCCGGCCGGGTCGTAGGTGTACGCGGTGTCGCGTACGGCCCCGTGGGTCTGGTCGTCGACGTCGGCGTCGGTGAGGCGGCCGGTGCCTTCCTCGTAGAAGTTGGTGAGGAAGACGTTCTTGGTGCCGTTGGCGGTGGAGGTGCCCAGGGTGAGCTGCTGCACCTGGCCCAGATCGGTGTAGGAGGCGCCCAGGAGGTAGCCGGAGGCGCCGGAGAGGCCGATGGGCAGGCCGTAGGTGTTGTAGTCGGTGCTGACGATCTCGCCGGTGAGGCCGCCGCCGGCCGGTTCGGTGGTGCTGCCGACCGTGCCGTCGAGGCGGTAGTTGACCTTCGCGGTGGTGGTGGCGGTGACGGCTCCTGAGGTGACCAGGGCGTCGTCGGCCGGGAGGGTCAGGGTGGTGGTGGTCGGCCGGCTCATGGAGTCATAAGCGGTGACCTTCTTGGTGTAGGTCTTGCTGCCGGTCTGGCCCTTGCCGCCGACGTAGCGGATGGAGGCGTCGGGCAGGCCCTTGAGGAGCGAGTCGTACGTCCACTCCGCGAGACGGTTGGCATCGGTGGCGCTGTTCTGCCACAGGCCGGTCTTGCGGCCGATCTCGTCGTAGCCGTAGACGAGGACCCGCTGTTCCGCGTCCGTGGTCGTCTGGAGCTGGTCGAGATCGGTGTAGGACGTGCTGGACGTGCCCTTGTCGGGGTCGCTCGCGGTGTCCTGCCGGCCGTAGAGGTCATAGGTGTACGACCACTTGGCGTTGTCGGGCCCGGTGACCTGCTTCTGCTTGCCGTCGCGGAAGTAGCCGTACTTGACCGAGGTGTAGGAGGCTCCGAGCGTCGCGCCGTAGGCGGTGTCGTCGGGCTGAGTGCCCACGTAGGTGCGGGTCTCGGCGGTACGGCCCAGGACGTCGGTGATGGTGCGGGTGGCAGTGCCGCCCTGCTGGGCGGTGGCGGCCACCGAGTCACCGGTGTAGGTGGTGACGACGGGGTCGAACTTCGGTACGCCCTTGACCAGGAGGGTGGACTTCACCTGGCGGCCCAGGCCGTCGAACTCCACGTTGTACTGCTGGGGCGCGCCGCCGTACTCGGCACGAGTGTACGTGCTGTCGGGGGCGGTGGTGGAGTCGAAGACGTCGGCGTAGGTCTCGTAGGCCAGGCCGCGGTCGTTGTAGCGGGTGTCGGTCAGGATCCGGCCGCCGTTGGGGGCCGGGGTCTGGGTCTGGAGGGGCCGGAGCAGGGAGTCGAACAGGCTGTAGCCGGTGGCGTAGGACTGGCCGTCGGCCTTGAGGGTGGAGACCGAGGTCCAGGAGGGATCCTTGGTCTGGTTGATGCCGTAGCCGAAGGTGGCGGTGGCGGTGTCGCCGCCGGACTTGGAGCGGTTGGGGGCCCAGGTCGCGGTGATGCGGCCGAGCGCGTCGTAGGTGTTCTCGGTCCGCTTGAGGTTGGCGTCCAGGGTCTGGGTGACCGATCCGCGGGCGGGATCGTAGTAGGTGTAGGACCTGTGGGCCTGGCCGTTGGCGAGCGTCGGCTTGATGACGATCAAGGCCGTGAGCGGGCCTGTGGTGGCCGGGACATATGCCGTGGTGGTGACCTTGCCGGCGGCGTCGGTCACGGTGAGGGGGCGGCCGAGCTTGGCGGTGGCGCCGTCGTAGGTGACCTTGGTCAGCGTCTGCCAGCCGGTGGGGTGCCGGTCGTCGGTGCTGCCGGCGACCACGGCCGGGTAGCCCTTGGCGCGACCGGTCCAGGTGGGAAGACCGAGGGTGAGTGTCTGGGCGGCGGTCCAGCCGGTGGCTGCGGGGTCGTCGTAGACCACTGCCGTGTCGGACAGGACGTCACCGCGCTGGTCCGGGGCCTCGGTACTTGTGTACTTGTGGGTGATGCCGGTGGGCATCTTCAGCAGGTCGTCGGTGACCGAGCAGGCCTGGCCGACGGTCCGGGTGCGGGAGACCAGGCTGGTCAGGCCCTTGGCGTCGTTGCGGGCGTACCAGGTGCGGGTGCAGGTCTCGTCGCCGGCGGTCGACCAGTCGCCGTGGTTGTCCGACCGGATGGCCATGCCGTAGCCGTCGTAGGTGGTGCTGACGGCCGTGGTGCGCCACTTCTTCGCTGCGGTCAGGTAGGTGTTGGAGTAGGTCCGTGCGGTGCGGACGTAGCCGGCCGTGATGTGAGCGTAGGACTTCTGCTGGCTGGCGGTCTGCTGGTACCAGAGGTCGTTGACCTGGTTGCCGACCGCGAGGGTGCCGTTGTAGGTGATCTGCTGGCGCAGCTGGCCGGCGTACTGTTCGCTGTCGGTGACGTCGCCGACCGTCACTTCGTCGCCGGTGCTGCCGGCGATGTTGTCGATGTCGATGCCCGGGACGGTGACGCTCTTGGTCAGTGGTTCGCCGTTGACGTCCTTGCCCAGACGTCGGTCGCCGTTCATGCCCTGCATGTACAGGCTGACAGTCTTGGAGCGGGTGTTGCCGACCGCTCCGGTCTGAGCGGTCACCTTCTGGTAGCCGCGCCAGGACGACCAGGTGCGTTCCTTCTCCTTGGTGAAGGGGTCGTCGTTGTAGTGCCAGGCCGGGCCCTCGTAGGTGTAGGCGTTTTCCACGGGGACGCTGCGGCCGCCGGTGTCGGCGGTGGTGACCGCGATGACTCGGTACTTGTTGAACCAGTCGAGTTCCGGGTCGCCGCCGTTGATCGGCCAGTACACCGGGTAGCAGGACAGGTTGTTGTCGTCCTCGGCTGCGGGCATTCGCGTGCCGCGGACGCAGTCCGGCTCGGAGAGGGCGACGGTGGTGATCGCGCCCGTCTCGGAGGTGATGGTGGAGATCCGGGGACGGGTCAGCGGCACGATGTCGTCGCCGGGCACGTCGACTCGGTTGGCGCGCTGCTGGTAGGTGAAGCCGATGGTCGGCAGGTCGAGGGCGGTGCCGTTCTTGCCGGTCCGCTTCAGTCCGGTCAGGGTCCAGACCTGGTCAGAGCTGTTGCCGATGTCCTGGCCGTCGAAGATGTCCTGGGTCAGGGTGTAGGTATCGACCGGCTGGTAGGCATCGGGCTCGGCGGCCGTGGACCAGACGTAAGTGTTGATGCCGGTGAGGATCTTCCGGGTGAAGAACGCCGGGCCGATGGCCTTGCAGTCCGTCTCACTCGCGGTGCAGATCGAGTCGAAGGGCACGTCCGGCCAGTTCTTGGCCGTGTCCTCGGTCAGTGCGTCGCAGCCGCCGCCGATGTCCTTGCAGCGTTCCTTGTACCCGAAGGCCACCTTGCCCGAGGCGGTGCCGGTGAACAGAGTGTCGGAACGCTGGCCGTAGCGGATCTCGTTCAGGTACCCGCCACGGGTGTACTTCGCGAGGGCGGTCTTGTCGCCGCCCTTCGCGTAGTAGTTCGTGTCCGCCGTGTACCAGTAGGTGGAGGCGTTGCCGTGGACGTCCTCGACCAGGTCGAGGTTCCAGCGCCATGCCTGCTGCTTGGCACGGCCGGAGAAGGACGTGTCGGCAGAGTAGCCGGGTTCGCCGTCGTCGTCGCCGAAGACCGGGACGGTCCACACCGAGTTGGTGCGCTCGGTGTCGGCGCCGTCGAGCTTGTTCAGGCCGAAGGTGTAGGTGGTGCCGTTGCCGGTGACGACCTTCCAGTACTCGCCGGCACCATCGATGCCGTCGTCGCCGTCGTCGCCGTTGTCGGCGCCGGTCGCATGGGTGACGATGGAGGCGTCGTCGTTCTTCAGCCGCCAGTGGTTGCTGGTGTCGTCCTTGACGAGTTCGGTGGCCTTGCCGTTCAGAACGAGAGAGGCGTTCTCGTACTTCCAGCACTGATCGTGCTTGCCGGTCTGCCCGTCGTCGTCGCACGAGCCGTACTTGCGCTCGATGTACGAGGACGTGAGGTCGAAGCCCTCACCGACCAGGGAGCCCTGGTTGTTGGTGTTCGCCGTCCGGCCGTCGACGCTGCCCGAATCGTAGGAGAGTCCCAGAGACGGGGCGGGGCCGGCTGCCGCCGGGGGTACCGAGATCGGGTAGGACCAGGTGAACGAGCCGGAGGAGCCGCCGGCCTCCCAGGAGGAGGAGCTTGCCAACGGGGTCGCCTTGTAGTCGCCCGCGCCCTTGTCCGAGCCACCCGTCGTCGTGGCCGTGAGGGCCAGCACCTGCGGTGCGGCATTGATTTGCGCCAGGTTCGCGGTGACCGTCTGATCCTCGGCCTTGTTCTCCGAGCTGATCAGTGTTGTCTTGCGGCACTCGGCCTTCTGCGGAGTGGTCAGCGCACACGCCGGCAGCGACACGAGACCCAGACGGGTGGCCCATGCGCCGCCGATCGCGGAACCGAAGGAGCTGTAGTTCACCTCGACCTTTGCAGCCCCCGCATCCTGGGCCGCGACAGTGAACAGCACACCGGTCACGCCGGCCGCCCGGGCTGCCTTCTGGTCGAGCACCTTCACCGTCGAAGTGCCGGATGCGGGATGCCGGACGAACCGGGCCTCCCCCGCCCTCTCCACACCGTGCAGGCGCACCAGCGCGTTGCCGTCGGGGGCAGAGGTGGAGGTCAGTCGGCCGGTCAGCGTCTGTGCCTTCGGCCAGGCGTTCCGGGCGCGCTCCTGGTCTGCCAGGTCCGACAGGCGGCGGTTGGCCGCCCGATCCTGCGCGACCTTGGCGCGCTCCTTCTTCGCGCCCGGTTCGGTGACGGCGTGCACCTTCACCGGCGCGGAAGCGGGAACCTCCGGACGCCCCGGAACCTGCACGGCCTGGGCCAGAGGCACCAGGGGCGTGGGTATGGACAACGCCAACGCCAGGGCGCCGATCACGGCACCTCGGCGTCTGCGCAGACTTGTACGTCTGGACACGACGAAACGACTCCTTCAGATCTTCGATCGAGATGGGGGAAGTAGCGGCCCGGAATGGACGCGCGGGCAAGCCCCGGCAACGGGGCGGGGCGTGATCGTGCGCCCCGCCCCGTTGCCCTAGCAGGGAATGAGAGTGCTGCGCCGGATCAGGGACCGACGACGGCAAGCACCTGGTTTTCGTCGCTCAGCGCTCCCGCCCACAGGCGGATGTCGCTGATCGTGCCGGGCAGGTAGCTCCCCCAGGTAGTCCCGGTCCACTCATTTCCGATGCTGAAGCCCGACCCAACCGTGGCCTCGTAGGCCTTCGGATCACCCTGCCGGGTAGTACCGGCGTAAAGACGAACTGTCCCCGTTGTGGCGTCGTACACGCCGGTCAGCCGGACTTCGCCGCTGGGCGTGAGGAGTTCGTCGCTCTGCACCGAACCCGAACCATCCGGAGACCAGCGACCGAAGAACCAGCGCCCCACCGGAACCAGCTCAGTGGTCGGCAGATCTTCAGGATTAGGCGATTCGACAACCTTCTCCTGCATGCCGGTCTTTTCAAACCAGATGCCCCACGAGGAACCTGTACCTGTTTGCTGACCCAGGACCTGCATCCGGGACCCGTCAGGCATCGTCTCCAGATTCGCCGCGGTCACGTTCACCTCAGTGGACACAGTGAAGGAGCCGGTGTCGTCCACGAGCGGCCGGGCCGTCGAGCCGGAGTCGTCCGTGCCGTCGAGGACAATGTTCTGACCATTCACCGAGGCTCCGGCGGTCAGGGTGAGTGTGTTGCCGTAGCCGCTGTTGTCCTGCAACGTGGAACCGGAGCCGCCGTCCGGGTTGTATTGGGCAACAAGCTCGACATACCCCTTGCCGTCCGCGTCCCTGGCTCCGGCCTCTCTCTTCATCGCAGTCTCTGTCAGCGCTCGCTGCCAGATGGCGACTTCGTCGATCTCGCCGGGGAAGTAGTCGCCGTAGGCGCCGGCGTACTTGGCCCGTCCGACCTGCAGGCCGCCCGTGGAGGCCCACACGCCGGTGGTGAAGTCCTTGCTGTTCTGGAGGACGCCGTTAACGTAGAAGTAGATCTTCCTGTTCAACGGGTTCACCACGAGGCCAAGGTGGGTCCAGGCTCCGGGCTGCGGCGACCCCGTTGCGTTGATCCGCTGGGTCAAGAGGGAGGCCGAGTCGGAGTCCGCCTCGGGCAGCCGGACGCACCAGGTCTTCACGTTCGCGCAGTAGCCCATGTAGAAGGCACTGTGCCGGTTACCGTTCTGCCCGACGACGGTGGCGTTGAGGGAGCCGGCAGCGTCGAGCCGGGCCCATGCCGTCACGGTGTAGGCCGATACCGTCTCGACCACCTGCTTGGTAGTCGATGCAGCGCCCTGGTTGGCACTCGACAGAGACAGGGCCTTGTCCTGGGTCTTCGTACCGTCTGATGCTGTGAGTTCACCACGGCGGCCATGGTCGCTTCGTGTGGCACCGGATGCGGTGAGCGTCAGATTGTTTTGCAGCGTGGGTTCCTCCGTGGAGCTGTCCACCGCAACGCCGGACGGATCGTCGAAGCTCCAGCGGCCGATGTGCCCGCTTCCCTCATCCACCAGGAACTTCACGGCTCTCTCACCGACACGCCCCTGGGCGTCTTTGGCCTGCACGTTCAGAACGAACGTGCCGGACACCGGAGGATCGATGGTCGCGGTGTACGAGCCGGAAACGGCGGTCTTCCACCCGCTCCAGTCTTTATCGGTGGACAGCTTGTACTGGTAGCTGGTGTTCACGTCGCCGACGTACGGGCTGAAGGTGACCGAGTCCGGCACGCCGGGCCCGCCATGAGGCGCACAGGAGCCCCCGGTGACGCATTCGGAGTACACGCTGCCGAACTTAACCAGCGGTGGCTTAGGCGCGGTGGGGTCCACCTTGAAGTAACACCACGCGGTGGCGCCGCTGCTGAGTGCCCCCGTGTAGGAGGTGTTGGGGAATGACTGCGTGAAGGCGCGGTAGCGGTAGCGGACGCCCTCCTTGAGGGCAACGTTCCAGTCCTTCACCTGGCTCGGGAAATCCTTCAATGTGCTGCTGTAGGCGACGTGCCCCGTCGTCGGGGCCAGCGATCCTGTCGTCGGTTCCGGAGCGTCGGACCAGGTTCCGTCCGCGTTCTTACCGTCGACGTCGAAGTACACCCTCAGCATGGCAGCACTCTCACCACCGGAAACCACACGAGGCGTTGCTACGAGGGTCGGCGTCGGATCGGAGACCGTAGTCGGAGCGCCCTCGGACTTGCTGCAGATCTGGGTGGAACCCGACAGGAGTCCGTACTCGGCCGGTGTCGCGGGCTTGCTCATGTAGGTGACCACGAGTACCGCGTCGTCGTCGAAACGCTTCCACTCCTCCGTGTCCGTCTCGTCTTGTGCCGACAGTCTCAGGGTCAGGACGCTGAGCTTGCCGTCGGCGAACGACTTGGTGGTCGCGGTCAGGTTCTCGTCGGGCTCGTCCGGGTTGTCGTTGAACTCGATCGCGGCGCGCGGCTGTGAGGGCGAGCACATTGTTCCCCGGCCTGCCGAGACGTAGCGGTCGCCCAGGTGGTCCAGGGCTGTGGGGCCCGGCCAGCGGGAGGACTGGGAGATGGGGTCGGTGCGCTTCAGGTTCACCCAGCGCGGGTTGCAGGAGAACGACCACGTCTCGGTCACGCGGAAGGTGGCGTCCAGGACCTCCTTACCCTGGAGGTTGGTGGGGACGAACTCGAAGTACATACGGTTCACGTAGCCGGAGCCGCAGTAGTACGTCACGCCGTTGACGACCGCGCTGCCGCACTTGCCGACACTCATGCCGTTGTCGCCGCCGGAGAAGTTGTAGAAGACGTCACCGTCCGAGGACAGCACCGTCCGCTCCGCCTCATTCATCTCCACCGACGGATCGATGTAGAGGGGGAAGTCCTCCGCGTTGGTACGGGTGACCAGGTCGGCGGCAGGCGTGACCGTCAACGCGTCCTGCGTCAGGTCGACATCCATCAACGCGGCTTCGTCGCCGGCCCCCGGCCCTGCCAGCGGGTCGCCCTCCTGGGCAGGGGCCACCGGCTCCGGCGCCGGCTCCTCCGAGGAGGCGGACTCGGAGGAGATACCGGAGATCGCCCGGAATCCAGCACTCTGCGCACTCGTCCCCGAGACTGGGGGCTCGACGCCGTCATCACCGGCAGAGTTCCACATCCGGGCGGTCGGCGACCGGAACACCACCTGGCCGTTGCCGTCCAGTGCTTCGACGCTGCCCACCGCCCCCTCGCGCAGGCGCAGCCCGTCCGTCTTCAGGCCGTACTCGATCGACTTGAGCTCCGGCAGCGCCGCGGCCGCAGGGGTCTCGACCTCGAGCACCTGGCGGAAGCCCTCGACGGTCGCGGTCAGGATCAGGTTCACGTCCGGCAGGACGTTCTCGTAGACGGCACGTTCACCGTCGAGCCGCGGCTCGGGCAGCTTGCCGGGCCAGCCCATCGAGACCGATCGGCCGTCCTGACCGATCGTCACCAGGCTCTCGCCCGAACCACCGCCGGAAAAAGCCAGGTCCACCACAGCGGCCTTCGGGCCGATGGACCCGTCCTCGCGGCGTACCAGCGTCGCGTCCGGCCGCGTCCAGCCGCTCCCGGTGTCCACACGGACCGGAGCGATCGACTTCTCCAGCGTGAACGTCGCGCCGTCCGGGTTCGCGAACACGGTCTCCCGCTCCGTCCGTTCCCCCACGACCTCCACCCGGTCACCCGAAGTAGCGGCTTCCTTCAGTGCCTGTTCCGACTCGGTCAGGGCGGTGGCAGGAATCTCATCCGCCACTGCCGCGCTGGCTGCCAGCCCCGGCGCTACGCCCGCCACCAGCAGCCAGGCGGCCGCCAGGGCGAGAACACGCCCTCTTCTATGGGCGCGCCCAGCGCGTCCCGATCTCATGTTCATTCCCCACCCGCAGCTACACCGGACGCGAAGCGCGCACGGCCCGGCATGACACGTCAGTGACGTGCATGTGACGTGAAGATCGCCAGCGCTTTATGTGATCTTCCTGTGCCGGGGATCCAACACCCGGAGCCACTCCCCGACAACGCATCTGACCTGCACAGACACCCCGCCGATGCTGGCATAGACCAGACATCCCCGACCGACCGCCGCCAGCAAATCGGACACATGCCCTAATCGAGAGTGGCGCGCATCACAAAATTTCTCGTGGTCACGGGGAACTGTTTGTCAGGTCCCAGCGCACAGCAGGTACCACAGCATGCCGCCGACACTCGCGTCGGCCCATCATCCGCACAGAGAACAGCCGGGGGCAGACTGGACTCGCGGCGTCCTGGAAACTCGCCAACCCCGAGATCTTTGCCAGTGATGCGCACGAGTTGTCCGGTGAAATCGCTTCCGACCAGCAGCCCGGCGTGACAGCCCACCCGTTGACGACTTCGCGCCCCGGCCTCGCCGGTCGCTTCCTGCTCATCAGTCGGGCCGTACCGGAACCGCTGAAGTCAGGCTCGGCGCTCTCCTCACATCCCAACAGCTCGGCTCGACAAGCCCCCAAGACGACCTCTCGAAGGCGACGCCGGCCCGCTGTGCGCCTTGCCAGCGTGGACCACCTCATGGCCAGAGCGGCACAGAAGGTCTCCGGCCCGAACGGGCCGACGTCAAGGGGAGCCTACGAGACCCGTCTGGCAAAATCACTGAGGCCGCACTCAATGAGTGTGCGTCCTCGAGTTCCATCAGTTCGGCCTGCCCGCCGACCGGCAGATACCTGCAGGACGAGTCGACTGACGTGAAACGTATCCTCGGCGCCGTGGACCATGAGCGCGGGCGCGCCTTGAGTGCGCGGAGGAACACGCCCGGCCAAGCTCGAACGGCCTCTTCTCCGTGAGGCCCTGGCTGTCCAGATCTCGTGCAGTTTGGGAGAGATGTGGTCATCGCCCGCTGTGGCACGGGCTGTGAAGAGCCCTCCCGTCGCCGGCCGGGATGGCCTGGGCGGCCGTCCCGCTGACAGCTCCGCCGTGCAGGGGACGCCGCTCCGGTGCCGGGCACGCGATTCCGCATGCACGTAACCAGCGAGGTTTCCTACGCCATGAGTCGGCCGTAGGCGTTCCGGCCGCCAACCCGGCAGTGACAAGCCAGGAGTCGGGCAGCCTGGGCTTGGATGGGGGCCGCTCCTTTAACGGCCGGCTGCGACCTGCATGCGAGTCAGCCGGACGACGAAGTACCCTGCCGCGCCAGCCGCGACAACGTTCAGCGCGTCGCCCACCATTCCCAGGGTCACGGCGTCCAGCACCTCGGGGAGGCCATCGGCCCGTTGATGGCGGAACCCTGAATACCAGCGGAGCAAGAGCGAACCGGCGAAGGTGCCCCACCAGAGGTTCACGGGCCAGAAGGAGATGCTGGCACCTGTCCCGCGGCCGGGCCCCCGCAGGCAGGCGGCCCACATCTCGACAGCGATCCGGTACGGCATCCAGAGAAATGCCACTGGAACGAACCAGGCTCCGATCGCCCAGCCGGTTCCCCACCTGAAGCCATCCGGCGCCAGTGCTCCGGTGGCGCGCCGCATTCGATGAAACCAGGTGACGAAGACGGCGGCGCAGGCCATCAACGCCGGAGCGTAGAACCGGTCCACCCTCCTGAACAGGGTGTCTGCCGCATCCAGTTCATCTTGCCGGGCGAACAGAAAGCCGCCGTCTTCCCGTACCGAGAAGTGGGTCCGGAAGCCGGCGTACACGGCGAACAGATCACATGCGGCGACGGCCACGAGCAGCACACACACCGCAACGCGCAAGGCACGCCTGGGATTGGACATCTGGGCGGGCAGGGCAGGGCGTGAGCGCAGAACGCCGAGAGGGGAAGAGGACATGGCGGTGTGGCCCCCTACGGGCGTGGAACGGGAATGTGCCCGCGGACCTGCGTGCAGAGGCAAGCTACGCCACGGATGGCCCGTCCGTCCACGGCCAATCGTCGCTTCGGTCACGACGGCGGGACGTCCCAACAGCTGTGCAGCAGCGTGGCTCCAACATCGCGTACGAGCCGGGTGCAAGGCTGTTGGCCCTGTAGTAGGGATGCTGACTTCAGGACTCGGTCTAGGAACGGGACGCGGCGCTCGGGAGCTTCGCTCCGACTCGTTTTCTGAACCCCGAAGTCAGATGCACAACTTGCGGCGTTCACTGATGCTGGTGTCGCGGGTTTCCGTCGGGGTGTCCGTTGATCCAGGCGAGGCCGCTGGTGTCGAGATGTGTACGGGCGCGGGTGATGGCGACGTAGGCGAGGCGGGCTTCGCTGTCGTCGATCGGTCCGGGAATGGGGCGGCCTTGGCTGTCCTGCTGGTCGGTGTCCTTGGGCGGGCTGAAGTCGTCGGCGATTTGTACGCGTGCCCATTCGCGGCCTTTGGCCTTGTGGGCGGTGGAGACGGTGACCTGGGCGTGCTCTTCGGTGCTGAGGCGGCTGACGGCGGTGAGGATGGCGTCGGTTCCATGAGTGTCAACGAGGTCGACCAAGGGCTGGAGGTCGCGCCCGGAGGGGTCGTGGGCGGCGTAGTCCTGGACGGTTCCCCAGGTGGGGAAGAGGACGAGTTCGGGATGGTGGGTGCGGCATCCGTCTTTGAGGTCTCGGGCGGCCAGAGCGAGGGCTCGCAGGCTGTCGCCGCCGCCGACGAGGGCGACTTTGGTGCCGATGGCGAGGTGATGCATGACGTGTTTCATGGCGCCGACGTTGGTGCGGCACAAGATGGCGTCGGGGCGGGTGAGGGGGCCGAGTTCGGTGGGCATGGTGTCGGTGCCGGTCAGGCGGATGGGCGCCTGGGCGATGGTGAGCCATCGGTTCGCTTCTGCGGCCAGGCGGGGGCCGAAGCGGAAGGAGCGGGACAGGGTGAGGTGGGTGCCGTCGAAGCCGGTCATGACGTCTTTGGCGCCGCGCCAGTGGTAGATGGCCTGGGCTGAGTCGCCGACGAGGACCAGCTGGGCGTGGTCGCGCTGGGCGTTGAAGACGTGTTCGACGACGGGGTTGGTGTCCTGCGCTTCGTCGAGGAGGAGGAAGTCGGCGGGGATCTTGGGGTTGGTGAGGGACCAGATCTTGAGGAAGTGGTCGGGGTCGAAGCGGACGACACCGTCTTGTGGCTGCTGAAGGTCGTCCCAGGCTTTGCGGGCGTATGGCAGGACGATGCCGGCGAGCTGGGTGCGGGCAGTGGGGCTGTCGAGGCCGCGCAGGAGCGGGACGTGGTGGTCGGCGAGGGTGGTGTCTGCTGAGTGGCAGAACCGGCTCACGGTCTTCACCACCGTGTTGGACAGGGTGGTGGGGGCGAGGTCGTGGCCCTCGATGCGGACGGGCTTGGTGATGCCGAGGTCTTGTCCTGTCCTCCATGCGGGCCGGCGGGGTGCGTCGAGACGGTGTGCGTAGTGGCGGCCGATGGCTGCGTAGGCGAGGGCGTGGGCGGTCTTGCATCTGACGGTGCTGGGGAATCGGGTGGCGGCGTCACGGGCGATGGCTCGGTTGTAGGCGATGTAGCCCCCGCGGCGGCGGGTGCTTTTGGCGAGCAGGGCGAGGGTGGAGGTCTTGCCTGTGCCGGCTCCGGCCTGGAGGGCCATGTGGTCGCCTGCATGGAAGCGGTCGGCGGCTTGTGTCTGTTCGTCGGTGGGGGTGAACAACGGGGTCTGCTCCGGATCGGACGATGGGAACGGTTGGGCTAGAGGTCGCTGCCGGCGGCTGGCCGTGGCGGACTTGAGCAGTTAAAAATGCCCCGCTTTACCGGTGCTGTTGACCGCTTCCTGGCAGGCGTGTGGCGAGGAAGGCGTGGTGGAGCAGCGGGTCGAAGGGTTCCCATTCGGCGAGGGCTAGGTCGGGTGCGCCCTGGGGGGTGGCATGGGCGGGGCAGTGTTGGGTGCGCCAGCGCAGTTGCTCGCTGTAGGGCAGGTGTCCCAGGTCGTAGAGGGCGATGTCGACTGCGGGCAGGGCCTGCTGTCGTCGGGTCCGGTGGAGTGCGGCGGGGGCGAGCGTCCATCTTCCGGGGGTGGTGCCAGGGGCGAGGACGGGGTGAGGGCACCGGGTACGGCGGATGGTCTGGGCGACGCACTGGATGTCTTCGACCGGTCTGGCGGCGAGGTAGCGGCCGTAGAGAAGCTGGGCGACGGGGCGAGCGGGCCGGCAGATCTCTGTCTCGGCAGGTTCGGGGAGGGGCTGCTCGCCAGGTGTGAAGACGCCTGCGTCGAGGAGGCGGCGGGTGCGTAGGGCGAGGCGTCGGCGGAGCGCGTCGAGGGCGGGTGGGAGGGTCTGGGGCGTGGTGTGTGCGGGGCACAGGGTGGGGTGGGTGATGCGGCACCAGGGGGTTCCGTCGTCTGCGTGGTGGGCCATGCCGGAGGCGACGTGCCAGCGGTGCGGTTCGGGGACGATCACGGTTGGGAGTTCTGCGGGGTGGAGGGAGACGGCCCGCTGGGTGATGGTGGTGTGCCACTCGACCCGGTTGCCGCAGTCACGGCATTGGCCGTGCTGCGCCGTGCGCAGCAGGCGGCTGGGGCTGTCGGCGGCTACGCGTAGAGCGCGGCGGCGGCCTGGCATGTGAAGGCTGCCGTCCCAGTGACGGCCGCGGGAGGTGTGGGTGGGGTGCATGGCCGCGAAGGTTCCAGGCGACGCGCCGTGGTGATGCCGTCCACGCTCCAGTCACCCTCGATCGGCCCAGCGGATGGACACTGGTGTCCGATAGTTCGCTTCTCCGTTCCCACCTCGTAGCCGGTTCAGGTGATCCGCTCAGGTTCCGGTGTGGGGCTACTTCGGCGCCTCGCCGGGGGGTGCATGGCCTTCACAGAGCGAGGCGAAGAGCCCTCCGAGCGGGACGTCGAAGGCGTGGCCGAGGGCGTGCCAGGTGGCGAGGGATCCGACGGTGCGGCCCTGCTCGATTTCGATGAGGGTGCGCCTGGACAGGCCGGTTCTTTCGGCAAGCTCGTCGTAAGTCCAGCCGCTGTCACCCCTCAGCTGCGCGAGCTGGAGGCGTAGCGCGTCGAGGTTCGGTTCGGGCGGCAAGATCGTCACCCGTCCATCCGATGGTGCAGACCCCTGCCCTGTCAGTGCAGAGGTCTGCCCTATTTGTGCAGGTGACGACTCCCTCCGGGAGGGCAGGGGTCTGCACTACGGTGTGCCGCCATCACCACACTCCCCCGCCGCAGGCCCTACTCGGGTCCTGGTCAGGCGGACAACAGAGAAGGGCCCTCGGTCGATGAGGCTGTGCACCATGCGCCCGCCGGCGCCTCGCACGTGGATCGTCGAGCTACGGCCTCAACCTCAAGGTCCTCTGCTCGTCTGCCCCCAGTGCAGCTCCGTGCCCGAAACTCTTCATGGCCGCTCCGCGCGCTCGGCCGCTCTCGCGCACCTCGCGCGCCATGCCCGCTGCTCACTCCTCCCCCCGTACCTGCGGACCTGCCAGTGCCATGAACGCGGCTGCCGCTGGCACCCACGTCACCGCGGCTGCGCCGGCCCCCTTCTACTGGTCCTCTCCCGTGAACACGGGGGGCGGCTGTGGCGGCTCGCGGACGCCTGCACCGCCTGCGCCCGGGCCATGCCCGATGCCTCCGTCGTACCGGAGACCACCCTCATCGCCGCGCACCGCACCGCCGTCCCGGCCCCTGCCCGGTCACGGAGCAGCAGGCGGTCCCTCACCGACCGGATGGACAGGACACTGGTGCGGGACATGCTCAGCTTCCTGGCCGCCTCACTTTCGCCTTGCAGCCCCCAGGCCCGGCTTCTCGCCCTGCAATGCGCACTGCGCTCAACCCCGTCGGGCCGAGTCCGGCTCCCGGCCGGACTGATCCGCGCCATGGCCGTACCGCAGGCCCCCGCAGCGTGGCGGGAGTTGGAGGAGATGCGCTGGATCCACCAGAGCTTGCCCGGCAGCCCCGTCGGCAGCGCTCAGCTCACGGATCCCCTCATCGGAGCGCCGGGCCGCAAGGCGCGAGCACGCGCTGCGGACTGGGCTCTGCGCACCCATCAATCCCGTCCTGTCCGCGCGGGCACTCCCGCGGTTCGACTGGTAACCCTTGCCCTGGCCACCCATGGAGCCCCGGATCGCACTGCCGGCATCACGGAAATCGGCCAACTGGCCCGCGCAAGCGGCCTATCAGTGCCCGAACTGCTCAACGCCATGCGGCTGTTGTCTGCAACCGGGGGCATCGCCCACTGGAGTCTCGATCCTGCGACCGACGACCTCACCTGGACCATGAGCTCCCGCCTCTCCTCGAAGCCCGGTAATGACCCCGGGCTATGAGTTCATGAGGCTGTCGGCGTGGACCCTTCGGTCACACGCCTTGCCAGACTGGTCCGGTTCAGAGGATCGCCGCGCAGCGGGCTCGCAGCCCGGCGCGCGTCCGTTCACATTGCGACAGGCGGATACAGACGGGGGGCCGCGATCCGCTCGGGCAGGCAGCGCACTCAACGGCATCGGGGTCCGCGCGGGCCCGGCGGTAGGCACCTACACCGTTGGTGAGCGTAGGCGGGCAGGCCTCGGCGTGCGAGCGGGCCGGGAGACGTAGAACGCCCTGGTGCGCCAGGATTCGCCACCAATGCCTATCCGGCCATGCTCACGCGTGCGTGAACATGGGTTCTCTGGCGCGCCGACTTGAATTCATCCGATCACCACACGAGTAAGAACGCCCTTTCGAGGGACGGCGTACGTGAAAACGGCCGCCTAAGATCGACGACATTCCACGCATCCATGAAATTTCATCGGCCGTGCGGCCGTGGCGGGGCGCGTCGTCGTCCAGGCCGAGCACGGCCTGAGCGTGGTGCCGAGGAGACGGAAGCAGCGAAAGGATGAGGCGTGAGCGGTTACGTAAATGGCGTCGCGGGCGGCAGCATCGTAGGAGTGCAGTGGGTGAAGAGCTCTGCGAGTAACCCGGAGGGCGGCAATTGTGTGGAGTTCGCCAGGCTCCACAACGACGAGATCGCGGTGAGGAACTCCCGGTTTCCTGACGGGCCGGCACTGGTGTTCACTCCTTCGGAGATCAGTGCGATGCTCGTCGGCGCGAAGCGCGATGAGTTCAACCGCCTGATCGTCTGAATTTCGCCCCTTGAGGCTTGCGGCCGCCCCACCAGACTCTCCAGGCTGAAGGCGTTACGGTAACAGCGTCGTTTGGCCGAGGAGTTGAGAGTGTCGGGCGGTCAAGTCCTGTGGGCTGTCGGGGGCGGAGAGGACTCGGGCGGCCATCTGGCCGGCGCGGGACGGGTGGTGGGCGCCTACCTGCGCCGGCTGCGCAAGGAGCAGGGTCTGCGCCTGGTGGATGTGGTCCAGGCGGGACTGGTCGGGTCCGCTCCCACGCTCAGCCGGCTCGAGAACGGCGAGTCGCCGCTGAAGCCGGATCGGCTGCTGGCCCTTGCGCAGTTCTATGGTGTCACTGACCCGGCCGCGCTGGAGTCTCTGGAGCTGCTGGCGAGCCGCTCGCAGGACACCCAGTGGTGGGAGGAGTTCCGGGACGCTATCCCGGGCTGGCTGGAGCGGCTGATCAGTGTGGAGGCCTCCGCTCAGGAGATCCGTACCTACGAGGTGCAGTACGTGCCCGGCCTGTTGCAGACACCGGAGTATGCCCGGGTACTCATGAGGCACGCTCTTCCTGATACCTCCATCGAGGATGCCGAAAGGCAGACGGTGAAGCGGGATCGTGCGGTGCGTGTCCGGCAGACCAGGCGTGGTGTGCTTCATGATGCGAGCGCGCCGGACTACTACGCGCTGGTGGATGAGGCTGTTCTCGCTCGTCCGGTGGGTGGCTCGTCTGTCATGCGTGGCCAGCTGCGTGAGCTGTACAGCCTGGAAGAGAACATGGACAAGATCCATATCCGGGTTCTGCCGTTCAGTGCTGGTGACGAGGCGATGGCGCCCGCGCCGTCCATCACCTACCTGTCGTTCCCGGCGAACCGGGAGGTGGACATGGTGTATTTGGAGGTCCGCAATGGCGGCAGTTACCTCACCAACCCTGAGGATGTCGACCGGTACCGGCTTGCGCTGACTTCTCTGTGGCACAAGGCCGCGGACCGCGATCAGACGTTGGAGCTGCTGGATAGCTACATCCGCAAGCTCTGAGCAAGGGGGTTCGTCATCTCTTGCGGGCGACTCCACCGTAGATGGTCCACGTTCGGTCGGCGGGGTGCAGGGTAGGTCCGGTCGCGGATCTCCAGTGCGTCACGTCTCCGATCGGCCCGCCGACGGGGTCGAGGCCGGTGAAGAACCGCTCGACATCTGCGAAGGGACGGACCTTGGCCCACTGCTGGCCGGTGAGCTGCTGCATGAGCTGCAGGGCTTGGTCGTTTAACACGTGGTCTTCGCCGGCCAGATGACTCAGGACAAGGACGCTGCCTGAGGGAAGTTGGTTGATCAGTTCCGTCACGTGCCGCCAGGGGTTGCGTTCGTCAGCGATGCAATGAAGGACCGAGGTGAACAGCACCGCCACGGGCTCGTCACGGTCTAGCATGCCCGCCTGCTCGCTGCGGGTGAGGATGGCGGTGAAGTCGAGCAGATCGGCGTCGAGGACCAGCGTGCGGGCGTCGTCGAGCATCATGCGCGCGTGTGCCAGGACGACAGGGTCGTTGTCGATGTAGACCACGCGGGCGTCTGTGCCGGCTCGGCGGGCGATCTGGTGGACGTTGTCGCGGGTCGGCAGTCCGCATCCGTGGTCGAGGAACTGGCTGATCCCGTACTCGACGCTCAGGTATCGAACAGCCCGCATCAGAAACTCACGGCTGATGCGGGCTAATTGCGGAGCGTTCGGTGCGAGGTGCGTCAGGCGTCTGGCTGCTGCTCGATCGGACTCGTAGTGATCGTGCCCGCCCAAGAAGAAATTGTGGATGCGAGCGTCGCTGGCCTGGGTTACATCGATCACCGTCGCGCGCCCCCCGATTGCTGTCGCCCACTGCACGCGCCCGGACAGCCAACAGCCGCCGGGCACGTGTCAGATCGAGGCTCCATGCTATGAGTTACGCACCACCTGATCCACCCCGAACCATCGGATTGGTGTGCCCCGCAGGGGTGAAACCGCGGCCTGTTGTGCAGCCTGGATCCGTCCTCTGCGCGGGCGCACACCGTGGAGCTGTTCATCGGCTCTGTTCAGGCGGCTGCTCCGTCCTTCACGGCCTGTTTCAGGAGCAAGGTGAACTCCGGCGCCTTGCACCCCATCGTCTCGGCCGCTTGTTCGGCGGGCAGTCCGAGCCGGTAATGGAGCAGGACCGCGTCCGCCTGTGGCGGGGGAAGAACGCGGTGCGGTCCCAGGGCCGATGTGCTTTGGCCAGCCCGTGCGGACAGCAGCCGCCAGGCCAGCGCGGACGGCGACGGGCTTTCTAGCGCCTCTGCCCAGGCCATCGCCAGAGCTCCAAGCGCCTCCCCCACCAGGGCGGTCGCCGCCTGAGGATTCCCGGTCCGTGCGAGAGCGTATCGGGTGTAGGTGCCGATGTGGCGCTGGCAGAAGGCGGAAAACGCAGTGGGCAGAGTGATCCGCACGCCGTGGGGCTCAGTGCCCCGAGCGTCCACCATGGCCAGCCATGCCGACGGAACCGGCTCTCCGGCACGCGTGAGCCTGGCGCCCGCTCCGGGGCTGTGTCCACGGCCGTGCTCGCGGGGGTCAGGCGACGTCGCCCGCATCTGACACCTCCTGCGCCGGATGGAATGCGTGAGCGAGGACGAAGCTGTGGTGCACGTCCTCCCACAGCGATCTGAACTGGTCCGGATTGCCTTTGAAGTGCAGCACGATCTGCTGGGTGGTCTCCCAGTCGGGCACCAGGTCTCCGCCGAGCACGGCTACGACGACGTCGCATTCATCCGCGACGTCGGTGCCGGTACTGGTCCCTGCGGCGCCCAGTGCCGCCCACCTCAAGCCGCGCATCGCACTGTGGAACCGGGCCACGGAGGCAGCCACGGACCGTCGGGGTGCCCGCTGGTGTCCGCGAGCCCACTCCCACAGGAGCCGGAACTCGTCAGGCCTGCCGCCGGCCGCCGTCACCACGGCGAAGACCACGGGCCAGTCCGGCACCCTGTGGCCACCCAGGAGCCGTGACACGCATGACGGGGAGACACCGGCGCCGCGGGCCGCTTCCTTCGCGGTGACCCCGTAGTTGCGCAGCAGGCACGAAAGGGCCGACCCCAGACGCTTCTTGTGCTCGACAGCCGCAGAACGCGCTTCTCCCCCTAATGGTTCAGACGCCGGCAGGGCTGTGTGACGGGCGCGGCTCTCCGTCGTCCGGCGTACAGATGAAGGGCCCCACTTGGCCCGCGCGGCGGCGGTGCTGAGATGGGTCTTGCGGGCCACTTCGTTCCATCCCAGACCGTTGGCCCGGGCATCGTGCACGGCTGCTGTGAGGTAGTGGGCGGCTTCCGCGCTTACGGCCAGAGCCCGTCGGGCCAGTTCCTCGAGGTCGCTGCCTCGCTGTTCCGCCTGGATCAGCTCCGACGCCAGACTCTGAAGCCTCTGCGCCACTGCTGGACCCCACCGGGACGGGTACACCACGGCCGATTCATCGACCCGCTGACGACTACGCACGCGCTGCGCGCGACGCCGGCACGCGTCCTGGCAGTACCGGCGCGGCCGCCCCGGCCCCTTGAGCCGTCTGAAACGACGCCCGCACAAGCTGAAGGCACACCTGCTGTACTCGTAGCGTTCACCGTGCTCCGACGGCTGCGCACTTCGTGTCACCTTGCTGGTCCATCCGCTGGATCTGTGGCCCTCTGCGGAGAGCGAGAAGACTGCGCTGCTCCCCTGTCGAGACCGAGCTGGCAGGGCTGGGGAGGGGGCGCAGACCGCGCCCCCTCCCGTTGCGTGGTTCAGCGGCGACGGAAGCGCTGGTAGCTGAACACCGACCCGTCCGCGACAGCGGCGGCCACGACACCCCACCACGTCTCCTCGGGCACCACCGGGCCGTGGACAGCCGTGACAATGCCGAGGGCCGTCATGGCAAAGGCGCTCCAGCGCATCTTGAAGACGAGACAGCTGAGCGACTGCGTTTCAGTCATGAAAACCAGCGGAATGCTAGTTTCTGTTGAAGCCGGAAGCAGCTTCGTGAGCATCCGGCGGATGCGGATCATGGTCGTTCCCTCCGAGGGGTTCAAGGCGGACATGGTTCCCGTCGGGGCCCCTCTGACCAGGGGCCCCGACTCATGTGCGCGGAACGCTATATGCCTGTCCGCAGCAGAGGCATTCGACGTGCCAGGAGTGAAAACGGAACAGGGATCCCCCTGTTGACATCAATCAAGGTCTCGCAAGCCGCAAGGTGAGCACACCAGGGCGGCTCTTGAGGGCGTCTTGCCCGTTTCCGAACGGGGAACCACTGGATTCTTTCGCTTGCCCGGTGAGACGCGTTCATCCGACCCTCGGAGAATTAACCCGCACGAGTGAATCAGGGCGGGGTGTTTCTGGTGGCGATGAAAACGGATGCCCCTCGGGAGGTGCGTACAACTGGGCAGGGAGTTCCAGACCGCCAGCCGGGTGGGCCTCGTGTGCTTCGGGCAGCCGATCAAGAGGGACGCCCCGCGCGTCTTCAGGCCCAGGCCGTAGTGGGGTACAGCTGCTGATGCAGAGGGGTGCGCAGCGCGTGAGGAGCGAGCGGCAGGCTGCCGGCCATCTCGTGTGCCTTTTGGCCGTGGCACCCGTACTGGCCGCCGCGGGGCTTGTTCTCGCTGCGGGCGCTGGCGCGCTGAGCGTCTCAGCGCAGCCGCAGTACATCAGACGGGGCGGCCCTCATCTGGCCGACGACGAGCGTGCGGCGCGTATTCGGCGTGCGCCTCCCTGCTAGAAGGAAGGGTCGCCGGCGTCGCGTGCGGCTCGGACGGCGGCGCCGCGTCGTCGGGATGCTTCGTGGAGGGCGGCGAGGGAGGGCAGCGAGGCGATCGCTTCGCTGGCCCGGCCTTGCCTGATGAGGAGGGCGGCCAGTTCCCCGTACTGGTCCTCGTCGGCTTGGAGGAGGCTGATGGCCTCGTCGGCTCGTCCGGATTCCTCCAGGAGCCAAGCGGTCGAATTCACGAGGCCGTACTGGTCTGGGGGCAGGGTCGCGGCGTAGGCGAGGGCTTCGTCGTACCGGTCGGCCTCGCCGAGCAGCCACAGCCGGTTGGAGGCGTGCCAGGACGGGTGCTCGTCGACGAATTCGGCACTGCGCTCGTCGAGGATCGCCAGGGCGTCTTCCAGCCGGCCGGCCTCGTAGAGGAGGTGGATGACCCCTTCCAGGAGGCAGGCATCGTGGTAGTCGAACGTGGGACGGCCCACGTCGACGACTTCGTCCAGCCTGTCCTGGCGGGCCAACAGCTCGATCAGGGGCCAGCGGAACCGGTCCGAGTACTCGGCGGAACCGATGCACTCACGCAGGACCTTCTCCGCGGCCTCGGCTCGACCGTGGTCTTCAAGAGCCCGCGCGTAATGAGACAGGACGACGTCTGCGTGCTTGCCGGTGCCCAGTTTGATGAGGCTCGTTGAAAACCCCCTGCTCGGGGGTTCCCTCACACCTGCTCAGTGGATCTCCTCACCCATTCGACCTGCAGGGAGGGCGGGACCGGCCCGTGGCGACACAGCCATGAGGCTCCTACGACGCTGGCCAACTCGAACTTTTTCTGGTCGTCCGGCGACCTCGCGGTGTGGGGCGTCGCCTACCGACCTGCGTACCGTCTCGGCATCCTCTCCCAGTTCCGCTGGCCCGCCACGATCACCGGCCCCGGCTCCGACGGCCGCCGGCCCGACGGGCTCGTCCGGGTTGTAACCCGCCCTGCCACCCCCTCCGAGCTCGGCCAGCCGACCGCCGGCAGCAACGGCGACGCCGGCACCGCTCCCGCCCTCCTGCTCGACTGCAACACCCCCACGGACAGCCACCTCACCTTCACCCCCGAGGAGGCCCTCTCCCCCGCCTGACCCGACATGGGCTCGTGCCGAGTTCGTCAGCGCTGATGCCAGCAGCCCACACCAGGCCACTCCCAAGGCCCCGCCACCGGCCGGCGGGGCCTCGTTCGTCAGGGGGCGAGGGTGTAGTGGACGACCGTGTTCTCGCACGGGCCAGTGGCGTACACCTTGAGGGCGTCGACCTCGCCCTGGTCCGCAGACAGACCCCAGCGCAGCTTGGTGCCCACCCACTCGGCGAGGTAGCGACAGGTCGCCTCCGGGGACGGCGGCATCCACTCGGCCGGGTCTTGGTCGGCCTTCTGGCGATTCGACCGGGCGCTGACTGCGGCGAGCGAGGTCGAGGTGCCCTGGTCGTTCGCGTACGCCTCACGGCGCTTCGCGTCCCAGTTCGATGCCCCGGAGTCCCAGGCCTCGGCGAGCGGGACCATGTGGTCGATGTCGAGCTTCGCGGGGTCGTCGATGAGCTGCTCGTCGTAGTACGAGCGCCACAGCCCGCCCGTGAGCTTGCAGCCCGCACCGACCGCCGGGGCCTCGATTGCCTCGGCCAACAGCACCTCGGCTCGCGTGTTACACCCGTCCCCAAGATCCAGGCCGGCGTTCCAGTGCTTGAACTTCGTCCGCTCGTAGCCCTCCCTGCTCTCGTCGGCGACGGGGATCTGCCCGACCGCCTCGCTGAGCATCAGGACTTCAGCGGCGGCCGGCGCGACGGGCGCGGCGAGCGCGGCGAGCGCGGCGTTGGGTACAGCGAGCGGGGTCAGGGCGAGGGAGAGTGCGGCCAGGCCGCGAACCATGTTCTTGATCACGAAGGCATGGATAGCGGCCTGGCCTGCTCTTTGTCCGGCGATCGCCTTAAGCCTCGTCCAGGTGGGCGAGCTGGTTCACCGCAGAAACGTCCCACTCAACACCCACCCGGCGCTTCGCTAATGGCCAGCAGCACACTCCACGGATGGGCGGTCCTGGGCGACAACGCGCGGGGCGCTCCTTGGAGCACCCCACTCCGTTGAAGTCCGGAGGGAGTGGGTCGACGAGCGGCCCTGGCCGGATTTCAAAGATCCCCATCAGCGGCAGAGACTTCAGGAGATGGGTGTTCGCGGCTGAGGACGGCCTGCCGCTCACGGGCTGGGGCGGTCCGTGTGGCGCAGCACCCCGGTCCGAGGACGCGCATGCCTCGTTTTCCTCCAGGAGGCCGGGTTGACGCGTCGATGAGGTCTTCTTCGGCCAGAACACCAAGCCCGTGGAAGTGCGTGTGGACGGGATTCCCGACGGTGCATGCCCGTTCAGGTCTTGTCGAGGTCGGCAAAGATCCGCTGTCTGAGCTCGGCGCGAGGGGTGTTGGGGGCGAGGCGGCCGTAGCGGGTCTGGTGAGGGGTGAGGCCCGCGCGGATGCGCTGGTACAGGTCGGGGTGGCGGCGGACGAGTTCGTCGTATGCCTGGTCTGCCGCCTGCTTGAGCTTGGTGTAGCTGGGGTCGGCCTGCTCGGCGAGCATCATGGTGTCGTTGAGTTCGGTGATGAGGCGGGTTGCTTCGTCGCGCCGCTGGAGCAGGGCGGCGAAGAGGCGGCGGCGCTTGCCGAGTTGCCCGGGGGCGTTGCGGGGGCGGCCGGTCAGGGCGAGGTCGTGGAGCCGTTTGGTCGTGGGGTTTTCGGCGGCCGGTGCCAGGTCGGTGAGGGTGTGGTTGAGCTCGTCACGCCATCGGTTGAGGAGGAGGGGGTGGCACAGGGCGTCGTTTCTGATGTCCTGTTGGGTGGCGTCGGCGATGAGTTGGTGGCGGAAGGCAGGGTCTTCGGCGCCCAGGAGCCGTTCGACGGTGTCGTTGACCGGTGCGGTGATCCAGCCGTTGTCGATGCTTTTGGTGATCTTGTCTCGGATGCTGCGAATGGGGGCTGCGGCCTGCGGGGGTACTCCTGCGGCTGTAGCGATGGCATGGACGAGGGCTTCTTTCTCGCCCCCGAGGTAGCGGCCGAGCCAGGCCCGGGCCACGTGCCGCGGATCGTCGCTGCGCGGCGGGAAGGGCAGCACGCCTGCTGCGGTGAGTTCCGCGAGCCGGCGCTGTTTGAGGAGGTGTTCGGCTTCGCGGAGCATGCTTCGGACGGCCTGCTCCTGTTCGGCGAGCAGCGCGGTGTGTTCGTCGCGGCCTCGGGTGAGAATCCCTGTCTCGCGTTGGATCTGGCGGTCGTGCAAGGCGTAGGTGAGGGCGTCGAGGCTCTGGTGGATGCGGTCGGGGCCGTAGAGGAGGTCGTCGAGGCCGGTGCGGCGCAGCCCGCAGGCGTGTGCGGTGACGACTTTGGCATGGTCGAGGAAGCTGATGTTGATGAGGTCGGCCAGCTCGGGCAGGGGAAGCCGCCAGGGCTGCGGTTCGGGTGTGCGGGTGGCGTGGAGGCCGAGACGGGGATCTGTGGGTGCGCGGCGGATCTGGGGTGGGCGGGTGTGGGGTTCGGTGAGGTCCAGGCCGAAGCGCAGGTTGAGGTAACGGGTGGTACGGCCGCGGTGCAATGCCGTGGTGGGGCGGTCTCGCAGCGTCCGGCATGGAGCGTGCTTCCTCGCCCCGCAGGTCGGACAGTCGATCGTGGTGACCTCTCCGGAGGTCAGGCTCCACAGTGCCGGATGGGCGGCGAAGTTGCTCGCTGGGGGTTCTGGGAGTGGGCGGGGTGGGGACGTAGGGCGCATGGCGCGCAGAGTGTCGGTCGACACGCCTGAAGGCGGGCTGCGGGGCCGTGGAATCGCCCAGATGCTCCAGAAGTTGTGAATGCGTGTCCCGGTGGCGGTCACGCGTTCCCCCGATGAGGGCTGTGACGGATCGAGGGTAGATGGCAGGGGGTGGCACGCTCCATCCACTATCCGGTCGAGCTTGTCTCGCAGTCGAAGCTGCCTACCAGTGCACGAGCGCTCCTGTCGGTCGTACGGCAGATCCCTGGAATTGTCCCCGTTCGCCCCTTCGCGCGATCCGGGCCAGGTGTTCAGCGTGGCTGCCGTCGTTCCTGGGGTGGTACCGCTTGTCGGGCGCGCTGCACTGTTTCTCCGGGGGAACGCCGGGGATCCCTGTGCGTATGGCATCTCGGTTTTCGACGGTAGTCCCTTGCCCTGTGGCCGTCAGTTTGTTCAGCGATCGGGCCCGGGTGGCCGGTTGTTGAGCGACGTTGAAGATGCGCACGAGGGCGACGTTCTGGTTGTCGACGGCATGGGGTGAAACGACCCCGGGGGGCGTCAGGCCGCCGGGGTCGTCGTGAACGTGGTGTCGCTTTCGTCGTCACTCTGTCGCGTGTGTCTCGGTGATCGCGACGCGGGTGGAGGACTCGTCGACGATGCCCTTCTCCTCGGTGAAGGCGGCGATGAGGGACTGCCAGGCGATGTTGTTGACCGAGCGGGGCAGGCCGCGGCTGGTGAGGTGGATCAGTTCGACGGCGTCGTCGGAAAACAGGGTGTCCTGCCGTCCGGCGATCGTGAGGTGGTGCTTGATGTAGCTGAAGGTCTCCTCCTTCGTCATCGTGGGCATCTGGTAGCTGACCGAGATCCGCTGGTCCAGGGCCGCCAGGACGCCGTGCTTCATCCGTTTGCGGAGGGTGGGCTGGCCGATCAGCAACACCGCGAACGGCGTCGTGGAGTCCATGTCGTAGTTGGTCAGCATGCGGATTGCGTCCAGCTCGTGGTGGTCGAGCAGGTGCGACTCGTCGATCACGACGGCCGGGGTCCGACCGCGTTCGTCGACCTCCGCGGCCAGCGCCGCAGACGCCTGAGCTGCGAGAGCGGCCAGGTGGAACTTCGGGGTGCCGCCCAGGGCGGTGACGATGCGGTCATAGAGACCGCGCATGCCGACCTCGGGGTTGGGCTGGTAGATCACCGTGAAACGAGCCGGGTCCAGGGAGGCGACGGCGCCTTTGAGGGCGACGGTCTTGCCGGAGCCGACCTCACCGGTGACCACGCCGATCGCCCGGTTGTTGATGCACCAGGCGATGCGGGCCGCGGCCTCCCGGTGGGAGTGGTGCTGGTGCAGCATCGAGGGAGCCAGGTTGCGGCCGAAGGGGACGCGGGTGAAACCGAAGTACCCCTGAACACGGTCGATCATCGCTGTCCCCGCCCGTCGTCCAACAGGGACGAGTAGTTGATGCCCCTCGCGGTGTTCGCCGTGTGCGTCTCGTCGAGGATCTTCAGGTAGTCGATCCCGGTCGGCGGCGCCGGCTCGGCCGGGGTCTCCGGAGTCGCCTTCGGGTGCGTGTGACGGCCCACTCGGTGCGGGGTCGCCTTCCCTGTCGTCTTGCCCGATGCTCTGACCTCGATCTCGGTCAGGTCGAACGGATCGAAGACCAGCTCCACCCTCATCCCGCTCAGCATCGGGTCGACCTCGTAGCTGTTGCCGTGCAGCGACACCGTCGCCGTCTTCGTCACCGTCCGGAACTCCGACCACAGAAACGCCTCCCGAAGATCAGCGGGGCTGGGCAGCGGCAGCGGCCGGGGAATCGAACCCAGCCATCGTTCGATCGGAGGCTGCCCGGTCTCCGAGTGCACCGTGCGGTGATAGACCGTCTCCACCCACGCGGTGAAAAGCCTGTTCAGCTCGGTGAGATGCTCGATCTGGCCGACACGTTCGTCATCGAGCTCGACGAGGAACTGGTCCCTCACGGTCCGGAAGAACCGTTCGATTTTCCCTCTGCCCTGCGGCCGTCCGGGCTTGGAATGGGTCAGCCGGACCGCCAGGGACCCACAGGCCCGCAACAACCATGTGTCGACAAAGGCACTACCGTTGTCGACATAGATCGACTCCGGAACGCCGCAGGCCGACAGCGCCGGCCGCAGGGCCGCGGCCAGGAGGACGGTGTCCTCGGCGAACCCGAACCGGTGCCCCACGATCGCCCGGCTGTGGTCATCGATGAAGGCGAACAAGTACGTCTTCCGCCCGCCGACCCTCGGCCCGTGAAGAGCATCTCCGGTCCACAGCTCGTTGCCCCGGGTCGCCTCGAACCGGCCGAACACGCTCTTCTCGCCCGCGCCCGTGCCGGTCAGGCCGGCGGCCATGAAGTGCCGCTGCAGCGTGCGGTCGGTCGGCGACCAACCCTGCATGGTCCGCAGGATCCGCTGGATCTGCGCGGCCGTCCGGCCGGGATCCTCCCGCTTAAGCGCGGCCGCCAGCTCCAGCACCTCCGGCGGCGTCCTCGGAACAGCCTTGCGCGGCTCGGGAACCAGCGCGGCGAACCCGCCGCTGCGGTAGTCCCGGGCCCACCGGTCGATCGTGCCCCTCGACACCCTGACCTGCCGGCCGAACGGATCAGTGTGTTCCTTCTCCGCCAACTCCCGTGCCAGACGGCCGCGCTCGCGGGTCGTGAGAGTGGTGTCCAGCAGGTCCTGGATCAGGGAATAGCGGAACAGACCGACCTGCCGGGCCTTCTCCGCCCGGCGGCGGTCCTCGTCCTCGCTCGATGCCATGCGCGGACTCTCCTCGCATCTCGATCAGCGTCCGCCTCTGTCGCGGACGGACACGATCAAGATTTCCGGCCCCTCCTTTCGCCGCCCAGGGGCGGCCCGTGTTGATCAACTAGCCGAAGAGGTGCAGGTCAGCACCCGACCGCCTATTGCCCGGCCGGCGAAGGCCCACCGCGACACCGCGTTCATCTCCGGCCACTTCATCGCCGCCACCCGATGGGCCGCCGTGATCACCGACACCGCGTCCGACAGCGGTGAGCCGGCAGGTTCGGGGATCACCGGATCGTCCGCGAGGGCGACCAGGGCGACGGTGAAGTGCCGGCGGACGTCCTCCGCCCTGCGGCGGAAGCGGCGGATCCAGCCGCGGACCGTCCCCTCCGCCATGCCCAGATGGGCGGCGACCCGGCGGTGTCCCATGCCGAGGGCCGCTATCTCCAGTCCGGACCCGATCACCTCGGCCGCATCCATCCGCCGCGGCCACAACGTCTCCGGCAGCAGCACGTGCGTGATCCCGCAGCCCGTGCAGCGGGACCGGCGAGGGCGTACGAACCAGCGAGCCCCGAGATCGCCGCGTACTTCCCGAGGACGGCCATGCCCCCAGGGAGCAAGTGGCGCCCCGCAGGATGGGCAGGTCAAATCGCCCGCAAGCAGCCGGCGTTCCACGCGCACTGCATCGGAGTCGGTGATCAGCAAGGCTGCCGTCGTCTCAGCGGCGGGACATGTAGAGGTCGAGGGCTTTGTGCAGGACCTTGTTGAGGGGGTAGTCCCACTCGCCGAGGTATTCGACGGCCTGGCCGCCGGTGCCGGCCTTGAACCGGAGCAGTCCCAGCAGGTGGTTGTCCTCTTCCAGAGTGTCGGTGATGCCACGGAAGTCGTAAACAGCCGCTCCGAGTTCGTGGGCGTCGGACATCATCCGCCACTGGATGGCATTGTTCGGCTGGACCTCGCGCTTGCGGCTGGTGGAAGCGCCGTAGGAGTACCAGACGTGCTCGCCGACGGTCAGCATCGTGGCGGCGGCGAGTACCTCGCCCTCATGATAGGCGAGGTAGAGACGCATCCGGTCGTCGTCCTCGGCCTGCAGCGCGGTCCACATCCGCTGGAAGTAGGCCAGCGGGCGCGGGATGAACCGGTCCCGTTTCAGCGGTCTCGACGTAGAGGTCGTAGAAGGCGGGCAGGTCCTCGTAGCCGCCCGGGACGACCTTGACGCCGGCCTTCTCCGCCTTCTTGATGTTGCGGCGCCACTGCTGGTTGAAGTCACGCTGGATCTCCTCCAACGACCGACCAGCGAAGGGGACCTGGAACACATAGCGCGGCTGGCCCGCGGCGAAGCCGTCCTCGCCACCGGGCTCGGTCTGCTGCCAGCCCATCCGGCGCAGTCGGTCGGCGATGTCGAAGGCCCGCGGCTCGTGCGCGGTGGCCTCCACGTCCCTCAGTTGCCGGGCCTGCGGGTCGGCGATCGCGGCTTTGACCGCCTCGGCGCTCCAGCGGCGGGCGACGACGGGCGGTCCCATCTTCACCGAGAAGGCGCCCTGCTCCTTCAAGTACGCGAGCATCGGCTCAAGCCACCGCTCCAGGTCTGCCGCGGCCCAGTCGATGACCGGGCCCTCGGGCAGGTAGGCGAGGTATCTCTTCAGCTTCGGCAACGGCCGCAGCAGCACCAATCCGGCCCCGATGAGGTGGCCGTCCTCGTCGAACCAGCCCAGACTCTCCGCCCGCCAGTCCGGCTTTACGTCCCCCCATGAGGGAACCTGCATGTGGCTCACTGAGGGCCGGGCCGTGACGAAGGCCAGATGCTCCTCGCGGGTGATCGCCTTCAGGCGATAGCTCATGCGCAGTGCTCCTTTGTTCGACGCACAAGCCTACTGAGGCGTACGACACGTCCAGGTTCCTCGTGCACACGGTGTCGTCGCGCACGAAGTAGAAGCAGGCTGCCCAGCAAGATCACCGATCATGCTCATCGCGAGTGTCGCGAACCCCGGCCTTCATCAACGTACAGAGCGTCGCCCAACAGCCGGTGATCCTTATCGGTGAGAGCGAAAGCAGTCATGTTCCGAGCGAGTCAGGCCACGGGACTGGCCACTGGGATTGCCCTGCCGCTGACGAGGGCATCTGTTGTGCTTTGACTTGTGGTGAGGGGCGGCGAATGGCGCGTAGGAAGTCCTTGGCAGCGCAGCTGGTACAGGCGTACCGGGACAGCCAGAAGGCGAAGGCCGCGGCGGCCAAGCGGGCTGAGGCGGAGCTTACGCGTCAGGCCAGGGCTGCTGAGCGTGAGGCCGCACAGCGGGCCAAAGAGGAAGCCCGGCAGGAACGTGACCAGGCGCAAGCGTGGATGCGTGCTCAGAAGGAGAAGCAGGCGCGGCAGAGTGCCGAGTCGCGTAAGGCTGAGCAGATCGTTCGGGACCTTGAGAAGCGCCAGGCGGCGCGGGAGCGGGAGCTCGAGCAGAGGCGCCGGGCTGCGGCCCGCGAGAAGGCGGCGGCTGAACGGCGTGCGAAGCAGGAGACTGCGGAGAGTCTGCGAGAGGAAGCCGTCGCCCGTACGGCCGAGGTCGAAGAGCGGCTTCAGTTGCTGACCTCGGTTCTGCGCACACGCCCCGGCGGCCTTCACCGGCTGCGGCTGCAGGTGGAGCAGGCCCTGGGCGAAGGAGATCTTGAAGGGTTCGCGGTCGGTGTGGAGGCCGCGCTCGGCTCCATCAGCTATCCGGACGGCCTCGGCGGTACGCGGCGGGCGGCGTTCGCACCGGAATCACGGGAGCTGATCCTGGAGATCGAGCTGCCGTCGCAGACGGTGGTTCCTTCGGTCACGCAGTACCGGTTCAAGGCTTCCGCTCCCCCGACTGTGGTGCCGCAGCCACGGAAGGAGGCCGAGTGCAAAACCCTGTACCGGGATCTGGTCGCTCGTCTCGCTTTGCGGGCGATCGATGAGGCCTTCACTGTGACCCCGCCGTGGCTGGTGGACGGGATCGCGTTCAACGGGAAAGTCCACGCCAAGGACCGTGCCACCGGGAAGCCGACCGAGCCGTGTCTGATCAGTGTGCGGGTCAGCCGGGAGAACTTCGCCGAGCTCGTCCTTGACGAGCCCGAGCTCGACCCGGTGGCCAGCCTCCACCATCTGAGCGCGGTCGTCTCCCAGCACCCCTACGACCTTCAGCCCGTACCGCCGGTAGTCACGTTCGACCTGTCTCGGTACAAGATCGCGCCCGAGCGGGATGTGGTCGCCGGGCTCGATAGCCGGCCCGACCTGGTCGCGATGGACCCGATCGACTTCGAGCACCTCATCCGGCGGCTGTTCGAGCAGATCGGGCTCAAGTCGTGGGTCACCCAGGCCTCCCGGGACGACGGCATCGACGCCGTCGCCGTCAACGAGGAACCCCTCATCGGAGGGCTGTGCATCATCCAGGCCAAGCGTACGAAGAACGTGGTCTCCGCCGAGACGGTGCGGTCGGTCGCGGGCATCGTGAACGACAAGAGCGCCTCGAAAGGCATCGTGGTCACCACCGCGTGGTTCGGGAAAGCGAGCTGGGATTTCGCCCCGCGTAACCGCGTCGAGCTCATCGATGGCCGGCACCTTAAAGCTCTGCTTCTGGAGCATCTCGGCATCGACGCCCTCATCGGCCTGCCGAAACTCCCGCCCGGCTGGCAGACACGCGACCTGGGCTGAGGCGCTCGCGTGTCCTCCACGGTGGGTGTGCTGTTGGAGACAGCTGGCGTGAAAGGAAGACGCATGTCGTACGGGTACGGCGGGGCCCTGACTGGCCGATGATCCAGGCGCGGCGGCGGGCCGAGAGAGAGGCCAGCTCGGCCCGTGGCGAGGCTGGCGCTCACAAGGCGGCGGCCTACAGGCGGAAGACGGCTTTCGAGGCTTGGCCGCTCAGGTGCGAACAGCGGTGGGCCGCAGCGGCGCCGAGCATCGAGATGGTGCCCAGTGTGGCTGCCTGTCGTGTTGGGAGGCCCTCATCGCCCGCCTCACTACCGAGGCCGAGGCGCGTCGGGCGCGCTCAGAGTCCGCCAACAGCGCCGGTTCCGCGACGTTCTCGTTCGCTGACCTGTTCGGCGGCCCTGATCCCCAGCAGCGCCCCTGAGCCCCGCTGGCCCTGGCTGCTCTGCTCATGCCCGGGTGACGGGCGTGGCGTGCAGGGCGTGGAGGGGCTGTCGGGCCGTTGCTGGCGGGAAGGCGGACGGCTGGTGTCCCACGATCGAGTGGGGCGCTGCCGTCATCGTGATCAGGCAGGGGACTCGCGAGCATCCTGGCCGTCATGACCGAAATCTTCGAGCAGACACCGGGACTGGTCCGCATCCACATCACGACCGCTGACACGGCAACAGCCCGGGAGGCCGCCGAGCGCATCTCGGAACTGTGGCTCTCCAGCACGTACCCGGTCAAGCGTGTCCCCGGCATGGACGGAGTGCGTATCCAGGTGGACGCGGATCTGCGCCGCCGTCCCGAGGACGGAGGGATCCCCGACACAGGCGAGACCGCCACGAGACACTGATGCGCGGCCGCGCCGGGGCAGTTATCCCCGCCGGTAGCGGGGGGATCGCGCCCACCGCTGAGCCGGCGGGTGGGTTGCCTCAGGTGGAGCGCGGCTGCGGGTGGAGCAATGCTCAAGACCTGTGGATCGGTCTCGGGAGGGGTGCCTGGTGGAACGCGGAGGGCGTACCTTCCCGAATGATCGACTTCTGGTCATCGAGTAGGCCCGCGTTGCAGCGCGGGTCGGGAAGGCACGCCCGTGCTGAGCGTAGTCAACGAGGACGGCACCACCCAGGGCGGCTCCCTGATGGACGACATCGTCCGTGAGGGCGCCCGTCGGATGCTCGCCGCGGCCCTGGAAGCCGAAGTCAATCAGTACATAGCTGAGTTGGCGGGTGAGCGGGACGAGGCCGGCCGCCGTCTGGTGGTCCGCAACGGCCACCATCGCGAGCGGACGGTGGCCACCGCCGCCGGGCCGATTACGGTGAAGGCGCCACGGGTGAACGACAAGCGGGTCGTTGACGAGACAGGCGAGCGCAAGCGGTTCTCGTCGAAGATCCTCGCCCCCTGGTGCCGGAAGTCCCCGAAGATCAGCGAGGTTCTTCCCCTGCTCTACCTGCACGGCCTGTCGTCCGGAGACTTCGTGCCCGCGATGGAGCAGTTCCTCGGCTCGGCCGCTGGGCTCTCGCCAGCCACGGTGACCCGGCTGACGAAGCAGTGGTCCGACGACCACGCGGCCTTCCAGGACCGGGACCTGTCGGACCGCGACTTCGTCTACGTGTGGGCCGACGGGGTGCACCCGAAGGTCCGGCTCGGCCAGGCGCACTCGTGCGTCCTGGTCCTGCTCGGCGTCCGTCTCGACGACACCAAGGAACTCATCGCGCTGGCCGAGGGGCTGCGGGAGTCCACCGAGTCGTGGGCGGACCTGCTGCGTGATTGCCGCCGCCGGGGCATGCGCGACCCGGAGCTGGTCGTCGGCGACGGTGCGATGGGCCTGTGGAAGGCGCTGGTCGAGGTGTTCCCGGCCGCACGGCACCAGCGCTGCTGGGTCCACAAAGCCAGGAATGTCGCGAACTGCCTGCCAAAGTCCGCACAGCCGGGCGCAACGAAGGCGATGCAGGAAATCTACAACGCGGAGGGCCGCGCGCACGCGGAGAAGGCAATCGACGCGTTCGCCCGTGTCAGCGTTCACTTAATTCCCCATCTCGGCCTCCTTCGTCCCCACGTGCCAGCTCCGACACGACGGTGCCGACTGAGGGGGCCGCCCGATCTCGAAGTGTGCGGGCCGAGCCGGGCCGTCAAGGACGCCTTCGGCGTCGCCAAGGCGATGAGCTGCGCTCATCCTTGACTGCCCGCCCCGCCCCTGAATCTCGGCTGGCTATCGGGCGGCCGGGGAAGGTGTGGCATCCCCATGGGGACGACGGCGCACCTCCGCCATCCCCATGGCCCATTCCGTGACGCTGGGGGTGGGGAATATCGGCGGCGTTCACAGCCCGCACCTATGGCACGAAGTGGCCCAAGGCCGTCGCGAAGATCACCGAGGACCGGGACGAGTTGTTGGCGTTCTACGACTTCCCGGCCGAGCACTGGGTCCACCTGCGGACCACGAACCCCATCGAGTCGACGTTCTCCACGGTCAAGCTGAGGACGAAGGTCACCCGCGGCGCCGGCAGCTCGGCCGCGGCCCTCGCGATGGTGTTCAAGCTCGTCGAGTCCGCCCAGGCCCGCTGGCGAGCGATCACCGGAGCCCACCTGGTCCCGCTCGTCCGCGCGGGCGCCCGCTTCGAGAACGGTCTGCTGGTCGAACGCACCGAGAGCCACGCGGCCTGAGGAGAATGCCCAGATGACCGTCTTCGACACCTACGGCACGAACGCCCACACGGCCAAGGAGTTGGCCGACCTGCTCGCCGAACGGCTCGACGTGACCTTCGCCGAACGCGAGAGCGACTACCGCGGCATCTACTTCCTGGCCACCCTCGCCGGCACGACCTGCCTCCAGGTCCAGCCGAACGCGATTCCCGGAGATGACGGGGAAGACGATCTCTACGAGGACGAGCACCCCGACGTCTCGGTACTCCTGCTCATCACCTCACCGGCCACCGCCGAGCCCCTCGACGACGAGCTCTCGGCGGTCGGAGGACTCACCCGGATCAGATCAGCGCGAAGCTGAGCAACCGCCGATCCACAGGTCTTGACTATTAATCCTGCGGGTGCCGGCTGGCTGCTGTTCCTCGTGAGCTTGTTGGGCTGGCGGGGAAGAAGCCGGGTCTGCCGTCGTGTGATCCGGTGAAGCGGTAGGAGGTGACGCGGGAGAGTACGTCGGCTGGCGGGTCGCCGTTCTCGATGATGATGGCCTGGCCGGGGAATGTGGCCATGTGGCGGTAGAAGTGGTCGACGACGTGTCCGGTGATGTCGACGTCCTCGCCTACGGGTTCTCGGTAGGTGACGACCGGGGAGTCGAGTACGACGAAGCCGGGGTGGGGCAGGTCCTGGTCGATGCAGTACCGGGCGAGGGCGGTGGTGAAGGCCGAGTGCAGTACGGAGCGCACGCCCTTGCCTCGTCCCGCGCGGGGGCGGTTGCCGGCGCGGATGTCGCCGTTGTACTGGTCGTACTCTGCGAAGTCGACGGCTGGCACCTTCCAGGCTTCGAGGGTCTCCCTGAGGACGCTGTCGAAGACGCTCAGGATGCGTGCCGGGATGTGCTCAGCCCGGCGGGTCGCGGCAACAGCGCCTTCGCCGTCGAGTTTCGAGCGGCGGTGCTCCAGTTCGCTGATGCGGGAGTGCAGTTCGAGTTCCCGCTCGATGGTGGAGCGGGCGGCGAGAAGGTCGTCCATGTGTGCTCGCAGCGGGGCGAGCTGCTCTTCGGCCGTGTCGATCTCTGCATCGAGTCCGGCCGTCTGTACCAGGAGGGTTTCTGTGCGCCGGCGCAGGGTGTCTCGCTGGACGTCTAGATCGCTGATAGTGGGCAGCAGATCGGTGAGCAGACTGGTGGTCTTGTCGGTCTCGGCCTGGACGGCCTGGTGGAGCTGGGTGGTCTCCTCGGCGCTGTGGCTGGGGTGCTGGTGCTCGGGTTCGGCTCCGCAGAAGACGCAGGTTCCGACGCGGAAAAATCCCAGGAGGCTGCCGACTTCGCTGACTGTTTGAAGGCGTTCAAGGTCGGAGCGGTATTGCTGCTCAAGGAGTCCGAATCGTGTGAGGAGGTCGGTGACCTCGGCCAGGCGGCTTTCGAGTGCGGCAAGTTCCTGGGACGCCTGCATGCGGCTGGTGACCGCGGTGACGTGTCGGTCCGCGATCACGCGCAGCGATTGGGACTGGGTGTCGATGGTGGTCTGGATCCGCGCCAGGCGCTCTCGCAGCTGTGTCTCGTTCTCCTGGGTGATGAGCTTGCTGGTGAGGTCGAGGACGATCTGGTCCAGGAGGTTGATCTGCCCTTTGTGGACGCGGCGCTGGCCCTGGTTCGGGCCGGTTTCGATGACGGGGTCATCTTCGCCGGTGAGGAGGAACTTCATCACCGACATGGCAGCAGTCTTGGTCGAGTTCGCCTGTGAGCGTAAGACTGGGGAGAGCGGGTCGACCATGCGGGTTTCGGTGATCACCGACAGGTGTGCAAGGTCGGGAAGGGTCAGGTCGCGGGTTCCGCCTGCTTCGTTCTTGCGGATGCGTACGTCGCCCAGGCCGAGTTCACCCAGCAGGAACATCGACAGGCTGCGGGTGCTGCGTGCGGTGTGGACCGCTGTCAGTTCCCGCTCGGCAGGCCGGGTCACCAGACCTCTGAGGTCGGCGAAGTGCGCGTGAACGGCGTTGCTGTCGGGCCGGCGCACCAGGGTGAGCGGGTTGCCGTCGGGCAGCCGCAGGCCGAGGAGGATCTGGCTGTATCCCTCGGCTTCGGGGATGAGGGGCAGGCTGGTGCCGCCGAGCATGTACTCGATGGAATCGACGATGAAGGACTTGCCAGTGTCGGAGGCCCCGTAGATGACGGTCGTGTCGTCGTCGAAGAGAACTTGCGCGGCGGGCTTTGCTGATCCGGCGTAGGTGAGGTGGATCAGTCTCAGGTCAGTCACGGTGGGCCTCGGATGGCAAGGGCGTTTCGGCGGGACGGTTGATCAGTTCGCGCGTGGCCGCATCGACGTCGATGCGGGGCGCGTATTCGTGCACCACCCATTCGGCGCGGTCACGCAGTCGGTCCACGTAGGGGGTTTCCAGGACGTCGATGAACGCCGGTCCCCGCTCCGTCGCCCGGTACATCAGGCCCCCCTGGTGCGCTTCGATGCCGGCCAGTCCGGCGCGCATCAGGACGAGCAGGCCCTCTTCCAGCACCCGGCGTTTCATGCCGAGCTCTCCGGTGCGGGCGGGCAGGTCGGGGTGCAGGCTGGGTGGGCCGTCGAATTCCGCGCTGTGCAGGAGGGCGTAGTCGAGCACGACGAGCTGGGCCAGGTCCATCGGCTCGGGATGGCTTTCCGCGAGCAGGGCAAGAGCACGCACTCCAACCTCCAGCGGGCTGTTGAGCGGGTTCATGCCTTGCCTCCCTGGCACCAGGTGAGCCGGTCCTCGTTCGCCAGGTGATGACATACCCCTTTACGGTCCAGAGGTCTCACCAGTTTGGCGAGGATCGTCTCGGTCAGGATCACCTGGCTCGCGGTGACGAGGACGGCTTGCAGCCGGTCGAGTCCGCTGGCGTGCCGGCCGCGGGCCACCTCGACGACGATGGCGTGGATGTCGTCGGCGACGGCTTCGAAGTGCCCTTCGGGAGTGGCATCGCGGGCGAACAGGCGCAGGGATTCCGCGCTGTAGAAGGCCTCACGCTGGGACTTCAGGTGATCGCGCGCATCCTCATGCTCGGCGACGCAATCCAGGGTGTCAGCCTTGTCGCCCCATTCCTCACGGTAGGCGTCGAGGAGTTTCTGGACGTACCGCGCCTCTATGGGGGTGTGCTCGGCTGGCGGGTTCATGATCTGAGGCCGAGGGGGCAGCGGCTGTGCGAACCGGGCGGCCCAATGCCGGGTGGTGCGATGGAGGTCGAGCATCTCGTCCATGTCGACCGGTTCGAACATGGAGAAGTCCGTACGACGTGCCAGTACTTCGACCGCTTCACGCTCGGCGGGGCTCAGCGACGTGATGGAGGGGTCTTTGGTGGAAGCGAGTTCCTCGAGGAACCTTGCCCGTGTGTCAGACGGCTTGGCGAGCTGCTTCACCAGGCTGCGACCGATGATCGGTGCGGCGAAGATGTATCGGCTCGGCAGGGTGTAGTGCCCCTGGACGACCGACTTGAACAGCTTCCTTATCTCCGGTGCGGCCTTCGACCAGGTCAGTGCCTCGCCATAGTGCTTGCACTGATAGTTGTGCCACTCCCCCTCCATGGCCTGCGGCGTCAGGTAGGCAGCCACATCGACACCGTGGTCCCCAGCACCGCCGTGCCGATCCACCCGCACGTAGCAGGTGTTGAGTGCCGGCACCCATTCCTTGACGAACTCTTCGAACTCGTCGGGGTCGTAGGCGAAGACCCTCTTCTTCGGGCTGGACTGAGAGGGGAAATGCAGGCCGGCTGTGGACATGCTCAGCTTGGGCGTGTCGTCGCCATGCGCCGCGGCATCGCCTTCCTCCAGCACGCTTCCCCCCGGATCGACCACATCCCGTAGTGATCAACACGGGACAGCGAGGCAAGAGATACCACTGCCTATCCGTTCAGCAAAGAGGCCCTGCACGCTCGCCGTCCAGATCAGGCCACGCCCAGGCGCGCGTCGGTATACCCGTCGGCCGGTATCAGCTGACGCCCACATTCGGCAGCAGACCCGGGCCTGCATCGCCGGTCGCTGGCACGAGCAGCATCCACCGGGAAGGACCCTGAGATCGGGGAGAACGGTCGGCTCTGTTGTGTGAGGCAGCAAGGAGACGGTGGTGCTCTGTTTATCGTCCGCCCGGCCTGTGGGGATCTGGCAGCGCGGCGCGGATGATGGCTTCGGCTGCGTTCTGCGTGAATCCCTGGAGGGTGATCAGCTGCTGCGTCGCAACCTCGTGGAGCATGGTCCAGATGTCCTCCTCAACTGCTGGCGGTAGTTCCTGCACGGGTCTTCCGGTCACCTGCCCTCGCCGGCTCGCCGCCTGGCCGTAGGTGTCGATGGAGCGCACCGCGGATTCCTTTACTGCATCTGCGGTCTCGGGTCCCACACCCACGGCGATGAGGGTCTCCGCCGCAAGTTCGACAACGGCCTGGGGAACGTCCTGGGGCTCCAGGAGGGCGGTTCGTCCGACGGCAGCGAAATCCATCCATCCGGCAAGCTGGTCTGGGGCGTTGTCCCATACCTTCTCTGCAACTGCCGCCCACAGTGGTCGTGCGGCCTCGATTTGCCAGAACTGCGGGCGGGCGAACATGGTTGCTGCCGGGGCGGGCTGCCAGGCTCTGGCTCGGGCAATGTCAGCGATGTCGCTGACGCTGACGGGCAGATCGACGACGTAGGCCTCCACCAGCTTCAGGATGTCGCGTTCGTGGCGATCGAGGGTGAACTCGGAGTAGTCGCTTCTTTCCTTGAGGACGTGCAGGAGAGCGACGGTGCCGAAAGTCGGGATCCCTGCGTCGATGAGCATGCCGCGCAGGGCAGCGTCGTCACACCACACGGCGACACCGGTGTCGAGTGCGTGCTGGGCCGCTGACAGCCATGCGGCGTCTGCGTCTTCCGGGACACCGGTGATTCCGAGTCGGCGGCGGACCTCGGTCAGGTCAGGGACGTCGACGGTGTGGAGACTGGGGATGATCTGGCTGAAGGCCGCCGCTTGCTCGGCAAGGTGCTGCCTGTCGTGGTCGGTGTACTCGGTGATGGTGAACCGTCCGCCCCTGATGCCGAGCTGTCCCGAGGAACGGAGCATGTCGTGGAGGGCGTACCGGGTCTCGATGAGGTCGTCGCAGACCGCTTTCGTGGTGGGAGTGGCCGCGAAGACTGCCCGGAGCTGGTCAAGCCGTCCGGGGATGAGAGACGTGACCGCCAGAGCGGTGGCGTCGATGACGACAGTGCCATTCAGGGAGTTCTGGACAGCTCTGACCTCCGCTGCGATCTGAGCGGGGCTGATGCTGCAGGCGGGGATCAGGCCGGCGGCTCGTTGGGCGACGGCCAGGGCGACGGGCCGGCGTGCTGCCCAGGCCAGCATGCCCACGGGGACGGCGCCGATGCGTACGGCATCAGCCGCGGCGTCGAGGAGGGCTTCGCGGGGCCCCAGGGTCTGCTCGACGTAGTGGACGAGGTCTTCCGCATCCCCGTCCATGGCGGTGAGTGCGCGGCTTGCCGGCGGATCGGCGAGCAGGGCCTGAAGTCTGGTGGAGAGCGGCTCAGGAAGGTCCAGCCCTGTTCGCGGTCCCTCGACCGCTTCAACCTCACCATATCCGTTGTCCGCAGGTGACTGGGCTGGCTCGCCGGTCGCAGTCAGAAGACCGGCGAGGAGAGCTCCGGTGAGTTCAGGATCATCGTGGCGGTAGCGCTCGGCGAGACCGATTGCTGTTTCGGCCAGGTCCAGCGTCCACCCAGACCAGGCAACCAGCATGAGCCATGGGCGCGCGTCGTCCGCATCGCGGATCTGCGGGGCGAATCTGGCGAGCGTGTCTTGTGCTGTCTGGAATTTGCGGGCGTTGAGCTGGGCTCGGATCGCTGCCCAGGCGAAGGGAAGTGCGTGATGTGGGACGGCTCCGGCAGCACCTTCGATGGCGGTGAGGTGCTCGATGCCGACGGTTTCGGCAAGTCCGACGAGGGCGTGTTCCTCCATGTCGGTCCAGTCCCGTCGGTCGTTCGCCCACTGGATGGCCAGGCCGCGCAGATGCCGGCGCATGGCGGCGGGCAGGAAGGGGCGGCCCAGGAGAGTGAGAGCTTTGATGCGAGCCTGGTTTCTGGCCCCGGAGCGCTCCCAGAGGTCGACGGCGAGCACCCGCAGCTGGGTATCGCCGAAGCGCATGCCAGCCCGTTCTGCGGATTCTGCCGCGAGTTCGAGATGGCCGTCACGTTCATGTTGGTCGACGAGACCGGTCACGGCTACGACGCTGTGGTTCTCCCATTGCCGTAGGCGCCGGATCGCGGCGGCGGTGTCACCGTTCACCGCTTCCGCGAGGGCCCATCGGGTCTGGTAGACGGCCTCGTGGATGGCGCCTTGGTCACGGAGTTCGTCCAGGTGGGGCACGGGCCAGACGCCGAGGGCGGACAGTGCGAATGCCGCAGTCCACCGCTCGTCATCGTCGATGGCGCCGGCAGCGACACGCTGCCATGCGGCGATCCGGGTCTCGCGGCTTGCCGCTGGGTCTGCGTCGGCCGCGAACGCTGCCAGCTGGAGCTGGGCGCGGTCACCTGTCAGTCCGGCGGCGATCACGGCCGCGAGATCGGTTCGGCCCGCTCGGTACGCGAAGCGGACTGCGTCCATCCGGAGAGGTTGGTCGGCGGCCTCCAGGTCCTGGGCGTCTCCGTCGGGTCCGGCAATCGCCGTCCTGATGGCGGCGTCGACTTCACCGGTGTGCAAACGGGTCTGCATCACCACGCGGGCGGCACGGATACTAGGCCCGCGCCATCGCCGAAAGTCGGCTCGCGCGGCAAGAGCCAGACGCTGGGCGCGGCCTGCGTCGAGGAACGCCTGCTGTGGTGCCCTGGAGGCGCGGTTCAAAAGGCAGCGGGCGAGATCGAGTTGCACGTTCGGATTGTCCGGCGCCACGAGCAGAGCTTTTTCGAGCATGCCCTCGGCGTCGTCGTACCGGCCGGCCGCGAGGTGGCAGTGCGCGGCAAAGCGCAGGACATTGATGTCTTGGGTGGCGGCTGGGTCAGCGGAGGTGAAGGCGCGGACCAGTGTCTCCGGGAGCTGTGTGGGGTGCGCGCCTCCAGCGTCGGCCACTGCGCGGACGGCGGCTACGAGGATGACGTCGCCTTCTTCCTCGGCTGCGTCGGCCAGGCGGAGTGCTTGGTCGGGTGCGTGCGAGAGAGCAGAGAACGCGGCGAGGGCGAGCCAGCGGCCCTTGTCTTCAACGGCCTTGTCTGCAGCCCTTTGCAGGGATTCGACCGCGGAGAGACCGAGTTCATGAGCCGTGGCGTAGGAGGCGATCACCTTCCAGGCGTTCTCCTCGTGCTCGCTCTTCAGGCAGGTCAGCCAGGCCGGTTCCTGAGTGAGAAGTCCGGCTACCGTCCCGGCCGGGTCGTCGGTTTCGGCGAGAAGGACGGCCAGGAGTTCGGCGTAACCAGCGCCGACCTGGTGATCACGTAGGAGCCGCAGACGAGTGTCGCCTGGGAGGCGGTCAGTGGCCGCCTGAATAGGGGCTACGTCCTCGCGGAGCTTGGCGGGGCGGCCCAGTGCCTCCGCGTTGGCCTCGTCTATCTCTTGATGGGAGGGAACGAAGACTTTGTAGTTCTTGCCTGTGGAGACGAGGGTGTCAGCGTTGATGTGCTGCCAGTAGACGCGCTCGGACGAGGGGTGAAACAGCAGCAGAGCCACAGGCAAGGAGTGGTTGGTCCAGTACTCCACATGCGCCGCGTCGCATGGGTACCACCATCCTCCTTCGCCTGCAGCGGCGAACTGACTGTCCCCCGATTTGACCTGGACAGCGAGCAGCCGCCCGGTGGCGCCGCCTGTGGTCTTAGCCGCGAGACTGGCGCCGTCGACGACCTCGATGTGGGCATCGATTCCGACGTCGCTCGTCTCCTGCTCGCGAAACAGCCATCCAAGCCGGGTGGTCACCAGGTAGGAAGCCCGGGAGACGCCGGCGCGGTCGACGAGATGCGTCGAACGAACAGTCGTCAACACTCACCTCTTTCTCCTGGCCTCTTCAGGAGCCAGTTCGATCCTGCCAGGAGCCTAGAGGGCGGTACTGACAGTCCAGCAAGTGCCGGGGACAAGGGCGGGTGTAGGTGACCTCACTCGTCACCGCTGGAAGGCACCGCCACCTGGGCCATTCCGGCTGGGTGGTCGTGGAGGCACACCCGCCACAGGCCGTGCGGTGCGTCATCGCGAGCTGATTCAGGCGTTCATCGGCGCGGCCCCCACCGCACCCCAGCCGCTCGAAGCGGCTGTCAAGGGATTCCGCAACGCTCTCGGTCTGCCCACCCGTCCCGCGACCGTCTCATGGGTACCTCGTGGGAGGGAGCTTCCGCCACCTGTCGCGGCGATGCGACGCACCCTCGCTCACGGTTCCCCGGGCACTCCTGCGCGTCTACTTCCGGTGGGATGGACCATGACCAGCCACGGCGTTGAGGCTGCGCGTCGGCACGGCAGGGGAAATCCTCGACCGCACAGCGATGATCGAGCTGCAGGCAGCGTTGAGCGCATGGCTGCTCTTGACGAAGACGACTGGGGAGTCTGCCCCGGTGAACGACTCGACTTGTTCTTGAATCGCCTTGTTGGTGAGACAGGACACGGACCAACTGCCGGCGGGGTCAGCGCCGGGCACCGATGCGCGCCCGCACCTTCGGGCTCGGGTGGGGGTCGCCTCCAGGCGGCTGGCAGTGCCCGTCCGCTGCGAGGCGGCGCGGGAGCCGCTGTGTGTTGCGGCTGGGCAGGTCCTGTGATCAACGGTCTGGGCTGCAGTCCGAGCAGACGTTGTCGTCGTTGAACTCGAAGTGCACGTCGCTCGGCGGCAGATGGTTGAACCTGCAGGCGGTGCACAGGTCCCCGCCGCAGTTTCCACAGCCGACATAGCGCCCACCGTCGTACTCGTAACGCCGCTTCTCGATCCAAGGGTCATCACACGCCATGTTGAGTCTCTTTTCGTCGAGATCGTCTTCTCCCGCCCCAGGCCAACGAGCACGCTCATAAGGTGGTCACACGGTCAGGGTCCGCGGGCGCGCTGGCGCTGAGCGTGTGTCCTGTTGCCCAGGGGTACGCCTTCCCCCAGGAACCTGGGCCTCGAGCGAGGGCTCTGGAGGGGTCTGGCATCCCGTCCTGGGCACGCCAGACGCCACCATGTCGCCCTGCCACACAGCCTGTGCACGTGCGGCGCCCGTGAACCACCGGAGAGAGACGGCAGGAAGAGGAGCAGCAGATGAGTGAGCGGACCGTCCACCTTGATGCCGATCCGCGTGACTGGCGTTGCAAGAAGATCCGTGTCCGGCCGCACCGTTGGTATGCCACGGTCGAGCTCGACCGCGACGGGTACGTCGACGCCGCGGCCTCAAGAGGTCATGCGGCCGAGCTGCCGGCTCTCTACACCGACGCCGTCGACAAGGTCCAGGCTGCGGCCGTGGACCGGCTTTGGTACGACGGGTACCCGGGCGACTTTGCTTGGAGCAGTGGTTCTCGCTGGGTCGCCTTGCCCGTTCCGTACACGGAGGTTGAGGCTGCGGTCGAAGCTCTGCGGATGGCTGAGCTCGACCACGACTACAGCGGGCTTGCAGCGCTGGCCGACCGGCTGGCGCTGCCGGTGGATGACTGGCTGGCTCCCGGCGAGCGGGAGTTGGTGCGTGGCGTGGACTTCCACTCGCGCCCAGCTGTGTTCCTGCGGTTCCTGCGCGGCAAGGCCAGAAGAAGCGGACTGCGTCTGAACGGCCGGGCGACGGCCGGGAGCGTGTGGGTGCGCCCGACGCTGCCGACCGCACAGAAGCAGCTCCGGGAGATGTTTCCCGAGCAGTATCCCGGGTGGGTGGACCGGTGGAGCGGTCATGTCGACCTGGATGACGCGCCCTACCGGCCCTGGGTGGGCGGCCGTGACCAGGACCTCAGTCATCGCGCCATGCCGGTCCGGTTCCAGACCGTGCAGCCTTCTGTCGGCAGTGACTGCCGGTGCGGGATGAGCCTGAAGGAGGACTGGAACAGCGGCGAGCACGCCGGCCACCACGCGGCGTGGGCGTTCGGTGTGCGGGTGCCCAAGAACCTGGACTGGCTGGGTGACCTGGCCGTGGTGACGACCCAGTCCCCCATCGCGTGGCGCAGGCTCGTCTACAAGGTGGCGAAGATGCCGCAGCGGGAGAACCACTACGACTTCCGCTCCTGGTCGCACCTCGGCGAGCCCGAGGAGACCGAGGACAACGTACGGGCCTACCTGCTGAAGGCGAACGGGTACGTCATCGGCTATCTGGCGGCCCATGACACCGATCACCACCGGCCCTGGGACCTCGCCGACGACTCGCAGTACGGCGAGGCTGACGACACCCTGCGGCCGCGAATCGACCTGGTCTGGGTGGCCGACGGCTACCGGCGCCAAGGGGTGGGCGCCACACTCGTCCAGGCGCTCGCCGACGACTTCGGCTCCCCCGTCGCCGAGGTGTCCTGGTCCACCCCGGTCAGCCGGTCGGGCCGGCAGCTCGCGCGCCGGCTCTCACCCGAGGGCGTCTGGGTGAGCTGAACCGGCTTGGATCCATGCGGCGGCCAGATCGGCGGCGACATCCCAGCTCTGCGCAGGATCATCGCCCGGCACCCACGCCGCGGTGTACGTCGTGTCCGTCATGTCGTCGACGTTAGCGCCGCCGTACGACAGCACGGCGGCGCCGACACACCGCCCGCTGACGCTGGGGCCTGTCACTGAATCTGAGAGGGGCAGGGGTGTTCCCTCCGCGATCCGCCGCCGGTGCACCCTTCTCGCGTCGCGACTCCCGCGTGCCCTTCGGACACGCGGGACGGGAGGGGCACGCGGGTACCGCGTGCACTACATCTGCCCGTTTCATGGTGTCCTGGCGGTTGTGGCGTGGTTGCTGATGAGCGCGAGACGATCAGGTGTCGGCTGACACCTTGGTGTTGCTCGGTTCTGCCGCGACGACGAGGACCCCGGGTTCCTCCGCTGCGGGCGTCGATGCACGGCGGATGAGTGGTTCCCACTCCTCGGGCCAGGTTGTCGATGCGTTCCAGCGGACACCGGCAAGGGTGGTTCCTTCGAGTTTCGCCTGTCGAAGGTCTTCTCCGGTGAAGTCGTTGCTCACCGTCTGAACGATCGCGACGGCGCGCGACAGGTCGTGGGCCTTAGCCCATGCCTGATCGAGATCACCTGCAAGGTCCCGGGTGACCATCTCCGAGTCCATGGCGCAGTCGGGTTCGGCGAGCATCGGCACCAGCTCGTCCCGAAGGAGCTGGTGGGCGTTGTGAACAGCGCACAGGAGCGGCTGGGCATGGATCTCCAGGGATTGTTGCACTGCGCTCAGGTAGTCCGGAGTGGTCGGCTTCGTTGTCGTGGGCGGGCGTTCTGTGAGGTGCTCGGCTTGTTCAAGGAGTCTCTCGAGACGCTGTACTGAGGCGCGTACCTGGGGGTCGGAGTCATCGAACTCCAGTAGGCCGATGACGTTCTCGGTGATTGTGCGGGCGCCGGCCAGGGCGGGCATAAGGTCTTTGAGCCTGTAGGACTGTGCGGTTTGCAGAGCACGGTGCCGGTATTTGATACGCACGGGCGCGAGCCTGCCTGCAAGGGGGTGGCCGATCGGTAGGTTGGGTTCCAGGTGGCTGGTGATGGCCCCTTCGTATTCCGGACCCGCCGGCCGGGTCAGGCGCTGGGAGACTGAGGTTCCGAGCGCCCGGTGCATTACGGCCAGCGTGCGGCTGAGGGCGAGGTCGGGATCACGCAGTTCGGGAGTGCCGCCTTGTGCGGACAGACGGTCGTGAACGGCGTTGCCGAGACTGCTGTGCGCGGTGGTGAGGAGTGTGTCCAGAGCTTGGTCGGAGCACTGCCTGTATGAGGCGCGTGCCGGATCGCTCATCGTCCTTCCTCCTTCTCTTTGTGCCCCGTGCTGCCGTTGAGGATGAGGCCGGCTTTCAGTGCTGCGCGGGCCCTGGTGAGGTTCTGTCGGACCGCCACGGGTGTGGTTCCCATGGCACGCGCGCTTTCCTCTGTGGTAAATCCGTCGAGGGTCCATGCCATAGCAGCGCGTTGCTTTGCGGGAAGCTGCAGCAGCAGGGCGATGACGGACCTGCTCTCTTCGTCGAGTTCGACCGCTTGGGCAGGCGTCTGCCAGCGCATGGTCAGTTCGTGCGGCTCGGGAGGCTCCGAGCAGAGTTCCTCGGGCGCGATCTTCTGTTTCACCCATGATCTCCAGGCGACCTTACGCAGCCATGCTCTGGGGTAGGCGATGGACAGCCCGGGTGCGCACATCTGGGTGAACGCGTCCTGAGCTGCGTCCTGAGCGGCGGTCCACGAGGCACCGTTGAGGAGGAGGAAGCGGACCAGGGCGGGGTACTGCTCCTGGTGCAGCGCCTCGGCCAGCTGGCGTCCGGGTAACGCAGCGGGAGAGTCCCGTGGTGGCGCTGTTGCAAGTTCAGCGCCGGCGGCATCGTCCATCGTGGCCACCCCCACTCTGGTGGGAAGCCGCCTGGATGTGCCTGTCCTTCGCATTTTCGTGAAGCGTGCCCCACGGAACGGTGTGACGGACGCGCTCCGTGATTCCGGCGTCCGCAATGCGGGCCAGTTCCACCTCTGCGCTGAGCTTGTGGTGAGCGATCTTTACCGCACCGCTCACGATGCTGACAAGAACGGTGGCTGCCGCCCCTGCCACGACCGGATCCACTCCGCTGTCTCCCTTCGACGCTGGATGCCGAGTGCGTCTCAACGAGTAGACGCTGCATAACAGTGCTTCAGGGGAGGGAAGTTGTGACATCGTGCAGGTCAAGAGCGGCGGGGCGGCCCGCCGCCCGACCTCGGGTGGTTCCTCTGGTCAGAGGATGGTGGGGTCGATCCTGCTGAGGATGGCGCGGACGAGGTCGCGGCTGTATTTCGGGTAGGGCGGGTTCGTCATGGCCTCGTCCAGCAGGTAGGTGGCTTTGGCCCATTGGCGGAAGTTGCCGTGGCAGGCGATGTCGTCGATCCAGGGGATGTCTTCGAGGGGGACGTCTTCCCACATCGGGTGGTACTGGGGGACGACGTTGAGGACCTCGGCGGGGGTGAGGGGCTTGTAGCGCTGCCAGACGAGGATGCGGGAGTCGAGGGCGGGCCGGCTCTTGATCTTCCGGTAGCAGCTCTCGGCGCCGACGAGGACGACGGCCAGGCGGGTGTCTTCGTCGTCCCAGAGCTCGCGGATGAACTCGAAGGCACGGGTCTCGAGCCATTGCGCTTCGTCGACGACGAGGACGCGCGGGGTGCCGGCGAGCGCTTCTTTGATCATGGCTTCGCTGCGGGTTCCGTTGGCCGGCGGGTCGCCCGGGAGGTCCAGCTTCTTGTGAAGGGTTTCGCGCAGGGCCTGGATCCTGGAGGAGCTGAGTTTGACGCGAATAGTGCTTTGGGGGGCTAGTTCGTCGAGGTGGAGGCCGACGGCGAAGGTCTTGCCGAGGCCGACGCCGCCGTGGACGCACATGATGGCGCCGTTGCCCTGGTCCGCTTTGAGGGTGGTGACGAGGTTGGCGTAGGTCTCTTCGCTGGCGCGGGTGAGGATGGTGCGTGCTTGGGCGAGTCCGAGGTAGTGATAGTCGCGGCGGGGGGCGGCGGGCTCGGCCTGGGGGGTGTCGGTGGTCATGTGCTCTCCGGGGCGGGCGGGTTGTCGGGCAGGGGTTTGGTCCAGTGACCGGCGGTGGGGCGGGGCCTGGGCAGGAGGTCGGGGCGTGCTTCGAAGGCGGCGTCGGGCTGCCGGGTTTCATGACTGCGGATTTCGCTGGCGGCCTGGGGTGCGCTGAGGCGGTTGAGGCGTTGGGGTGTGGCGGGTGTGGAGGTGGCTGCGTAGCGGGTTCGGGCGTTGCGTCGGGCGCGGGCGAGTTTGGTGGCGTAGTGGTCGGCTTCGCGGCGGCGGCTGTTTTCGAGGGCGCGGGCTTCGGTGTTGGTCATTTCGTCGCTGCGGAAGGCGGGGCCGCGGTAGGCGCCGGTGCGGGCGTCGTAGAGCTCGACGCGGTGGTAGTGGTGGGGTGCGTGGCGGAGGTGGACTTGTTCGCCGGCGCCGGCGTGGCCGTGCATCCATTCGGCGATGTAGTAGCTGTCGTTCCAGCGGATGCCTTTGCTGGTGATGGTGAGGGGTGGTCCGATGCGTTGGAGTGTGTAGGTGTGGAGGGTTTCGGGGTCGAGGGTTTCGATGGGGGTGAGGTCGGCTGCCCAGGCTTGGGCGGGGGTGCGGCGGTGGAGGCGGGCGATGGTGTGGTCGTTGTTCCACCAGTCGATCCAGTCGAGGACGAGGGTGATGAAGGTTTCGTAGTCGACGAGGTCTTCGAGTTGCCAGGGGTTGCGTCCGCGTTTGTCGCGGATGCTGGTGGGGGCTTGGGTGTAGCCGGGCATGCCTTTGAAGAGGGTGTGTTTGACGGCTGCGTTGAGGGCTTCGACGGTGCCTTTGAGGTGGGGTGTGTAGGGCGGCAGGACGATGATTTCGGTGCCGAAGGCTTTCAGTGCGTCGCCGACGGCTTCGCTGAGGAAGTCGCGGCCTCGGTCCATGCGGACGAGTTTGGGGATGCCGCCGAAGGGGCGGTGGTGTCCGCCGATGAGGACGGCGTCGCGGACTGCGGCGAGGACGGCGTCGGTGCTGGGCTGGTGGGGGGTGATCGCCACACCGCAGACGGCGCAGGTGCCGTGGTCGATGAACCAGGTGATCCATGGTTTGTGGCGCTTGCCGTCGATGTTGACCCACATGCTGGCTTCGACGTGGTCGGTCTCCCAGGCGTCGTTGCGGAAGCTTGGGGGGCGCTGGCGGTAGACGTCGTGGTGGCGGCGTCCTTTTTCGCCTTGGCGTAGGGCGGCGCGTTGTCCGGGGCTGAGTTCGCGCTGGACGGCGCGGTGGAAGGTTGCCGGGGAGGTGGGTGGGGTGCCGAGTTGGTTTTCGCGGCGGAGTTCTCGGTAGGCGGCTGCGGCGTTGCCGCACCAGCGGACGAGAGCGTCGTGCATGGGGGCGGTGAGGGTGAAGTGGCGTCGGCCTTGGGGTGTGTAGATGCCGTCGTGTTGGGCGGCGTTGTCGATCCAGCGGCGGACGGTGCGGGTGCTGATGTCGAAGACGTCGCTGACGGCTTTGAGGTCGGTGGTGGTGAGCTGGTGTTGCTGTCGGAGGCGCCAGAGCCGGTTGACGGCTTTCTGTTGCAGGCTGGTGAGGTCTTTGGGCGGCGGATCAGGGTGCTTGGCCGTCATCGGTGGCTCTCTTGGCTGTGTGAGGTCGTGGCGAGTCAAACGGGGGCGAGGGAGAGAAGGCCGGCTCCGTAGGACTTGGCGCGGCCGATGCCCGTAAGGAGGGCGTCGCGAAGCTGGTCGGGGTCGGTGATGGTGGCCAGGCCGTCGAAGCGGACGAGGACGTGCTGAGCTCGGGGTGTGGGGCGGTCCTGGTGGGTTGTGTCGGGTGTCGTGGGGTGGGTGCTGGCGGCAGGCAGGGGGGTGGTGTGGGCGGTGTGGAGGGTGAGTCCGGCCCCGGTGGCACGGCGGTGCCACCAGGCGGCTGCTTGGTCGCCGGTGAGGGCGGTGCGCTTGCGGTAGTTGCCGGGGAGGGGGCGGCCGTCTTCGTCGTGGCGGCGGTGGTGGGCGGTGGGGTTGGCGGTGATGCGGTAGTGGACCTGTCGGCCGGGGGTGAGGCCGTCGAGTGTGGGGGCGAGGCTGCGGGTCTGGGCGGTGCCGTAGGTGGCGGGCAGGCGGGTGAGGTCGGGGTGGTGGCGGGTCTGGATGAGGAGGGTGGGCGGGGTGGTGCCGGTGGGGGTGCGTTCGAGGCGGAAGAGCAGGCCGGCCTGGTGGCGTGGATGGGGGCCGAGGTCGTCTGGGGCGAGGAGCATGACGGTGCGGTGGAGGCTGGTGGCGTCGGCCAGGTCGCGGCGGGCGCGGGGGCTGGCGAGGTTGAGATGGATGCGGGTCAGCGTGGTGGTGGTCATGGGTTGGCCTGGTTCAGGTAGCGGGTGAGCGCTGCGAGCGGGTGGGGGGCGTAGAGGTGGGCGGGCAGAAGTTCGGTGGTGCGCCAGACGCGGCGGGTGTGGTGGGTGCGCCGGGCGGGGGTGAAGTCGAGGGGGACGTCAGCGATTTCGAGGTGGCTTTGGGCGGCGGGGACGTGCGCGGGGGGCTGTTCCCAGACGAAGCCGACGGGCACGGTGCTTTGTCCATGGCGGGGTGGGTCGTTGAGAGTGAGGGGGATGTGTTCGCGGAGCTCGCCGATCGGGTCGGAGTGCAGGGCACCGAGGAGGAGGGGATCGTCGGGGATGCAGGAGCGCCGGCCGAGGTAGGGCGCGAACGCGGGCTGTTCGAGCCGGGCGGCGAGTTCCTCAAGCCGTGTGGTGTCGGGGTCTTGGACGGCGACGGTGAAAGTGGCGTCGGTGAGGTAGATGCGGCGGGTGACGAGGGTGGACTTGTTCTGTGCCCGGTAGGTGCCGCTGCTGGTGCGCAGTCCTTCCTTGTGGGCGCGGCCGCCGCCGGCGGTGTGGAAGTCGGTGTGCCGTCGGCCGGGTTGGTCGATGCGGACGGTGAACACCATGCGGCTGTAGGGGTGGTGGCCGGTGTCGGGGTCGGGGGTGAGGGCGCTGTCGCGGGGTCTGCCTTCGGCTGCGGCGAACAGGCCGATGAGGGCGGAGCGGGTGGGAAAGGGCAGGGTGTCGCGGTGGGTGAAGGCGGCGTGCTCGCCGAAGGACATCCAGGGGCCGGCGAGGCGCAGGATGAGTCCGTTCACGCAATGTCCTTGGCGGCGGCTTCGGTGAGGGCGTCGACGAGGGTGTCGAAGGAGTCGTGAGCGGTGCCGAGATGGTCGAGGGGCGTGTTGTGGAAGGCTGCGTGGCCTGCGGCGATGAGGTGGCGTGTGCCGAGGAGCCGGTTGATCTGGCGTGCGTAGTCGGCGAGGGCTTCGGTGGCGGGCCGGGCGTGTCCGCCGCCGGGGGCGTGGCGGACGGGCCGTTCGAACGCTGCCGCGTAGGAGACGGGACGCCGGTCGCGGACGGTGTAGTGGGCCAGGTGCGGCAGGGTGTGCGGGGCGGTGGAGGTGCGTTTGGCCTGCGGCAGGCTCTCGATGAAGGTGCGGGCGTACGCGCTGAGGAGGTGGAGGGCTCGTTCGTGGTCGCCGTCGAGGTTGGCGGTGAGTTCGGTGAGGTTGACCGTGGTGTAGCGGTACAGGACGCCGGTGGTGAAGAAGCCGGTCTGCAGGTGTGCGCTGCCGCTCTGTCCGGGAAGTGACCAGTCCTCGACCGCGGTGAAGTAGTCGGGCTGGGGGTCGCTTGGGTGGACGGTGAAGGCCGGGGCGATCTGAACGGCTCCGTCGATGCCGGCGCCGGGGATTTCGGCGAGCATCCGGCCGAAGAGGTTGATAGTGGCGGTGCGCTGCTTGATGACCGCAGCGACTTCCCTGGTCGGCAGGATGGCGGGGGTGGCGTCCTTCTTATCGGTCTTCTTTCCCTCCTGCTTGGTCGCGGTGGCCTGCTGCTCGGCGAATCCTTCTTCAAGGGCCTGGCGGTGCTCCCGGCACAGGTCTGTGAGCTGGTCGAGGCTGTCGCGGCGCATGTAGAGGAGGGCGGAGGTGATGCCTTTCTGGGCCGTTTCGATCTTCAGGCCGCTCGTGCTGGCGGAGCGGACGACCTGCGCGCCGGCGAAGGCGGCCAGTTCGGTCGGCCAGCCGGCCTGGGTGAGGGTCTCGGCCACTTTCAGGGGAAGGTTGCGGGTGCGTACAGCGTGCTCGCCGAGTTCCTGCTCCATGTCCAGGCGGATGACGCGCTTCCATGCTTGGGGCGAGACCATGGAGCGCATCACGCCGCCGTAGATCAGGGTCTTGGGTTCGTTGTCCTCGCCGCGGTTGAGCAGGGAGGCCGGCACGGGCTGCAGGACGTGCAGGTCGATGAACCGGGCAGGGGCGTAGGGGGTCATGTCAGTCGTCCTCGTCGAGGGTGTCGGTGCGGGTGTGGAGGGTGAGGAAGTAGGACTCGCGCCAGCGGGTGGTGATCTGGGGCCGGTCGTCGTCCCACCAGGCGAGGTCTTCGAGCAGGACGGCGAAGTCCAGGCGGGCGGCGTCACGGGCGTGCAGGTGGGCGGTCAGTGACCACAGGCGGGGGTGGAGCTGGCTGGCGGGCAGGCGGGTGAGAAGCCTGAGGCGGTCGGCCATGCGGGATTGATCGAATCCGTGCCGGCTGACCGCGAGCGCGAGGCTGGCGCCGAGGTTGGGGCGTGCCCTCCACGTGCGGGCCTCCGCGTGTTCCAGGGAGGCGGCAGTGGCCTGCCTCCCGGCACGGACGGGGGTGAGCCTGTCTTCTCCCCCAGTACTGACCTGGGTGTGGCCGGTCGGGTTCGGGCCGGCGGCCGGATCGGCGTCAGGTGAGGCGGTACGCCGGGCGGGCCGGTCGGGGATGTAGGGGGTGTCGAGGTCGCGGTGGAGGGAGATGAGGCTCGCGGTGGTGTAGTGGGCGCGGCGTGCTCCGTATCCGGCGATGTGGCGGATCAGGTGGGGCTGCATCCGGTCGCATTCTTCGGCGGGGCGTCCGCGTCCGGATCTGAGGTCGTTGCGGATGGGTTTCGTGGCGCACAGGTCGACTACTTGGGTGACGAAGGTGTCGTAGTGTGCGCGGCGCTGCGCGGTGGTGGGCATGGAGGTGCCTTCGGTACGGGTGTGGTCGGCTATCGGCGGGAGCTGGCTCTGAGTTCGCCGATGGCGCGGGAGATGGCTTCGGCGGCGCGGAACTGCTGGTGCAGGGCGGGTCGGGTGGCCGTGCGCAGGGCTTGGACGGCGTCGGTGACGAACGCGGTGCGTGCGCTTTGGTCGGGGTGGTCGAGCAGGTTCCAGAAGGTGGTTTCCGCCTGGGGCCAGTAGGTGGCCCGCGCCTGACGTGTCCAGGGGGTGAGGGTCTTGGGCAGTCGGGCGATGGGGCTGCTGTTGACCGTCTTCCAGGCGTTGCGGGAGACCTGGTCGAGCAGGGTGCCGGTTGCTTCTGCGGCGATGCGGCACTCGACGAGGCGTTCGGCGGCGCCTGGGTCGTTGTCCTGGATCCATGGCCAGATCGGCGGGGTCAGGGCGGTGTACCAGGTCTTGTTGACGGTTTTCGGGTCCTGGTCGAAGCCGTGGGCGCGCACGCGCAGGCGGGCTCGCATGTCGGGGGGCAGGTCGTTGAGTGTGGTGAATGCGTCGGGGCGGTGGGTGCGGGAGGTTTCGTCTCCGGCGAGCAGGAGGGCGTCGAGGTCTCGCCACAGGGCGCGGTCGGTGTCCGCGGGACGGGGCCGGTAGCGGCGGGTGACGGGCGTGCCCTTGGTGGTGGTGAGGTCGTGCAGGAGGTAGGGGTCGAGCGCGGGCAGCGGGCTCTGGGTGGCCCAGGTGACGTAGGCGTCGATGGTGTGGCTGCCGTCGTGGTCGGGGATGAGGAGCAGCGCGTGGCAGGAGCGGCCGGTCAGCAGGCGGCCGGGCCAGGTCACGGGCGCCGGCGGGCCGAGCGGGCCTGGGAGGGGTTCTTCCCAGGGGCAGGCGTCGGGTGCGTCGGGCCACTGGTGGGAGGGTTTGGGCAGGCCGGCGAGGAGTGTTTCGTACAGGGTGGCGGCGAGCGGGTGGAAGGACACGGTGGAGCGCAGCGGTCCTGCTTTGGCGTCGGCTTTGGTGGTGCCGGCGACGGTGCGTGGGGTGCAGCGTCCCGAGGCGCCGTAGAAGTGGTGGATGAGCAGGTGCCACAGGGCGTGGGCGCTGGGCAGGGGCTGCGGGTCGGTGTCGCTGTGGGGGCTCAGCCAGCCGAGGTTGTTGCCTTCGGGGCGGCCGAAGGCGAGTTTGTTGACTCCGGAGCGTGTGGGGCACTGCTCGGCCAGGCGGGGGTCTTGCAGGAAGGGCCGGTCCGGGTCGTACAGGTTCCACGTGTAGCGGTCGAAGTAGGCGTGGACACGGTCGGGGTCGAAGCCTCTGCGGGAGGTGAGGAGTTCGTGCCGGCGCTCGGCCCATTCGCTGGCGCTCATCTCCGGGTCGTCCAGGTCGGTGATCCGGGCGGTGATGGCGGTCAGGATGCGTAAGACGCCGGAGGCGGCCGGGGGAAGCGGTAGGACCAGGTCTTCGATCTCGTGCGCGTGCAGGAGTACGTCGCGCCAGCCGAGCAGTTCTTGGCGTCCCGATGTCCATCGGACAGGTATGCAGGGACGCTGGTCGGTGGGAAATAAGTCTTCAGGCACAGGAGTTGGGTTCCGATTCGGGCACGGCAAAGCCGCAGCGTAAGGATGGGGATGTACACGCTGCCCTCGGGAAAGCGGTTGGGCTCGGCGCGTGGAGGGGTGACCGCTCGTCATGGAGCGGCTGCGGCAGCAAGTGCCGGGGGGTGACATGGTGGGTGATCCGGGTTGCGGCGCTCAGTGCCCAGCATGACGGAATGCGAAAAGGCCTGTGTGTGGTGCGCCTTCGCTGTCCAATAATAGGCATAGCCGGGGCGCTTCTCAGACCGTGTCAATCACCTTTCAATTACTGGCCAGTTGGTTGGAACTTCGGTTCCGGTAATGCCAGTTGGGGTGGAACCTCGGTTCCGGGAGGCGGCTCCCAGGAGGCGAGTTCAGGGAAGTGGCCGGTGGCGGTCGACGGTCAGTCCGAGCACGGGTCTGACGTTCAGCGTGTGGTTCGCGAAGCGGACCCCGGTGTCAGGGTCGGCGGGGTTAAGAGGCAGCAGGGCGAGGTCGGCCAGCAGGGCGTTGTGTTTCCATGCCTCCGGCGGACGGCGGTGGCCGGTGATCCAGGGTGCCGGGACGGGCAGGGTGTGCTGCAGGATCGCGCGGATGGCCGCGGCATTCGGCTTGCGGTCCAAAGCGAGCGGGCGGGTGCAGGCCGCGTCCAGGAACAGCCGGCCTCTCGGTCCTTGGTAGACGGGCAGAAGGCGGCGGGGCATGACGCCCAGGCGGGTGACGGCCTCGCGGGCATGCAGGTCCTGCCGATGCAGGTCGGCCAGCGACATCGTGTGGCGGGGCGCGGGCGCCAGGTGCAGGGCGCTGTGGTGCTCCTCGCGGCGGCGCCGCTCGTGGTAGGCGTTCTCGCGCGCGGTGAGCGGCTGCGCGTCGTCCGCTTCGCCGGCGGTGCGGTCGTGGAAGGTCTCGATGAGGGCCTGGACGTCGTCGGGGAGGGTGACCAGGCGCCCCTGCGCGGTGGTGGGGTGGAGGGTGTCGGCGGTGATGTGCAGCAGGTGGGCCGGGTGCAGGGTCCGCCATGCCGCCGGGATGCGGGTGCGGCCCTTGTGGTCGGTGGGCTGAAGGACGTGCAGGGCGGGAACGGTGCCGCGCAGCCAGGCCCGCCGGCGCTCCGGGCCGTCGGTCCAGCGGGTTTCGAATCTCCACAGGCGGCCCAGGCGCTGCAGGAGGATGTTCAGCGGGGCGAGGTCGCTGATCATGACGTCGACGTCGATGTCGAGGCTCATGTCAAGGATGCTGGTCGTGACGACCACGAGATGTTCGCCCGGTGCGCGCCCGGACCCCAGGCGCTGCCGCAGCCGTCGGACGAGGTCTTCGCGTTCGTGCTCGGGCAGCCGGGAGTGCAGCAGGACGAGGGTGTCGTCGGTCGGCCAGGTCAGGTGACGTTGCAGGTGGAGGAAGATCTGCTGCGCTTCGTCCATGGTGGCGCAGGCCACGAGCGCGCATCCGCCCCGCTCGGCGACGGGCCCGATCACCCGAGTGATGCATGCAAGGCGCTCTTCGCGGGCAGGGGCGTCGTCGGGGTCGGTATGGGAGTGGTGCCGGACCGGGATCATCTGCAGCCGGGCGGTGCGGCGGTGTGCCTGGGCGTGGCGGCGGGTGGCGTCCGGGTCCATGTGGGTGGCCGAGGCGTCGGTGGCGGCGGCGAAGGACCATCCCGGGTAGGCGGGTGCGTAGCTGTGTGCGGGCAGATCGCGGCGCTTTCGGCCGGCGCCGGTCAGGTAGTGGCGCACAAGGGTGTCGGTGACGGCGGCAGGCAGCGTTGCGGACAACAGCACGACCGGGCAGCCGAGAGCGCCCAGCCATTCCAGCAGGCGCTGAAGGATCTGCAGCATGAACGGTGTCATGGCGTGGACCTCGTCCACGACCACCGTGCGTCCTGACAAGGCGAGCATGCGCAGCGCGCTGAAACGCACGGGCAGGGCGGCCATCAGGGCCTGGTCGTGCGTGGCGACGGTGAACTGGGCGAGCAGTGCCCGGTCCCAGCCGCGCAGCCACCCGTCGGGCATGGTCACCCGTTCAGCAGGCCGCATTTCTCCCTGGCCCGCCGTGCCGGCGGGCTCGTCGCCGTTCCAGTGCTCGTCACAGGTCAGCTCGCCTTCGGCGCCGGCGAGGCGGTGGTCGGTGTAGGCGCGGTTGGACCAGATGTGGCTGTGCACCAGCGAGACCGGGGCGTGTTCGGGACGGTGCGCGGCGACATGGTTCTCGAGGGTGTCGTAGGCGGCGTCAGCGGTGGCGGTGGTCGGCAGGAGCCAGGCGATGCCTTGGGTGTCGCCGCTGGAGTTGAAGATGCGTGCCGCCTCCAGGACTGCGATCGTCTTGCCCGCTCCGGTGGTGTCGGTGACCACAACGATGCCAGGTCCTTTCGCGGCTGCCAGGGGCGGCAGCTGCTCCATCAGCGACGCCTGAAGTGCGTTGGGTTCGGTGACGCCGTGATGGACGTAGGAGAACGGGGCGGGAGGAAGAGTGACGCGCGCAAGCCCTGCCTGCTCGACGAGCTGGAGGGCATCGCGGCATGCACGACGGTAGTGCTCCCCCGCACCGAAGGCGGGCGCCAGGGCTCTGGGTAGCCAGTAGTGACGGCTGCTGGCCAGCCGGTCCGCGATCACTCCCACGCCTGTGATGAGAACCGCGGCCGGTGCGGAGATCCGCTCGGGCACCGTCTCGGCACCGGTCAGATGCCGGATGAGCGCGAAGTACCGGCGCCGCAGGTCCTGCCACCGCGGGCCGCCCATCACTACCTGCGTCCGCGAAAGACGCGCGGCACCGCCGATGTCGAGCTGGAGGAACCGTCCGTGGTGCCCGCCGACGATCTGCGCCACCCGCACCGCTGGACTGTCCGAACGATCCGCCCGGTATCCCGCCTCGGCCAGCAGCGGAAGCACCGCGTGCATGGACGCACGCTCATGACGCATCCGCCGCCACCCGCGAGCATCGTCCCGCAACGCGTCACTGACCCGAGCCCACGGGTGCGCCTCCTGCTGCTGGAACCACGATGCCTTGCCCAAATCGTGCAGAGCACAGAAGAACATCACCAGACGGCGCGCCTCTTCCAGGCCCACCCCCATCCCCCAGGCGATCAGCCCACGTTGCGCCGGCGTGAGAACCCGGTCCCAGACCACACCAGCCACCGCGGCCACATCCAGCAGATGAAAGAGCAGCGCATAGACCGCCATCTCGCCGCGGTCGAACTTCCCCCACGGTGTCAAATCAAGCCCGCCGGACCGCCGCGCATCCTCCCTGACCCCCAACGCCCCTCCAGAACACGCACATTGAACGCCCAGAATCCTGCCTGACGCAGGCACGTAGCTTCACCCTCAACCGCATCATCAGGCCGTGCCCAGTACCTGCCGACCGGCACGCCGCCTCGCCAAGACCGGCGTGAGAGCCCACAAACGTTCTCCGGCACGTGGGGCTGTCTCACTCCGGCCACGCCTCGCGCATGGAGATCCCCCTACACCCGGCCACGGTCAACACACCCTGAGGCCGAAGACAGCGATCCGTGAGTAAACTACGGGAACCGGCCCGCTGGGGGGCAACCCCACAACTCAGCAAGGGCGTTCCCCACACGCGTGGGGGTCTCTCTCCGCGCCCCTCCACCCACCGCACTACCCCGCAGCCTCCCCACACGCGTGGGGGTCGCTCCGTGATGCACGTCTGGAGCTGGTGTTGCTCCATGCATTCCCCACGCGCCGTGGGAGTCGTTCCTTGCCACCGACAGCGCGGATCTCCCGCGAGCGGTAGTCCCCACACGCGTGGGGGTCCCTCCACTGCCGCCTGCGCCCGCCACAGCCAGCCCCGGCGCTCCCCGCACACGTGGGGGTCCCCGCGGGGGTATCTCCGATGAGCAAGCAGGCGCCGACCCCGTGCAGGATGGTCCCCACGCGCGTGGGAGTCTCTCCGCCCCCATCGCCGGATGGCGCACTGACACCGGAAACTCCCCATTCAGGTGGGGGTATCTCCTGGAAGTGGCAGTGTTACCGGAGCATCCCGTAGCACTCCCCACGCAGGTGGGGGTCTCTCGTCGCAGGTCGCGCAGTCTGCTCCCCGCGCCCGGCGCTCCCCACGCACGTGGGGGTCTCTCCACCCAGATCGGCCCCCGCCCTGCCCACAGCCGATATTCCCCACGTGACTGGGGGTCTCCCGCTGCAGGCCCTGACGGCACGTTGGCACCGCGGCATGACCGTGCCGAACTCGGGCCGCTGTGGATACAACGAAGCCTCGGGTTGGGGATCGTCTCAGCGAGCCCTGGAGCACGTCCCTCCGATTCCGGGTGGGCGGCTGGGGTCGGCGCAGATCAGCGCGGGGCGCCCAGTGACTGGCGGCTGAGGTCCGCCCTCTGGCACCTCGCCTCGCCGAAGCGATCCGTCCTTTGCCGGGGCCGTCTGTGTGGGAGAGCTACTCGCGGGTGTGGGGTACGAAATTTCTCTCCGCGCGCGTGGCAGCGGCCTGGTGGTCGTTGCGCGGTTCGCCCAGATTGACGCCGGCGAAGGCGCAGTGCCCTCAGCGGTGACGGTTCCGCGCCGTCCCGGTCTCTTCAGAGCTCGTTTCTTCGGCACCTGTCCGGCGGTGTGCAGCAGGTCGTGGTCCGCTCCCGCCTGGGTGGCATTCCCTTCCCTTATCTACACACGGCACCTCGCCTCAGGGGTCTCTTGTGCCGGCGGTCACGGAGGGCATGGGTGTGCTGGGCTGCGTCGTCGTCCGTGCGTGCTGGGGGTTTCGCCTTGGGACGTCTGGCCAGGGGAGGTATGGAGGCTGTCTGCCGGGCCGGTGTCGTGGTGAGTAGGGTGGGCCGGAGGTGTGGTGCGTGGCCAGGCCACGGATCAGGGAGCGGCGTCATGCAGGGTGAGCGTCGGCGGTGGGCTGGCATCGTGGGTTTTTGGCGTGCGGTGGAGTTGTTCAGTCCGCAGCAGGTTCCTCGGGTGGCTTCGCGTGAGAGGGTCTGGGCGGTTGACGTGGATCTGCCGCTTCCTTGGGAGGCGGGGCATCCTCTTCGGTCGGCGCCGCTGGATTCGGGTTTTGTGTGGCAGCACGTGGTGTACGGCGGGACGTTCTCGCTGAGTGCGGTCCGTGACACGTTGGTGCGGGTGTTCGGGGAGAGCGGTGAGGATCATGACGGCCGCATGGACGGCGAGAGTGCCCTGTTTGCCCTGACCGTGACCGATGAGGGGCGATTGCTACTGGATTCTCCGGTTCTGTCCACTTGTGGGTGGGCGACCGGCCGGGCGTTGGCTCCCGGTCCGGGTGTGCCGGGCTGGCTGGACGGGTTCGACCGGGAGACGGGGGTATGGGGCTCACGGGCGGCGGAGTTCGGGCGTCTGCCCGATGACCGGTGTGCGGACCCCGTTGACGTGCCGCTCGGTGCGGATGATGGGTCTGATGACGAGGGAGTGGGCGGGCGGGTTCTTGAGGCGAAGGACCTACTGGCCTTGGCTCGAGAGGTGGCGGAGGCGTGGGGTGTCGCCGACGTTCTTGCTCCTGACGGCGTGCGTGTCCGCAGTCTCCCGGTGCGGGCCGACCGGGCCAGGGAGGCCGATCAGCAGGACTTCCTCAACAGCTTCATCGCTGCGGATCTCGACCGGGTTGCCCTCGGTCTGGAGACCGCGGATCCCGGTATGGGGCTCGCTGCGTATCTGACTGCGGGCGCGGACCTGGATGTCGGGCGCAGGGTCGATGTGCGGCACAGTCCGCGGACCGTGCTGGGTGCGGTGGGCCCGTCGTCGGCCCCATTGGGGCGGTGGCCGGCCGAGCCGGAGCATCCGTTGGCGCTGAGCCAGCAGTTCGCGGTCAACACGATCTTCGAGGAGCTCGCCCCGGCGAGCGGGCTGTTCGCGGTGAACGGTCCGCCGGGGACGGGCAAGACCACGATGCTGCGGGACTGTTTCGCGGCGAATATCGTCGAGCGTGCCCGGCGGCTGGCCGCGCTTGCGCTGCCTTCGCAGGCGTTCGCGGATGCCTCGGTGCTGACGTGGAAGAGTGGGGACTACACCCGTCGGGTGACGCCGCTGCGGGAGGATTTCACCGGGTTCGAGATGGTGGTGGCCTCGGCGAACAACGGTGCGGTGGAGAACATCTCCACCGAGATCCCCGCGCGAGCGGCTTTGGGCAAGCAGTGGCGTGAGGGGGCCGACTACTTCGCCGAGCAGGCCACCCGGCTCCTTGCGGGTGATCCGGCCTGGGGTGCTGTGGCGGCCAGGCTGGGCAGCAAGAAGAACAGGATGGAGTTCGTCAACCGGTTCTGGCACGGCAAGTACCGGACGACCGACGCCGGCGTGCCGGCGCCGCCCGTGGGAGGGGCGCGGGCGCGCGGCCGGGGCAAGGACGCGTGGATCGACAGCGGCCTGGGGCTGTCTCACCTGTTGAAGCAGTGGCGTGAGACGCCTCAGAGCGGCGTGTGGCGGGAGGCTCGGGGCCGGTTCTCCGAGGCACTCGCCGAGGTCGAGCGCCTGTGCGAGGAGCGAGAGAGCGCCGCTTCGGCTCTGGCGGGTCTTTCCGCGGCGCGGGACACCGCCCGCGCCGCCGCCGCGGACGTGCGGGCGGCCTCGGCCGAGGCGGATCGGTGCCGCCGGCTGGTGCCGGGCGCCGAGGAGGCGTGGCTGGCCGCTCAGGCTCGAGTGGGTGAGGCTGAGGCGCGGCATCAGGAGCAGTTCGGGCGTCGGCCCGGTTTCGTGGTGAGCCTGTTCACGCTGGGGCGTGCGGCGCGGGACTGGCACCGTCAGGAGCAGGAACTCGCCGCACGGGCCGAGCAGGCCCGCCAGGTACGTGACGCGGCTCAGGTCGCGCTCGGCAGCGCTCGTCGTGCCGCCGGTGACGCTACGGCCGAGCTCGCCTCCCGTGTACAAGCCAAGGAGGCGGCGGACGGGCGTGTGCGGGAGGTGGAAGAGGTCATCGCCGCGGCACACAGGCAGTGGGGCCGGCATGTTCCGGAAGATGCCTGGCTGAGCGATGACACGGCGCGGGAACTGGCCGCGCCCTGGGCCGATACGGCCGTCACCCTGGCCCGCAGTGAACTGTTCCTCGCCGCTCTTCACCTTCACCAGGCGTTCCTGCGATGCACCGCGCGCACCATGTACGGCAACTTGCTGGGCGCCATGGACGTCGTGACGGGCGCTGTGCCTTCAACGGTTCCGCAGGGACATCTGCGGGCGGCGTGGCAGAGCCTGTTCATGGTGGTGCCGGTCGTGTCGACGACGTTCGCCTCGCTGGACCGTGTGTTCGGGCGGCTCGGTCCGGAGGCTTTGGGGTGGCTGTTCATCGACGAGGCCGGCCAGGCGACCCCGCAGATGGCGGTGGGCGGAATCTGGCGGGCCCGGCGCACCGTCGTGGTGGGCGATCCGCTGCAGCTCGAGCCCGTCGTGCCGTTGCCGTGGACGGCCCAGCAGGCGCTGCGCGCAGAGTACGGCGTGGACGAGGAGTGGTCGCCCGGGCGGACGTCCGTCCAGCAGCTGGCCGACCGCACCAACCTCTACGGGACTGTTCTGCCGGCCGAGCTGGCCGACGGAAGTCTCGAAACCTGGGTCGGTTCTCCGCTGCGGGTCCACCGCCGCTGCGACGATCCCATGTTCGAGATCAGCAACACCATCGCCTACGACGGCCTGATGGTGTTCGGCACCGCGGACCGCGGACCCTACGCCTACAGCCCGCCCAGCAGCTGGGTCGACGTCACCTCCACCGAAACCGACGGACACTGGATCCCGGAAGAAGGCCGGGCACTGCGCCGGATCCTCGAACGTCTGCAGGACACCGACGGCATCAGCCTGCCCGACGACGTCTACGTGATCAGCCCTTTCCGGGCCGTCGTGGCCGGAGCCCGCGCCGCATGCCGGGGACTGCTCCCCCACGACCGGGTCGGCACCGTCCACACCACCCAGGGCAAAGAAGCCGACGTAGTCATCCTTGTCCTTGGCACCGACCCCCGAAGTCCCGGCGCCCGCAGCTGGGCCGCATCGCGCCCCAACCTCCTCAACGTCGCCGTCAGCCGCGCCAAACGCCGGCTCTTCGTCATCGGCAACCGCGAAGCCTGGCGCGACCAGCGGTACTTCGCCACCCTCGCCGACAGCCTGCCCACTCACACGTGGCGGAGTTCGACCAGGCCCGCTTCTCCCCCGTCGGCTAGTGTGGGACGGGCGCGTCCCTGACCGACGGCCCAGTAGTCCCCACAGGTGTGGGGGTCATTCGCTGACGCACGGGATCGAGGACCAGAGCCGCGAGTAGTCCCCACGCGCGTGGGGGTCATTCGTTCAACAGCGAGCCGAACTTCGAGCAGGTCCGGTAGTCCCCACGCGCGTGGGGGTCGTTCCCAACCGGTCGGCAGGTCATCCGGGTACAGGTGGTAGTCCCCACGCGGCGTGGGGGTCGTTCCAGCGCGCTCCAGTCCGGACCGTACGCGCCGAGGTAGTCCCCACGCGCGTGGGGGTCGTTCCGTCATGACCGTACGCAGATTTCACGCGGCGGCGTCTTCCCCACACGCGCGTGGGGGTCGTTCCGGCCTCAGAACACCGCTACGCGGCCACCGGACGTCGTCCCCTACATGAGTGGGGTCTCTTTCTAGTATTCAAGGGTCTTGATGAGCTATGCGCTCCCCAGACACATAGGGGTCAGTCCTGCATCACGTCACAGTTCTCGCCTAAGGGCTTGCAGGGAATCAACGTGTTGCTTCCCTGCAAGCCCTTAGGCTGCCCTCGTCCCCACCACGCACGTGGGGGTCGTTCCGAATTCACCAAGTTCCTCCACGCCGACGCCCAGCCGTCCCCACGCACGTGGGGTCATTCCGGGGAGCCCTCCTGGTCGTTCACACGCACGTGAAGTCTCCAGTCAAGACCAGTGGGACTGATGGGTATCCGCAGGTCAACCAATGGATCCCTTAGGACATCTCACCAAGATGTCCCGTCCTTTCTCGCACCATGTCACGCATCATCGCAAGTGACGTCTCGCTGCATCCGGCACGACCTGGATCACTCTGTGTCATACCAATGAGAAATCTTGTGACATCGAACTGAGGTGTCGCAGGCAGCCGGCCCAGGCTGGACCGCCGACGAGGCGGAGGCCGGAGCAGGGCAGGTGGCCCTGCTCCTGCTGGAGATGGCCTTGGCGCAGGAACCTGAAAGCACCGGATCGGGCCGCCCGGGCGGAAGAGTGCGCCCGGGCCGGGATGAGGACCGCCGGGACGGGCTCGCCCTGCTGCGTTCCGCCCGTGGCACGGGTGCGGCCCGCAACGAGGCCTGGACGCAGGCTGCCCGCCTGCTGGCACCGGACCATCCGGACGATGCGCGAGCGCTGTTGGACGACCTGGAGGAAGAGGCCGAGCTGCTCGCCGCGGAAGACCCGGCCGAAGGGTCCGCCGCAGCCGCCGTCGAGCTCTGGCAGACGGTGGCCACGGCAGATCAGGACCGCGTCGACCGCCTCCACGACCGGGTCCTGGCACACGCGACGGAGGTGTGGGAGAAGGCGCCCACGTTGGAGCACGTTTCCGTCGTCGCGGCTGCCGCCTCGCTCGTGGCCCGCACCCGGCCTGCAGAGGCCGGGCGCCTCATGGCCGTGGCGTGCCGATGGCTCGACGACGTTCTGGAAGGTGACGCCAGGGGGCTGTCCGCAGCAGACGCCTTCCATGCCGAGTTCGGCTTCCGGCGTACGCTCGCCGTCCTCTCGCAGGCACTGGCCGATACCGGGACGACGCAGGATGTGGCCGGTCGCATGCTGGAACTCGGCCACGGCGTCCTGCCCGAGGAGCACGAGCTCGAAGAGGGGAACGAAGACGAGGGCCTGCCCTTCGCCGAGGCGGGCCGCGTCGGGGAGGAAGCCTTCTCGCTCGCCGACCAAGGAAGCATCGACGAGGCGGAGCAGCGCCTGCAGCAGGCATTGGCCCTCCTGCCCATGTCCGCAGCCGGCACGGGCCGCGGTCCGGTGTGGCTACCGGATCTCGTGGGCGCGCTCATCCGTACCGATGCGGCGGCGGATGCCATGCGGCTGCTCGACCTGGTGCGCCACCCTGCCGACCGGGCGCGCGTCCACGCCGCCATGGCCCTCGCCTACGGAGACTCCCGTCAATCGGCCGCAGCACGCCGTCACGCACAGGAAGCGGCTCGTGCAGCCGCGTGCTCCAACGCGTCAAGCGGTAGCTGGGCCTACGCCGCGCAGGCGTTGGCGTGCGCGAACGAGGTGGAGTCCGCCCTGGACCTCGTAGCCCGACACGAGCGGCCGGCCAGCGCGGGGCAGCGCGCGGCGTGGCGGAAGGCCGACCGGGCCGTGCGCATCGCTGTCGCCACGGAACTCGCCCCGCTCGCCCCCGCCGCCGCCGGCGACCTGGTCCTGCCTCTGCTGAAGCGCTTGGACGCCGCCCAGCACGCGATCCGAAGCCAGGGGCTGCTGAGCTCCGTCGCCGAACTCCTCCCGCTGGCTGCCCGCCTCGCACCGGAACAGCAGGTGCTCTTCGCCTCGGTGACGGAGAAGGCACGGGCGCAGGAGTCTCATCGCGGTCCGCAGTCCCGGCAGCCGGAAGACGTCCTCGTGCAGGCCGTCCTGCGCATCGGCGCCGGCGAGGACCCCGGCCGACAGATCGCCTGGCTGACCCAGGACCTCGTCAATCGGGGACCCGAACACTTCCCGACCGCGGCACTGGCCGTACTCCACGCGGCAGTCGGCGACCTCGCCGGCGTCGAGCGAGTCGCCGCGCTGCCCGTCGCCCGACACCATCGGGCGTCCGTGCTGACCGCCGTCGCCACGTACCTCGCCCGGGTACCCTGCCGCCCCAGCCCAGTCCCCTACCCCACCGGCACGGACCCCTTCACCCGCGCCATCCAGAACCTGGCCCTGAAGACCACCTCCGCCACACTCCCCGACCACGAGGCAGCGAGCAGCATGCTCCACCGCGTCATGGCCACTCCTGCCTGGCACTACGCGCTCCCGGCCCTCGCCGAAGTCGTACCCGAAGCAATCGGTCCGATCCCGAGCATCCTGACAACCCACCTGCACACTCCAGAAGGGACCACAGTCGGCTGACCGGGCCGGCGGGGCAACCCTGGGGTTCGCCCCGTACAACCGACCACATACCACCAGGGCACTACACCGCACCTCAAGGACCATGCGGATGCCGGCATGGGCAAGGAGGAATGTGGTGAGGGCATCGCGGTCGGTCGGGTAGGCGGTGGCTCGTTCGACGGTGCGGCCGGCTCCGGCAAACGCGGGGGGTGCCAGGCACTGCGGCGATCGGCTCCAACCAGAAGGCGTCGCCGAGGGCGGTGGACGTACGCCGCCGTCATCGACCCGGAGCTCACCCTCTCCTGCCCGCCGTCACTCACCGCGGCCACGGCAGCCGACGCGCTGACCCACCTGGTCGAGACGTTCACCGACCGGGTCAAGGAGGTGACGCCGGAGTTCCTGTCCCGTCACCTGTACGTCGGGAAGATCCCGCTGACCGACATCTTCTGCCGCAGCGTCCTGACCCTGCTCAACACCTCCCAAGAATGCGACGGTTGCTTCCAGCTCACCGACGGCTTTCAGTACGGTGAGCGGATTGTCGTCGACGAGCTCGTCCAGGCGCTCGTGCAACTGCTGCAGGAGGCCGGCCAGGTCCCCGGGCAGCGGCACCGCGTGCGCGGCGACCTCGTCCATGTGGTCCTCCCAATCGCCCTCGGGCCCTGAGGTGTCATAGGCATCGAGGTGGTCGCGGTCGACCTTCTGCCATTCGATCGGGAAGGTGCGCTCGCCGCGCCACCCGCATGCGCACCTGCCCCGCGTCGAAGTCGCCGTCGGCCTGCGGAACGAACCGTCGTACGCCCACCAGTCCGTCGACTCGTGGAAGTGGGAGCCGCTGCCCAGGTCGAAGTAGACCGGACCCGGCTCGCCGCCGTCGGCCAGCAGCACCCCGACCTTGCCCTCGTGCGACTCGAACCCGTCACGCTTCCAGGTCATCCTGGCTCGCCTCCTCGTCGGCACACGGCGTCCCGAACGGCCGCAGAATCCACGGTGATGCATCGAGGCGTCTCCGCGCAGCGGGTTGGCATATTCCTCTGGCAAACTTGATGTGCGCGTCGCGTCGCGCGCCTGCCCGGGGCGCCTGGACTCCAGCGCCCGGTTACGCCGTCGGGTCGAGGGGACGACCCCCGTAGTCGCGTACAGGTGGGGACCAGCGACAGGACGGTGACGGGGCTCGCCCTCGCGGGCCGCCTTCCCAGGCGATGACCGCAGCATGAGCGGCCGGCCACTCAGCGTCGGGCCGGGCCATGGCGTCGACGGGGTGGCCGGGCAGTGAAGGCGACGCAGTCGGAGAAGCGGAGCCGGGTGGCGGGCTTGCGGGCTTGCCGGGTCCGGGAGCCTGGCATAGCAAGGGTAGACAACGCCGTGCGATGAAGGCCCGGTGCGCTTCCGGTGCGCAACCGCCGCCGACACCGACGTCGCCGCGGCCACCGCCCGCTGGACCCGCGCCATCGATCGCTCCGGGTGCGGACGTTCGTAGAGGTCGGCGATTGATGCGGCCGCGCAAGGCGAGGACGGCCAGCGTGACCAAGACGGGGTCTGTGAAGCTGCTGAACATCTCTGTTCCGGTGCCCCAGGTAATGAGGCCTGGCCGCTTGAGCGGAACACGACGGAGTTCAGTACCACCTGCAGGGCCTTCTCGAAGCGTTCCCCGTTGAACCGGTCGCTGAGGGCAACGTCAGTTGCGGTTCCTGTTTGTTCAGGGTCAGCGTCACGTTCCCGCCGTCGGCGGGCACGGTATCGGTTGCGGTCTGTTCGGGGGTGACGAGTCGGGCAGGCCCAGGTCCATCATCAGCGTAATGGTGGCTCTCGCCATAGCAGAAGTCCGCCGCACCAAACCGGCTTTCTGTGTTCATGCAGAGCAGGAACACAGAAACCGGGTGATCACCGTGATGGTATTTTCGCCGAATCATCAACCGTGAGGGGACCAGGGTGGGGAATCTCGGCGGCTACCAGTGGATGACTACCACCGCGAAGCAGGTCGGCGGCCCGAAGGTACTGCTTGTCGGCGTTGGCGTGCTCAGCTACCTGACCTTGCGCGGTGCCGAAGCCGGCACAACTGCTGCGTACAAGAAGCTGCGGAGAGCGTTCGGAAACAAGTTTGAGTCCATGTCCGACCAGGTCTTCGTCGTCAACGCCGACGGCAACGACGGCAGCGGCCTGACGGTTCGCGTCGGCAATGAGATTCGAGTGCTCAAGGACGTCGGCGAGGCCGTCCTCGTCGAGGTGATCGGCGGCCAGAACAACCCTTACATGGTCGCGCCGACCTTCCTGGCCTCGGTCTGTGACTGGAAGAGCAGAGAGGCTTGACGTCTGCAAGACATGGCAACGACGGAGCAACGATCCTTATCGAGTAGGCGGCGCAATGAAGACGTTGAACCGCCCTTGGCGACGACACCGTGGCAGCAGTCGGCGATAGACACTCCCCGCTGTGCGGCTCCCAAGACCTGGCTCCCCTTCGACGTTCACCCAAAGGCTGTCCCATGAACGATCTACCGCGTTCGATCGGACATTGATGGTGTGCCTCATCAAGCGCGGGTCAGGTGGTGGCGGCGGGCGGTTGGCGTCGTCCATCTATGGGGCGGCATGTGCTGACGCCACGCCGTCTTCGCCGCCGCCCGGAACCAGCCGGAGTCGCTGCTCAACGTCAGCGAGGCGCGAGGAGGCAGAACTCGTTGCCTTCCGGGTCGGCCAGAACCGTCCAGGAGATTGCGGACTGGTCGATACCGGGGTCGGTGGCACCCAGCGCGCGCAGTCGGGCTTCTTCTGCTTCCAGGTCGTCACCGGGGTAGGGACGGACGTCGAGGTGGACGCGGTTCCACACGCTCTTGGTGTCGGGGGTGCGGAGGAACTCGAGGTAGGGGCCGACGCCCTTGGCGGAGCGCATGGTCGCGTGGTCGTCGGTGACCTCGTGCAGCGTCCAGTCCATTGCTTCGCCCCAGAACCGGGCCATCTCTCGTGGGTCGGTGCAGTCCACCACCACCGCGGCGATCGGCCCTGTGTCCTGGTAGATCGCGCGGGGCTCCAGGACGCAGAACTCGTTGCCCTCCGGGTCGGCCATGACCGTCCAGGGGACATCGCCCTGACCCACGTCGGCGAGCGTCGCGCCGAGATCCTTCAGACGTGCGACCAGCTCCTCCTGATGGGCGGTCGAGGTGGTGGCCAGATCAAGGTGCACCCGGTTCTTCACCGTTTTGGGTTCCGGGCGGGCGACGATGTCGATGCAGACGGCCACGGGGTCGGGGTAGGTGAAACCCACGGGTTCGAGGTTGGTCACGCCGGGTCCCTCGCTGTCGACACCCCACCCGAGTGCCTCCGCCCAGAACCGGCCGAGGGCGGAGTCGTCCTGGGCCTTCATGTTGATCTGCACGAGTCTTGTTGCCATGCCGCAGATCCTATGGGCTCCGCCAGCCCAGGCTGCCGCGAACAGACGTGAGCTCGACCAGGTGCTGACTGTGGTCGTGCTTGCCAAGGTCCTGCACCGGCTCGGCGAGAGTCGTCTCGACATCGCCGGCGCCGGACGGGCCGTTGTCGCCCGCCACCGCCGGGCCCCTCGCGGCGCCGGCCCGACGATCACCCCTACGGGCGGCACCGCCGTGCGAGCTCGAGAACCCGGGGATGATCGGGCCCCACGACGGCTCGTACCCGTTCCAGCAGTTCGGCACAGGTGGTCGCGGCGGCTGCCGGGTCCTCGGCTAATTCAAGCCATCCGGTCAGTTCGGACTCGGTGAGGTAAGTGTCCGGGTGCTCCGGGCCCAGCGCCCGGAACCGGTCGACCAGCAGCTCGGCGAGAATCCTGGCTGCGCTTGCGGGATATCCCGCCCGCCCAAGGAAGGTGGCGAGATTGTGGCGGCTGTTGAGGGTCTCCGGGTCGTCGGGCCCCATCGCTCCCGCCAGACGTGCGGGCAGTTCGGCGCCGATGACAGCGGCAGCAGCCGGGTCACCCGTCTCCGCCAGCCGCACAGCCAACGCGCTCCAGGCCAGGAGAATCTGACGATACTCAGGGCCCGACGCCTGCTCCCGAGCGGTCAGCATCTCGGCGAAGTCGGTGCTCACACCGCCTTCGTTCGCCGACATCTTCAGGAACACGGCAAAGCACTGCAAGGCGTTCAGGGTGTAGGGATGGTGGGGACCGAGATCCCTCCCCATGTCGACGCAGAGACCTTCCAAGGCCGCCAAGCACCCGGCCAGGTCCCCGGTCATCATCTGCGCATGAGCGAGGAAGAAGCGAGTGGCCAGGGCATCCTCATGATGGGAGCCCAGCTGTCGCACTTGGTCTTCCAGCAGTTGTTCTCCGGCATCCAGAGCCCCGGCCCAGTCTTCCGCCTCCCCCCGCCAGAGAATGAGCCGTCCGCGGATGGCCAGGGTGTCGACGTGGTGGAGGCCCAGCACGTACGAATAGTCCGCGACCAGCTGCTCGAACTCGCGGACCGCAGCGGCCGCATCACCCAGACGCCCCAGCGTCTCGGCGAAGCCTCGACGGGCATTGAGCGTGATGGGGTGTCCGGTGCCCAACACCTCCAGCATCTCGGGGAGCAGCCGCTCGTACTCGGCCATCGCGCCCTCGCGGTCTTCCGCGTCCCGCCGGCAGCGGGCGAGCTGACTGCGGGTGGCGAGGGTGTCGACGTGATGGGGGCCCAGCACGCGTACACGATCGGCGACCAGCCGCTCATACTCGTCAACCGCGCCCACGACATTCCCGGTCTGCCCCAGCCAACGCGCGAGATCGAATCGAGTGGCGAGCGTACGTGGGGCGTCGGGGCCCAACACCCGTAGTTGGTCTTGCAGGATCAGTTCGCATTCCCGTAGAGCGCGTGTCGCGTCTCCCGCCTCCCCGCGCCAAAGGGCGAGTTCTTGGCGCGTGATGAAGGTTTCGGGAGCGTCAGCGCCCCGCAGGTGCAGCACGAACGGAAGGATCTGCTCGTACATGACCACCGCGCCTGGGGCGTCGCCCGCCTCTCCGATTGCGTAGGCCAGGTTCTGGTAGGTGAGAAGCGTGTCCGGATGGTGAGTGCCCAGGATGCGCTGGCGGTCTTCCAGCAGTCGCTTGTACGCCTCTATCGCACCGAAGGTGTCCCCCGTCTCCCCCAGCCAGCGTGCTCCTTCGAAACGGGCCTCAAGGGTGCTGGGGTGGTCCGGGCCATGGTGGCGGGTGCATGCGTCGACCACGTACTGGAAATGGGCAGCGGCCGCGCCTGCCTGGCCCGTCTCACCCAGGCTCGTGCCGACTCTGCCGAGGACAGGATGGACCGCCGGCTGGAGCAGCGCCCTCTCCTCGTGCCGGAGAAGAGCTCCGGCATTCGTCCGCAGGACGCTGGCGAACTCGGTGTCGCGGTCGATCTCCGGCCAGGCGGCGATGAGCGCGTCGGCAGCCGTACGGGCGCACGCGTCCCGCTGTTCGGGGGTGAGGGTGTCGCGGGTCGCGCGCTGGATGAGCTGGTGGACGCGGAGGGCCTGGTGCGGGGTGCTCGGGGTGTGGTCGATGAGGCTGAGCCTGTGCAGGGCGCGCATGGCCTGGGCCGCGTCCCGGGAGGAGACGGGGGCCGGTTCCCCTGCCGAGCGCCGGTCGTTCGCGGTGCGGTGTGCGGCAAGGTAGGTACGGACGGGTGCGCTGGTCAGTACGGTCTGGGGGATGCCGTTGGCGTCGAGCAGGGCAGCGAGGTGGAGCAGGGGGCGGGCCAGGCCGACGGGGCGCAGCCGGTCGGCGCGCTCGATGGACAGGGACCAGGCCGCGGCGAGGACGCCCTGTTCGTCGGGGAGTGCGTCGGGGGCGAGGTCGGCGAGCGCGGTGGCGCGATCGGCGAGCAGGGTGCGGTAGCTGGGGCACTCCCCCTCTTCGTGGGGGCAGGGGGTGCAGTCGACGGGGATTGCGGCGTCGGCGATGTAGGTGGCGGCCTGCGCCAGGGCGAGGGCCAAGTGGCCTAGGTCCGCGGCCAGTGCGGCAAGCCGGTCGGCGGCCTCATGACGGCCGTGCAGGGACAGCGACGTGTCGAGGTAGGCGACGGCTTCGGCCGGGCTGAACAGGCCGACCTCGACGGGGCGGCGGTTGTCGCCCGTGAGGGTGGCGTCGCGGCGACGGGTGGTGACCAGGGTGCGGCCGTGCGGGCTGGCGGGCGGCCACAGGCTGTACTTGTTGTCGGGGTCTTCCGGGTTCGCGGTCAGATCGCCGGGGTCGGCCATGTCGTCGAGGACGACGAGCCACCGGCGCGACTCCTGATCGGCCTGGGGTTCGAGCCAGGCCAGGAAGGCTCGGGCCGCCTGGTCGGGATCGTCGGGTTCGGCTCCGCACAGCTTGACGCCGGCTCTCGCGTACGAGGACACGACGGACGAGCGGGACGATGCAGTGACCCAGACCAGCACGTCGAGGCCGCCGTCTCGCCAGGCGCTGCGGGCATGGTCGGCGGCCAACTGGGTCTTGCCCACCCCGCCCATCCCTGTCAGCACCGCGGTGCTGCTTTCGTCGAGCACCGCCCGGAGCCGGTCCGCCTCGGCACGGTGCTGGAAGAACTGTGCCCGGGACGGGATCACACCGACCGGGTGGCGCCATGGGGCGGGCTCGCTGGGCCCCCGCTGCTGCACAACGGTCACACAGCCGACGGAGCCTGTGATCGCGATCCCTCCGCCCGACGCGGTCGCATCCCCCGTGTGGGACACGTCGGCGGGAGCCGCGGCAGCATCACCGCTCCCCGGAGCCGGGCCCTGGTAGCCGGTGATCGCTGTACCCCCCGAAGTCGCCGAGGCGTCGCCTGTGTCAGTCACCGACACCTGTGAGTCGGCGGAGTCGGCGGAGTTGGCAGAGTCAGCGGAACCTTGCGGGCGCTTGTGTTCTGCGGCCACGAGACGATCGTTCCTCCCGTCGATCCGACTGTGCTCTCGGGCTGATCCGTCTGATCGAGCAGCTCAGGTGTACTCGATCCCGCTGGTGGCCCTGCTGCCGTCGCCGTCGGCGGTGGCCTCGCCGGTTCTCTCGGCCCGCGCCGAGCCGCTTCCCCGGCCCTGCGCGCGCTTGACGCCGGTAGTCGCCGTACCACCGCCGGTGGCATGGGCTTGTCCGGTCCTCACCGCCGCGTCGTCGGTGCGGTCGCCCGGACGCTGGAACAGGGCCCAGACCAGGGCCGCGACGGCCACGGCCGCCTGGACGGAGGCCCCCACCATCTGTCCCGCGTCAGGGCCGTCCAACAGCCAGATCAGCGGTGTGGAGACGACTCCGGCCACCCCCAGCACGATGATCGTGATCTTCCATGTCTGCGACATGCCACCCCCCTGAGAGCAGATCGTCAGCGTTCTCGTTCTCCTGGGGAACGCTGTGGGGGCACGGCTGGTTCCAAGCTCGTCCCGGCGGCAGTGAACCAGATGGCCGTCTGGTCGTATGGGTAGGGGCCGGGTGGTCCTTGTGGCTTGTCATGCCCCGTTGTCTGGTGACGGCCTTGTTGTTGAGTGAGCTGGTTGACGACGGGAATGCCGGTTTCCGAGTCGAGGGTGACGGGTGTGTGGCCTTCGGCGTCGGTGGGCGGCGGGGGTGGGGTGTCCCAGAGGCGGAGGCGGATGACGATGCGGACGCGGATGTCGGGTTGGAGGGTGTGAATGTAGAGGTGGCAGCCGTTGCCGGCCACCTGGTGCCGAGTGGCGCCATCCGGTAGCCCTCCCGGAGACCTTGCCGGGTGAGGGTGGCCTCCCGGCGCCCCTCACGGGGGTGGGCGCCGGGAAGGCGGTTCTCACGGGGGTGGCGCAGGAAAGGCGGTGGGGTACCTCTTGTGCGGCCTTCGGGTCAGCGGAAGGTGACGGAGGCGCCGCCGGCCGCGGTGGTGACGGAGCCCGGGCAGAGGAAGCTGCCCGAGGTGCGGGTGGCGGTGAAGGCACGGTTGACGTACCTGCGGGTCGAGCCGTCACGGTCCCAGACCAGGGACGTCGCTCGGTAGCGGCAGCTGATGAACGACTGCTGGCCGGTGATGTCGATGACGTCGGTGCGCGCGGTGGCCGTGGCATCGTCGAAAGTGAAGGCGGGGTTGTTGTTGAGGGTGGCGGTGATCCCGCCATCGCAGGCGAGGTTGCCGCCGGGGCGGTTGATGGTGGCCCGGTCGATGGACAGAGCACTGGGCGCGGCGGCGCTGGTGTTCGCACCGGTCCACGTACAGGTGCTGCCCGCGACCACGATGACGCCGTCAGCCTTGAGTTCGGCAGTCGGGCCGATCGCGGTGGCGGCGACCGTGCTCGCGACGACCGTCGCGAGAGTCAGGGCCGCGATGCCGGTGTAACGGGAGATGTGCCTCATGTCGCTCCTCCTTGCCACGTCCTGGTGGCGTATGGGGGGCGAGGCCGGGAAGCCTCGCGGGAGAAGTGCGGAGAGATCTCGTACGGCGGCACGTCCGGCGGCATGCGGTTCCATCCGGGATCGCGACGCGCAAGGAGCGTGCCACGGGGATCATGAAATGTCATGCTCACGTCAATCATTGGCCGGATTCCGGCACGCACGCCGGACGGGGCCCACAGGCCTGCGGGTCCTCGCCGCCGAGCCGCGGGGAACAGTTCGTCGTGATTCCCACTACCGACCGCGGCTGGGGAGCGATGACTCGGGTCCGCTGGTCACGGCGTGGGCCAGGTGCCGGGCTCGGGCCAACCGGTCGCTGTGTTCGCGGGTAATGCCCTGGGCCAGGACGATTCCGCACCGCGGGCTATGAGGTTCGTCGCTGTGCAGGATGCTGGGAAAGTGCTGCGCGGTACCGGGGAGCGGGCGCTCTGAGCGCAAGGCCCAGTCCGCCGGCTCCCACGACAGGCGCTGTCGGCGTACGGGGAGAAGTGGCTCTGGCAAGAATTTCGTAGTCGGAGATCGTCTCGGTGACACGGTCGACCGGTTCGCATAGCGGGCTGCCTGTCGTTGTGCTCTGTTGAACTGGCGAGCTTGCTACCGCAGTTGGCTGATGTGCTGGTCGTGTCGGTTGATGTCTCTGAGGCCGGTGTGGCAGTTCACGCCCGTACGAGGTCCGGTGTTCCCGCAGGGTGTACGGGTTGCGGCAGGCTCAGCGGGTGGTGCCACAGCCGCTACGTACGGCGCCTCGCCGACGTCTGTCTCGGGGGTCGGCCTGTACGTATCGACTTGTCCGTACGCCGTCTGTACTGCGAGAACGCGACGTGCCCGAAGGTGACCTTTGCCGAGCAGGTAGCGGGGCTGACCGTGCGCTACCAGCGTCGGACGCCGCAGTTGCAGCGCCTGGTGGAGGACGTCGGCGTGGTGCTGGCAGGCAGGGGCGGCGCCCGGATGCTGCGGATCTTGAACATCCGGCTCTCGCGGTGCACGGTCCTGTCCCAGCTGATGCGGGTACCTCTCCCGCCGCTGGTGACGCCCCGGGTGCTGGGGGTGAACGATTTCGCGCTCTACGGCGACACCTACGGCACCCTCCTGGTCGACGCCACGACCCGGCTTCCGCTCACCCTCTGGGAAGGGCACGACGCCGAACAGCTCAGCCGGTGGCTCCGTAAGCACCCCGGTGTCGAGGTCGCCTGCGGCGACGGCTCCCTCACCTACCGGCAGGGCATCGCGGGCGGGGCACCCGCTGCGGTACAGGTCAGCGACCGCTTCCACCTGTGGCAGGGGCTTTCCCGCCGTGTCCAGGACATCGCCTCCGCCCACCGCGGCTGCCTGCCTGCCGCCCTTCCTCCGGCCGGCGAGAGCGATCCCGCACCGGCCGGGGAGGCTGCCGAGAATACGGCGGAGGGCAGCCGGGCCGCACGACACGCCCGCAGACTGTTCGAGGCCGTTCAGGCCCTGACCCGCACCGGCCAGAGCCACAGCTCCGTGGCCCGCGAGCTCGGCCTGAACCGCCGCACGGTCAGCAAATACGCCCGGGCCCGCACCTGGCAGGAGGTGATGCGCCGCCCACCCCGCAAGCCTTCCGCCCTGGACCCCTACCTCGACTACCTGCAACAACGCTGGGACGAGGGGCAACACAGCGCGAAGATCCTGCACGAGGAACTCCAGACCAAGGGCTACCTCGGCCACTACCAGCGCGTGAAGATGGCCGTCGCACCTCTCCGGCGGGGCCTGCCCCTCGACGAACCACGCGAGCGGCCGCCCTCACCACGTGAAACGGCCCGCTGGATCACCACCCACCCGCACCGGCGCCACCTCCACATCAACGACCGACTGCCCCGGCTCCTGGAGCACTGCCCTGAACTCAAGGTCACCCACGACCTGGTTCGCCGGTTCGCCGCCATGCTCGACAAGCGCGACGCGACACCCCTCCCGGGCTGGCTGAACGACCTGGCACGCAGCGGCTTGGCCCCTCTCGTCGGCCTCGCCGGAGCCCTTCGCGAAGACCAGCACGCCGTCGCCCAGGGGATCACCACCCCCTACAACTCCGGCGTCAACGAAGGCCGCATCATCGACGTCAAGCTGCAGAAACGCCTGATGGCCGGCCGCGCCGGCGTCCCTCTCCTTCGACACCGCGTCGTTCTGATCGCCCACCTCCGCCGCCGCTATACGGAGCGGGCGACCGCGTCATCGAGATGATCTCCGGCTACGAAATTCTTGCCAGAGCCAGGGAAGTGCTCAACCGGGTACAGACGAACGTGCTCAAGTTGAGTTCGCCGACGGCGCTGGGGAGGATGGCATGCTCGTCTGCCGCGATGTCGACACCGACATCGGGAAGCTCGGCCATGGCCGCATGGAGTCACACGTACGGCGACCACCGCACCACCTGGACGCGGCAATCTGGCCTCGTCTCGGCTTCCAGGAGGGGAAGACCACCACCTGGACTACCCCCGGGCGAGTACGCGCTCGCTGATATTCCCTGCAGGGGGCTTCGCTGTGTCCATAGAATCCGGCCCCGATGAAGAGACGCGTGCAATTCACTGAGCAGGTTGCCCGATTCCGCGACTACATGCCGGCCGAGGACCGGGGGAAGTTCCTGCGTCTCGTCAAGAGGATCACAGCTGATCCCGAAGGCGCCGACAGCCACCTTGCTTACATGAGCGACACGGTGACGCGAAGCGCGTGGGAAGACCACGTCATGGTCCACTACGTCGTCACCACCTTCTTCGTGATCGTCATCGAGGCTGACATCTACGACGCATCGCGCGGTTTCAACGTGGTGTAGCTGGCATGGGCGGGTCCGAGTACGAGGTGGGCACGTTCACCCGTACATGGCTGAGCCCGTCCACGGGTGCGCCGACAGGTGGTCGTGGAGGAGGGCATCTGCCCACCGCGTTTCGCCCCGGTCGACTACCGCGAGCGCCGTGCGGTCGAGTGCGGGATCAACCGCCTCAAGAGACAGCGCGTCGTTGCTACGCGATACGACAAGTTCGCCGTCTGGTACGGGGCGACTGTCCTCGTCGCGGCCATGAACGATGGGCTGTGACCTTCGGCCCTCAAGGTTCTACGACCGTGTCTCCGACGGCACAGGCCATGGACTCGCTTCGTCGCAGCGAGCCAGCCGAAGCACACTGTCCTTGCCGACTACGAACGTGAAGGGTTTGGCCAGCTCCGCCACCGATTGCTCCACGATCCAGCCGCCGAAGCCAGCGGCCGAGCCGATCCGGCGCACCGGCGCACGCTGTCACCAGGCCAGACAGCTGTCTTCAGCTCAACCGGTCCGACGTACCTATCCCTTATCGCGCACGAGGTCGCTAGCGCCCGATCAGACGGTTCCAGAGGCCGGGCTTCTTCTCCTCCGTAAGGCGGGCCGGCCGGACTTCGAGCGACCAGTCGCCGTCCCCGTTGACGACCGCCAGGACCAGGGGCCCCTCGGGGAGCACCCGTGCGTCCTTCGGGCGCCGGCCCGTCTCGCTCGCCAGTGCGTCCGGGTACGGGGCGGGGGCGCCGGGGCGACGCGGCTTGTGGCCCTCGATGCGCAGCCACCCACCCTCCTCCGCCGCGCGCATTCGGGAGAACAGCTCGCCCGCGGGCCCGGTGTGGAGCAGGACGTCGGAGCCTCGCCCGGTGGCCCCCTCGCCGAGCGCGCGCACCGCGCTGAGGGGCCGGATCACGACCACCCACTCGTCCCGGCTGTCGCACTGGACGCGGAAGCGCAGGGGGTACAGGTTGTCGCACCACATCACCCTCCGGTCGAACCGGTGGGGCGGGAAGCTTCTGCCGAGGTGGACGGCCTCTTTACCGTTCCAGTCGAGGGAGTCCATCCAGAAGATGCCCGAGCCCGTACGCGCGACGTCGACCAGGACGTAACCGGGCGGAGGTGTCTCCTCCATGGCGAACTTGGCGTCGCCCCTGCCGACGTACACGATGTCCTCGAACTCCCCACCAAGGATCCCGGCGGCCGCGGCCGTCCCGGCGGACAGGGTCCTCCCGGCGGACGGGGCGGGCGAGGGGGCGATCAGCCCCGCCCACCGTCCGCCGTCCGCGAGGTCGATCCGGCGCGGGGGCCGCGCGCGGTCCTCCCCCCGCGCGCCGGACCCGGACCAGGCCGACGCGCCCTCCGAGGCGGAGCCCGTACCCGTGCCCGAACCGCGGTGCGTACCCGTATTCGTGCCCGAACCCGAACCAGGTCCCGCACCGGCGTCCGGCCCCGAACCCGGACTCGGCCCCGAACCCGTGTCCGGCCCCGGGCGCGACGACTTGCCGACGGCTCCGTGCGGGATCTCCAGCGGGACCGGTCCGGCCTGCCCTGACTGTCCGGGGGCCGGCAGGCCCTCCCCCTTGCTGATCTGCGTCACGGCGTCATGCTGGCACGCGCCGCCCGGCCTGCCCAGGGTCTTCGGCACACGCCCAAGTGCTGTGACCGCATGGGTTCGCCGGGTCCACGGTCAGGTAGTGGACACCGCGGGTTCGACGTCGGGCTGTGGCACGATGTCGCGATGATCACCTCACCGGTCCCGCCCGTCGTTCCCGCAGGCCACCTGGCCCAAATGGAACAGCCCGTGCTGGCTCTCCCCAACGGTCTTGAGCTGCGTCCCTGGCACGTCAACGACGCCGACGTTTTGGTGGCCGCCGCCCAGGAACCGCCCATTCGCCAGTGGAACCGACTCGCTGTGAAGTCGGAGACGGAAGCACGCAAGCGGATCGAGCGCATGCACGAGCGTTGGCAGAACGAGCAGAGCGCGATATGGGCCATCGCCCGACCTGACGGCGGTCAGGCCGTGGGCTTGATCGGTTGGGGTGACATCGACCTCGATGGCGGCAGCGCCGAGATCCTGTACTGGATTCTGTCCACAGAACGCGGTCGCGGCACCATGGTCGAAGCCACGAAGGCTGTGACCGCGTGGGCGTTCGACGAACTTGGTCTGCACCGTCTCCGGCTGTGCCACGCCGTAGCCAATTCGGCGTCGTGTCGAGTAGCGGCGAAGGCCGGCTTCTCCCTCGAAGGCACGATGCGCGGCGCCCTGCTGCACGAAGACGGATGGCATGATCAGCACCTTCATGCCGTGGTGCGCGGCGACATCTGATGCTGTGCGAGTCGGCCGGGCTGTGGTGTGAAGTGACCTGCCGGCCAACGGTGCCTGTCTCGCAGAGGGTGCGTGCTCGTTCGCGTCGTGGGCACTCATTACCGTCATGACCCGCCGCCTCACCCTCAACGGTCCCACTCTGCCAGCTGGTAGAAGGAGTACCAGCGCAGGCGCGTGATGCCGCCCTCGGCCGTCTCGGCGCGGAGGAGGCCCTCGACCGCCTCGGTTCCCTCGCCGTCGGTCGGGTGGCCCGCATCAGGACCAGCGGGTCGCTGGGCCGATACGGCTTCGCCGACCGCCCGCCGGGTGAGGGCCTGCGGCCACTGCGTGACCCGGCGACCGTCCACCTCGACGAGGACGACGAGGGCGCCGGCGAATGACGCGGCGTCAGGGCGCGTATCGGGTCGTGATCAATGAGCAACGCCGAGTTCCAGTCGTTGGGATTGCCGATAAGCGTCCGCCCTCGGCACACCTACGTCGCCGACGACATCGCGCTGCTCATCGTCGATGGGGTCATCGACGGCGAGGGACCGGACGGAGAACACGTCCGCATCGAAGGCACAGCCACGGATGTCGCTCGGCACGGCTCGGACGGCCTGTGGCGGTACGTGATCGACAACCCGTTCGGTACTGCGGATAGGCCCCACCTGGGCGAATGAGCAGCAGACTTGGCCCGTGTCAGCTTGATTGGTTTCAGAGAGGTTCAACCGCGCGGTGCCTCTGGCCCTATCGGATATTGAGCAGAACCTCGCACTGCAGGTTCGGCGGATCGAGGCGGCAGGCGGCAGAGCGGGCCGACACCGATGACGGGGTGTGCCGTCGCTGTTCGATGCGCCTTCACCCGCATCGAGCGGGTGATCATGTAGGAGTGGTGTGGTCGATTTGCACCACACACCAGCAGCTGATCGGCAGGCGCCTGACCTGGCGCTCCGAAACAGTGAACCGTCGTGCGCACCGACCCCGTGACCCGGCAGCCGTGCCGGACCGCCACGGCCGACATCTGAGGGGAAGCGCGTGAAGAGACTCATCGAGGGGATCCACATCTTCCAGAGCGGCGTCTTCGGGCAGCAGCGAGAGCTGTTCGAGAGTCTGGTGACCGGCCAGAATCCATCGGCCCTTTTCATCACCTGCTCCGACAGCCGGGTGGTGCCCTCACTGGTGACGCAGACCGGCCCCGGCGATCTCTTCATGCTGCGCAACGCGGGCAACCTGGTACCGGCCTACGGCCCCATGCCCGGGGCCGAGGCGGCGGCCATCGAGTACGCCGTGGAATCCCTGAAGGTCAAGGACATCATCGTCTGCGGGCACACCCAGTGCGGCGCCATGTCTGCGGTGCTCGACCCGGCATCACTGGAACGACTGCCCGCGACACGTCAGTGGCTCGTCCACGCGGAGGCGACACGGCGGCTCATCGACGACCACTACGCCACGGCTTCCGAGACCGAGCGGCTGGAAGCGTGCGTCGAGGAGAACGTCCTCGTCCAGATCGAGCACCTGCGCACCCACCCGAGCGCACTGGCGGCGCTGGCACGGGGGCAACTCAAACTCCACGCCTGGGTGTACGAGATCGAGACCGGGCAGGTCATGACTTTCGACCAGGCCAGCGGCCAGTATGAGCCTCTCGCAGACGTCGCCCGAACGGACAGCGTCGAAGACGGCATCTGATCAACGTGCATGAACGTGGGTGTCCTGCCGCTGCGGACACGGGCAAGCCTCGCTGACTGGCGTCCTCATTTGTCGCGCAGTTACTTCTCGAAGCGCATCGTCCGCCTGGGCGGCTAGAACGCGGCCTGTTACGAGCTCGGCGCCCGCGCCTGCGACGGGTGGTCAGGTCGCGTGGCCTGTCCGGCCGAAGGGGTCTATTGGGAGCGGGCGAAGGTCGGGAGGTGGGCGAGGGCGCCGTCGAGGAGTGCTCGAAGGTCGACGTGGTCGGGGTCGTAGAGCCAGGAGATCACGACGCCCAGGGCGATGGAGACGTTGCGGGCCGCTTCGGAGGCCGCCCGGGCTCGTGGGAGTCCCTTCGCTGCCAGTGCGGACGTGACGTCGTGCCTGGCCTCGGCAAGGCGACGCCGGGTCAGGACGTCCGGGGTCGACGAGGATCGATGAGACGGCTTCCGTACTGGGTGGCGGTGCCGGATGCCCGGCGCGACAAGTGCCGGCCACCGGGCCTGGGCTATCGCTGAGGCACCGGGACGAGGCGCAGGAGTGCGTGGAGGACGGCGTCGACGGTGTCCTGCGCGGGCTCGTCGCTGACATGGGTCAGCAGGCGGGCCAGGACCCGCAGGAGATGCGGCGACGCCATCACCCGGGGGTGGAGGACCGGCCGGTAGCCGAACCGGGAGAAGACGAGATCTCCCGCGAGGTTCCCCAGCCGGTAGTAGCGCGCCCACCGGCGCTGGATCTCGACGGGGTACTGGTGCAGCGCGTGCTCCCGGCGCGGGGGGGGGGGGGGGGGGAGGGGGAGGGGGGGGGGGGGAGGGGGAGGGAGGGGGGAGATCACAACCGCCCGGGGATGCGATCATCCCCTACTTGAGTGCCCACGCAGGCGCCGGCTCCCTCCCCCCCCCCCCCCCCCCCCCCCCCCCCCCCCCCCCCCCCCCCCCCCAGGGCGATGGTCTCCGCCGCCACCTCGGCGGCCTCCATCGCCTGGGCGATGCCCTCACCGCTCCACGGGCTGACCATGCCGGCACTGTCACCCACGAGCAGCAGGCCCCGCCTGTACTGCGGTCGCCGGTTCAGCCCCATAGGCAGCGGCGCGCTACGCAAGGGCGACTCGGCGTTCTCTTCGTGCAGGCCCCATTCCTCGGGCAGGCGGGGCAGCCAGTGTTCCAGCGCCGCACGCAGGTCCACGGGCCGGCGCCGCCGCTGCTGCGGCAGGGCGCCGAGGCCCACGTTGACACGCCCGTCCCCCATGGGGAACACCCATCCGTACCCGGGCAGGTCGAGTCCGGTGCGGGGACAGCGCAGGTCGGCCCACAGTTCCAGGTAGGGGTCGTGGGTGCGGGCCTCGCTGCGGTAGTACCGGCGGGCGGCCGCCGCGACGGGTCGCTTCGCGTCCCGTTCGAACCCGAGGCCGAGAGCCGTACGCGCTGAGGCGCCGTCGGCCGCGACCACCAACGGGGCCAGGTAGCGGACCGGCTCCGCATCCGGCCCGCGGGAGGCGGTCACGCCGCTGACGTGCCCCGCCCGGTCGGTCAGGGTGCCCGTCACCTTCACGTGGGTCCGGAGGCGCGCTCCGGTGGCGCTCGCGCGGGCGGCGAGAAGGTCGTCGAAGTCATGGCGGCTACGGGTGAGCCCGAAGTCGGGAAGGGCGCCCAGACGCGGCCAGTCCAGCTCCACCTGGTGTCCGGCGCAGACCCAGCGCATTCCCTTGTTGCGCATCCAGCCCGGCGCGTCGATGTCGACGCCCAGCCGCACCAACTGGTGGACGGCGCGCGGGGTCAGCCCGTCACCGCACACCTTCTCCCGGGGGAAACCGCTCTTCTCCAGGAGCAGCACGTCCACACCGGCTCGCGCCAGGTGTACCGCGGCAGCAGAACCCGCCGGTCCCGCCCCCACCACGATCGCCTGCGCCTCCTCGTCATCGGCGCCTTCAGATCCCCCACGGCCGCCGTCACGGCCACCGTCGATCCCGTCACTTTTGGTGATCACTCCCCTACTATGCCCGCCGGCGGGCACCGGCAGTCCGTGCGGCACGGCTGAGGCGGCCGCGCGTGCGAGAACGGCTTCGTTCATGGGGCTTCACCGGCGGTGGCGGTGTGAGGGGTAGCTGCCGTCGCTGACCACTGGTCACCAGCCGCTCGCGCCTCTCGAGGCTCGCCGGGGTCGACCGCCTCACCGCGGGACGAGCACACTCGGCTGTCCCTGCTCAAGGCCGGGGACAACGACGTCCGGCAGGCCTTCGCCAGCGCCTACCGGCATCTGACGCCCCTGTAGACGCGGCTCTTCCGCCTCCTCCCGCTCGTACCAGCCCGGCACACCGGGACGGAGCCCGCCGCGGCCGGGCCGCGACGGGCGGCATGCCGCCCCGGTGCTCGACGATCTGGCAGAGGCCGGATTGCTCACCCCCGCCTCCCATGCCCGGCCGTTGACAGACCCACGACCTGCTGCGGCTGTACGCCACGCAGGACCGGCCCGCCGCGCGGCTCGCCATGGCCGACCACCGCACCGCCGTCGCCTACGCCGACCAGGGTCGCCACGCGGAGGCGCTCCCCGGGCTCGGTTGTCTCAGCCGTGCAAGCGCGGGCCCTGGTGGCTCACCAGGGACAGCCAGTCGCGGTGGGTCGCCCTGCCGGTGACGGGGAGTCCCCGTTCGGCCTGGTAGATGCGCAGCACGTCCTCCGTCTCTGAGGTGAAGGTGCCGCTCACCACGGTCGGATGGCCGGCACCGGTGAGGAGCGACTGAAGTGCCTCGACCGCCGGACCGTCGTCACCTCCGCCGAGCGGGACGACCAGCCTCGGCCAGGTCTGGGGGCCGACGCGGCCGTCCCGGACGAGGCCGAGGGACTTCTGAAAGTCGGTGATCGCGTTGACGGTGGTGTGGTCGACGGTGCCGGTCACTTCTAATGCGTGGCCCTTCGCCTTGAGCAGGTACTGCACCGTACGCGCCTCCCACAGCACATCGCCGAGGCGGACGACCGGCCACTCGTCGCGCGAGGCCGCCATGTCGGCCCCGCCAGTGGAGGTACCGGTGCCGGGAGGGGCGATCACCGGCCGCAGCCAGAGCCCCGCCGCGAAGGCCCCGCAGGTGAGCAGGAGCCACAGAATCCGGCGTAACGACACCGGGACGGCTACCGGTACGGCGACGGCAGCCGGATTCGCGACCGCCACCGTGCCCGGGGCGCCGGAGCGCACCGCCTCGTCTGGCGCCTGCGGCACGCGCGCGCGTGGCACGCGTCGCGCTTCCTGGGCCGCGCGGGCGAGCAGCAGCGCCTCGCCCAGCTCGCCGTCCGGTGCTTCGAGGGCCTCGTGCAGGGCCTCGACAACCGACGGCGGGGCGGCCATCGGCCGTCCCGGGTTCAGATAGCGGGACATGGTCGCCTGATCGACCCCGGCCCGACGGGCCAGGGCCTTCTGTGTGGGACGCACCCCGGCGCACCCCTCCCACCACGCCCGGAGTACGGCGGTGAGCGCCGCGGCCGGATCAGTCAGGGCGGGTTCCTCGGCGCCGGCCCGTGTGCGGTCCATGTCGCATCCCCTATGCATGTGCATCGTCGCAGGCCAGCCGGGTGCATCCATGCGTGCATGGACGCATGAGCGCTGGCGGGTGCCGAGGCTAGCGGCGCGGGGCCTCGGCGCGGCACGGTGTGCGGGCCGGGAGGGCGTCGCCGCTCCCGGCGTCCCGACCGCCCCCACCGCGGAACGTCCGCGTGCCGCCGTATCGGTGCGGGGGACGACTTCATCTCCGCTTCATCTCCGCACCTCACCCGAACGGGTGAGGTGGTGTGCTGACGAAAGGACACACAGTCATGCGCAAGTGGACCGGCCCCACCCTCCTCGCCGCCGCGGTCGCCGCCCCGCTCCTCGCGGTCGCGCCATCCGCCGACGCGGCCCCCGCCAAGTACACCCACGCGGCCGCCTCCCAGCAGTTCCGCGCGGCAGGTGTCTCGTGGACGTCTAGCAAGAACTGCTCGGACTGGAACCGGAAGGGCTGTACGTCCTTCACGAACATCAACCGGGCCACCGTCGCCGGGGCCATCGCCTTCAAGAAGGCGAGCCGCTGCACGGTGGTCATCACCGGTGGCACCGAGGTCGGTCACAGCACCCGGGGCACGTACACCCACCGCAGCGGCTACAAGGTCGACATGTCGGTACAGACGTCCTGTCTCGACACGTACATCAAGAAGCACTACAAGAAGGCCGGCACGCGCGGCGACGGGGCCCTGCTCTACAAGTCCCCGAACGGCAACGTGTACGCCCGCGAGAAGCACCACTGGGACGTCACGTACTACAACGGCAAGGTCTGACCGGCCGCCGCCGGGACTGGGACCGGTCCGGTCCGGTCCCAGTCCCGGTCGTAGGACGCCCCTCCGGTGCGAGTAAGGGAGATGCGATGAGACGGCGGCGTTCGGGCGTGCCGGGTGGCGGCTGAGCCGGCAACGCGGGTACGAGCGGTGGCGCGTTGTGGCGTTCGGCGCGCAGCCATAGACTCGCGCGTCCCGCCAACTACGCGTCGAACGGAGCTCGTCATGCCCAAGGTCACCGCGATCGCCCTGCTCAAGGCCGCCCCTGGCGCCGAGGGCAAGGTCCGTGAGCAGGCCCTGTCCTTGGTCGCGCCGTCGCGGGCCGAGCCGGGCAACATCAGCTACCAGGCGTACGTTCACCCCGAGGACCCGAGTGCGTGGATCGTGTTCGAGGAGTGGGAGGACCGCGCCGCGTTCGATGCGCACCTGTCGAGCCCGCATCTGACCGAGGCACTGGCGGCGGGTCCGGGACTGCTCGTCGGCCCGCCGGCCGAGCACGTGTTCACCGCTGCGGAGTGACCGGCGCCCCGGCTGCCGCCTGAGGCCCTCCCCGCAAGGCGCGGGAGGCAGATGCGAGGGGGAGGGCCCACGTGCTCCGAGCGATACCTGGAAGTTCTCCGGTCGAGTTCCTCGACGCCCGCGGGCTGGTGTTCGGCGAGCGGCCGACGCCTGTCCTGTCCCCCTGGGAGAGACGTGAGGTGGACCGGCTGTGGGAGGAGACGACGGCCCTCAACCCCGCCACGTTCGACGGACCGCTGGTGGCCGCCCTCGGCGTCGACCAGTCCGGAGACGGAAGCCTGGTCGTCCGCTGGGCGCCCATGACGTACCGCTACCGAGCCCTGCGTCGGCTACGGCCGCCTGAGCAGGTCCCCGGGTCTGTGTTCGTCACCGCTCTCCTGCCCACCGAAGACGGTCTCGTGGTCGGGCGTGGGTCTGCCACCACGGCGGCGCCCGGCCGGTGGGGCCTTCCGGGCGGTGCGGTCGAACCGCCCCCGGCCGGCCGCCCCCTGACCATGGCAGATCTGCGCCGACACGCCGCCCGCGAGCTGGTCGAGGAGACCGGTGTACGTGTCGCCGTCGAGGAGTTGCGGCTGTGGGCCCTCACCCGGGGCACCCGGTTCGGCAGTCTCGGCTTCCACTTTCTCTGCCCCCCTGCGTCCGGGGCGCACGTACGCCTCCTGCATGCGGATCTGTCCGTGGTGCAAGCCAGGTCCGGTTCAGGGCCGGAGCTCGACGAGATCGCCTTCGTATCCTCACAGGCCGCAGCACGTCGCCTTGGTTTGACGGCGGACTACCTGCCCCAGGTGTTCGACCGGTACTTCACCGGCTGACCCGTGCAACACCGCGCTGGGCAAGGGGCCCCATCGGCGGTACGTGGCCATCGCCGAGCCGGCGAAGAAGGGCGTCCGCGCTTCCGTCACGTTGGAGACCGCGAACCTCTGCGCGCGGGGAGCGATGGACCAGCCCGGCGGAGCACCGGGAACAGCCATGGCAGGTGCGGTGGTAAGTGCCCACGAGTCCCGCCATGTCCAAGGCCAACGATGCCGACGGCGACCCTAAGAAGGGAAGCCCTCCTCCGCGCCCCAGAGCAGCAACTGGGGCGCATCAAGGCATGCCGCACCCCCATGCCGCGGGTGAGGCGGGGTGGCTGCCGGAGAGATCCCGGTGGCCGTCGGCCTGGAATCCCTGGGCGCCGTCTGCCCGGCCGAGGGAGCTGTGTCTGCCCGGGCAGATCCCCGGCATGCATCTGCCGTCAGCGCGATCCATCACTCCAATGGCGGTCAGAATCACGCGCGCCAGGGCGGTGAGAGCGATCATGACCGGTGTAGGCGCAGTTCAGGAGCAGTCCTGAAGCCGTGGGTCCGACGGGCTTGTAGCGAGCGATTCCGGCGAGGCTTTCACGCAACGGCGCCCCTCCGGGGCCCGCATCCAGGCGAGACAGCCTGGTGATGGACTGCGAGACGCCCGCCTGTCGATGTGCCGGGCAGTGGTTTCGGCGCGCCGTCTGGTTCGTCGCGCGCTGCAGCGATCCGAGCCGCAGGACGGCACATGAGCCTGGTGATGCCGGCCCGTGCTCTGTCCGCGTTGTTCAGCGGGCCTTGCGCCCGCCGGCTTGCCGCTCCTCTTCCGTAGCACTGGAGGTCCAGATGGCACCGCATGAGCCTGCCCCTGATCGTCTCGTGGAAGCTGTACGCAATGCGCCCGACAGCCTGATCGTCCGGCTCCTGGAAAGCGACGACTGTCGCGAGTCACTGCTCGGAGAGGCGATCCGGGAGTTCCAGCGGGCGTCGGCCTCGTCGCAGGAAGCAGGTGACGAGGTCCTGCCCATCAACCCTGTCACCCACGATCCCGCTTGGTGAAGTGCCGCAGGCGGAAGCAGACGACGACGGTGAAGGGAGACTCCGATGGAGCGGCGAGCAGTTTCAGCGGCAAGGGTGCTGGTGACCGATCTGGACGGCACCCTCCTGGGCGGCGAACCACAGGAGCGGCGGCGCCTGCGCGACGCCCTGGCCCGGCATCCGCAGATCACTCTCGTCTTCGCCACAGGGCGCGGTCTTGCTTCCGTGCAGGCCCTTCTGCGCGATGATCCCCTCGTCCCGATGCCGCGCTGGATCATCGCGGACGTCGGTGCGAGCGTCGTCGACGCCCCGCGGATGCTGCATGTCCGCGCGTTGGAGGAGCAGCTACGGGAGGGCTGGCCAGGCGCGGAACTCGTCCGGTCTCAGCTGAAGGCCTTCCCGCGGCTTGTGTATCAGCACGGTGTGCCGCAGGAAGGCCGGTGCTCGTTCCGTCTGGATCCGGCGGATCTCACCGGCGCGCTGAGGTACGCGGTCAAGGCCTTGGGGTGCTCCTGGTCCTACTCGTCCGGCCAGTTCTTCGACGTGCTGCCGGCCGCTGCGAGCAAGGGGAACGCACTGGAGCTTCTCAGGCGCGGCATGGGCTGGCCGCGGCAGGCCGTGCTGGCGGTGGGGGACTCGCTCAATGACCTCTCGATGCTCTCGCGTGGCACACACGCCGTCGTCGTGGCGAACGCCGAAACGGCCCTGGCCGCTGCCGCTCCCGCGAGGGAGGACGTGCATCACTCCGTGTGGGAGGGCGCTGCCGCTGTTCTGGAGGGGATGGAGCGTCTGGGCTGGCTGGAGAGCCGGTCGGTGACGGTCGGCTATCACCGTCCCCCCGTGCGCTGGGTCGACGGCGGCTGGCGTTCGCCGTGCAGTCCGAACGGCATCCTGCCGACCTTGCGGAGCGCGCTCGCTGATGAGCGTCTGAACGCCGTGTGGGCAGCGGCCCACACCGGTGAGAGGACGCCGACCGCCGCCGCGACGGCTGCCGGGGTTCCGCTGTCCCTCCTGCCGCTGAGCCCCGAGCGATGGGCCGGTTACTTTCACCGCGTATGCAAGGAGACGCTCTGGCCCGCGCTGATGTCCCAGCCCGATCTCATCCGTGATCTGCCCCGTCACTGGCCTGACTACGAACGGGTGAACGTCGACTTCGCCCATCACATCGGCTCCCTCGCGGCGCAGGGGGGCACAGTCTGGCTGCACGACTACAACCTGTGGCTCGTCGCGGCGGTTCTCAAAGCGCAGCGGCCCGACCTGGCGATCGGGCTGTTCCATCACACGCCGTTCCCCAGGCCCGAGGTGTTCCGTCGGATTCCAGCGGCCGAGCAACTGATCACGTCACTCGCCTACCTGGACTGGGCGGGCTTCCACACCGTGGACAGCGCCGACAACTTCCGCCGGCTGCTCGCCTCTGCCTCCAGGCGTGTCCCCCGCCTGGGCGTGCATCCCCTCGGCATCGACCGACGTGCCGTCGCCCGCATGGCCGAGGCCCGCCTCCGGCATCGGCGGCAGGACGACGGTGGCGACGGTCAGCTCGTCCTGTCCGTGGAGCGGCTCGACTATGCCAAAGCGCCCGTCCACAAGATCCACGCACTCCATGAGCTCCTGACACGAAGACCCGAGCTCCGGGGGAAGGTGTCCTACCGTCTGATCTGCCCGCCTCCGGAACCCGGCATCGAGGCCTACGACACCACCCGTCAGGAGCTCGAAAGAGCGATCGACCGCATCAACCGCCGCTGGGCCACACCGGCCTGGGAGCCCGTCGAATACATCCCCCACAACCTCGAGTTCCCCCAGGTCATCGACCACTACCTGGCCGCCGACGTGTTCTGGGTGACCTCACTCGCCGACGGCATGAACCTCACCGCCCAGGAGTACGTCACCACACACCACGCCACCCATCGCCCCGGAACACTCGTGCTGTCCCGGTACGTGGGAGTGGCTCAGCACATCGGCTCCGCGGCCCTGCTCACCGACCCCCTCAGCGCGCAAGACCTCGTCGCCAGCCTGCACGCCGCGCTGACCATGCCCGCGCACGAACGCACCGCACACATCAACCGACTGCACGACCTGCTCGACATCCCGGCTCCCGATCAGTGGGCCCGCGCGTGCATCACCGCCATCCACCACGCCTGGGCCCCCTTGCAGACCGGCCCCGTCCCCGTCCCTGCGACGACCTGAGTACGCGCCGGACCTCGGCTGCGGGCCTCTGATGCGTGCTGTGGCCGTCCGGTGTGGCTCTGCGCGGCGGCCCCGACCCAGGGGTTGGTCGGAGCCGCCACAGAGCACCCGCGATGACGCGGCGCGCGGACCGTCGGGACATCGGGGCCGTCCGAGGAGGAGGGGGCAGCCTTCGATGTGCCGATCGGGCCCGTGGGGGCCCTCTTAGTAAATATATATACCGTCAAGTAAGCAAGGGAATGAAAATTTTCATTCCAAATGATCATGCATCACAGACCGGAACCCGGCCCCTGCCGTCTCGGTCCCTCTCAGCCGGTCTCAGTCGTCCATGAAGATTTCGTGCTGTTCCGCCGCGTGCTCGTACTTCTCAAGCCGCGCCTGCGTACGCTCCGGGTCCGCGTCCGCCATCGCCTGGAGGATGCCCGCCGACAGCACCCCCGGCGCCGCGTACGAGTCGAAGACGAGCCGCGAGCCCGTGCCCGCGGTGAACACCTCGTCGACCTCGTCGGCCAGCGGCCCGAGCGCGAGGTCCGTGATCAGCGCGACGCGCAGCCCGACGCCACGGGCGGCACGCACGACGGCGAGGGTCTCCTTGGCGTGCCGCGGCATCGCGAAGGCCAGCACCCACGTGCCGCCGGCCTCGCGCGCCTGGAGCAGCCCGTCGTAAGCGACGCTGCCACCCCGCGTCACCACCCGGACATCAGGGTGGATGCGCCGCGCGGCGTACGCGAAGTACTCGGCGAGGGAGACCGAGATCCGCAGCCCGACGACCGTCAGGGGGACGGACCGGGCCAGCTCGCGGCCGATGTCGACGATCCGGTCGGGGTCGGCGAGGGCGCGCCGCAGGGACGTCAGGTTCTCGATCTCGGCGTCGATCGCCGACTGGAGCTCGTTACGATGCCGCTCCTCCCCCTCGCCCGGCGCACCGGCGACCGCGCTGAGCGCAAGGGGCTGGAGCGCCTCCCGGAGCGCGGGGTAGCCGCTGAATCCCAGCGAGGAGGCGAACCGGGTCACGGACGGCTGACTGACCCCCACGCGCTCCGCGAGCTCGGTGATGGACAGGAACGCGGCCTCGGTGAGGTGATCGGTCAGGAACTGGGCGATACGCCGCTGCGCGGGAGACAGCCGGTGCCCGCCGAACAGCGCCCGCACCCTCTCGGCAGGAGAGCCGGTCTCGACCCCCGCCTCGGTCTCGGTCCTGGTCTCGGACGAGCGCCTGCCCGGCGTGATCGCGGCTGCCTGTGCACGCGCCTGCTGCCCGGATGCCACGGAGTGTCTCCTTCTCATCTCACTGCCGCCCAAGATAGTTCACCCGCGCCCGGCCCCGACGCTCCCGAGGCACCGGCCCGCCGCACCACGCCGTCTGCATTGCACGGTCGGCCGGGTGCGCGTCACCCTGATAGTCGAGGGCAGGTACTGACGTGCACACCAGCGACGAGATCTACCACCGGGTGCTCTGGGACCCGCGCTTCGACCCCGAGCGGTTCGTCATGGGGATCGCCGAGCGCGGAGCCCCTCCGAAGCGGGTCCTGCTCGGCGACTTCGTACCGGGCGGGGAGATCCCCTGGCATCGGGTGTTGTTCTTCGAGGCGGACGGCCAGGTCGTCTGGGACCGCGCCCGCGGCATGGACCGGCTCGACGAAACCCTCCTCGGGCAGGTCGGGCCCGTGCCGGCCCCGGCACCCGGCGACGTCCTCGCCGTCCCGTCGACGAACCGCACCGCCGTCGCCTGGCTGCCGCCCCCGGAGTTGTGGCCGCCGATCCAACACATCCGCCGCGCACACGACCGGCAGATCCACCGCTGGCCGCCGCACGTCAACGTGCTCTTCGGTTTCGTCCCCGAGGCCGAGTTCCCCCGGGCCCTGCCGCTGGTCGCCGCGGCACTCGCGGAGACGCCGCCGTTCACCGCCCGCCTGGCGGGCGTCCACTGGTTCAGACACGGCGAGGACGCCACCGTCTGGCTCGACCCGGCCGCCGCCGACCACGAGCCCTGGGCGCGGCTGTGGGAGTCCCTGGAGCTCCGCTTCCCGCTGTGCGGATCGCACTCGCACGGCTTCACCCCGCATCTGTCCCTCGGCCGTGCCCCGGACCCGCACCCCCTCGCCCGCAAGGCGGAGGCCCTCCTCGGCTCCATGACGGCCCGGGTCGACGAGCTGGTCCTGCTCTCCCGGCGCGGCGACGAGCCGATGCGGGTCCGGGCCCGGGTCCTGCTCGGCAGCGGCGACGTACAGCACCCGGAGGATCCAGACCTCCCGGATGCCTCTCCCCCGTCACCACCCCAATAGGCAGACGCGGAACGGGCCTCTGCCGGCTGGGCCCCTTGCGCTCCATGCCGAGCCTCGTCTCTCGCTGTGCAAGGATGACGGCACCGTACAGAAGATCATCTTGCAGGGGGGCTTGCACGCTGATGAATCACCGTTCCGTCCGAATACCGTGCCGCCGCAGCTCGTCGAAGGCGACCCTGGCCAACGTCGGCCTCGGGTCCGCGGTGCGGGCCGTGTCCGTCGTGCTGTCGCAGCCGCGCTACGAAGGCCTCGCGTCATGTCTCTGACTCGCCGCACCCTCCTCACCGCCATGGCCGCGGCGCCTGTCCTCGCCTCGGCCGGAGCCCCGCGGGCGACCGGCCAAGAGGCTCCCTTCGCGGCGACCCTCGCCGCCGACAGCGAGCCGACGGGCGGCAGCAGCTGGAACGCACGGCACAGGTTCGACCTGCGGGCCGAGCCGGTCGATCTGTTCGGCGGGGAGATCCAGCTCAAGCAGGGCAGGGTGCACCAACAGGTGGCCTTCGATCCGGTGACCGGCCTCGCCTACGTGACCCAACTCATCAGCGACGGCCGTCGCCTGGCCGACGAGCCCGCCGCCCTGCCCGGCACCGACCGCGAGCGCCGGGGCGATCTGTGTGTCAACGAGGTGACCCCCGAAGGCGCCGTCCGTGCCGTCATGTACCTCAGGGGCGTCGGCCACGGCGGCGGACTCGGCGTCGAGCATGTCGACGGCCGTCCCTGGCTCTGGTTGGAGACCGACGCGGATCCCGTCGAGAGCGGCTTCGCCTACGGCAAGCGTGTCGGCCGTATCGCGTTCACCGCCGACGCCATCGTCGATGCGGGAAGCGACCAGATCGAGGTCTTCGACCCCGTCCCGGGATCCTCGCATGTCACCGCATCCCTGGATGCCGAACACGGGCGCATGGGGATACGTCTCGAAGTGGCCGGCGCCGAGGAGTACCGCGTCTACGAACTCGACGCCTTCAAGCGCCGCTCCTTCACCCCGCTGTACAGCTTCCCGGCCCGTTACCGCACCCAGGCCTGGTGCCTGTACGGGGACCTCGTCCACCAGAACGAGGGCAGCGGCTACAGCGCCACCAACCCGCGCCCGGGCAACTCCTGGTGGAACGTCTACGACATCACCACCGGCGAGATGATCGAGCGGACCTTCAACGCCACCGCCCTTGACCTCTCCCACCGCGAGACCGAAGCGATCACCGTGCGCCCGACGCTCAACGGGCCGCAGCTCGTCTTCGGCTTCGCCACACAAGAACCAGGACCTCGCCAGATGGCCCTCTACGGCATCACCAGCACCACCGACGGCACCGGCGACCACGTCCCGTGGACCGCTCTGGACTACGACACCGCCGTCTACACCCCCAACTCCGACAACTACACCCCCCAGTACCGCCAGCTGGGCAATCGCATCGACATCCACCTTCGGCTCGCCCGTACCGACGGCACCCCGTGGACCAACGGCGAGACGGTCCTCGTCCTCCCGCCGCACATCCGCCCGAACCGAACGCAGGGCCTGGTCGGTCAGACCACCGGATCCGGGGTCTCCGGCTCCCTGACCGTCCGCTGGGAAGTCCTCACGGACGGATCGCTGCGCGTCTTCGACCAGCGGACGTTCAACGGCTGGATCGGGCTCGACGCCGGCTACTTCACCAGCTGAACCCGTGCGGGTGACGCGCGTGGACCACACGGCATGCCCGTACCGCGCCGAAATCGGAGTGCCGGGGGCGCCGTTGCCTTGTGATACTGCTCCGATGATCAACCCGCCTGCCGCCGTGCTGGACTCGCTGTCGGGGCTCGCCTTCGGTGATGCCTTCGGTGACTGCTGGTTCGGCATCCTGCGCCGCGAAGGCACCGCAGCCCTGGAGACACGGACCCTGCCCCCGGGGCCGCTGTGGCGGTGGAGTGACGACACCGCCCAGGCGGTCGTCCTCGTTCGGGAACTCGCCCAGGGTCGTGGCGATGTCGACCAGGGCCGGCTTGCCCTGCGCCTCGCCGAGGCCTACGCCGACGACACGCACCGCGGCTACGGAGCGTCCATGCACGACGTGCTCCGCCGGATCGGCGCGGGCGAGCCCTGGCGGGTAGTGGTCGCCGGGCAGTTCGGCGGCCAGGGCTCCTGGGGCAACGGCGCGGCCATGCGCGTCGCACCGCTCGGCGCCTGGCACGCCGCCGACCTCGACGCCGTCACCGAGCAGGCCGCCCGGCAGAGCGCGGTGTCGCACCACCACCCGGAAGCGGTCGCCGCGGCGGTGGCCGTGGCCCTCGCCGCGGCACTGGCAGCGCGCAGCCGGGGCGGGCCGGCGCCGGCACGTCCGGACTTCCTCCACGCCGTCGCCGCGCGCCTCCCCGACAGCGACGTCCGCTCGGGCCTGCGGATCGCGGCCCGGATGCCGGCACGCACCTCGGTCCGGCACGCCGCGGAGGTCCTGGGATCCGGCTACCGGATGTCCGGACCCGATACCGCGCCGTACGCCCTGTGGTGCGCGGCAGGACACCTCGACGACCTCCATGAAGGCCTGTGGACCACCGTCGCGGGGCGCGGCGACATCGACACCACCTGCGCCATCGCCGGTGGAGTGATCGCCGCTCGGACGGGCACCGCCGCTCTCCCGGCCGCCTGGCACGCCACCCGCGAACCGCTGCCCCCGCTCACATCGCCGTAGGAACCCGTCAAGGCCTCCTCGCTGACAGACGCCGTGTCGCCCGCCCACCGGGCGGTACCGAAACGCACGGTGGGCCCGGCCGGTTCTCACCGGTCGGGCCCATCGGATGCTTCTGTGGAGCCTGGGGGGAGGGTCAGCCGGTGGTGACCGCGGTGTCGTCGATCAGGAAGCTGGTCGCCAGGGACGAGTCCTCGGTGCCGGTGAACTTGATCGTGACCGTCTTGCCCTTGAACGCCGACAGGTCAAGGGTCCGCTGGGTGTAGCCGCTCGGCGTGGCGTTGGAGTACGTCGCCAGGGTGGTGGTGCTGGTGCCGGAGACGACCTGGGCCTTCAGCGTGTCGTACGCCGTGGTGCCCGACTCCTTCGTGTCGATCGACAGGAAGAAGCTGAGCGTGGGCGCCGTAGCGGTGGACGGGATGGTCACCGACTGGGACAGGGTGTCGGTGTGCGCGCTGCCGTACCCGTCCAGCCAGGCGTAGTACGAGCCCGAGTGCGCGGTGGCGCCGGTGTCGTTGGTGATCACGCCGGAGCTGGCGGTCCAGTTGACCGCGCCGGACTCGAAGCCCGGGTTGGAGAGCAGGTTGGAGCCGCTCGGCGGCGGCGTGGTGCCGCCACCGCAGGTGGTCGAGGTCGGGACGACGGCCACGCCGCTCCAGGCCTTCTCCACCGCGGCGCACTGGGTGCTGCTCGCGCCGTACAGGTCGATCGCGGCCTTGATGCTCGCGGTACGGGCCTCGGGGTAGGTGGTGCCCGAGGTCATGTACGTGGTGAGCGCGCGGTACCAGATCTTGCCCGCCGCGTCGTTGCCGACGCCGGTGACCGTCCCGCCGTCGCAGGTCGGGCTGTTGCCCCACTGGGAGGAGCCGGAGCCGACCGCCAGCAGGTAGAAGAAGTGGTTGCCCACTCCGGAGGAGTAGTGCGGGTCGAGGTTCTTGGTGTTGGTGGTCCAGCAGCTCTGCGAGACGCCGTCCTTCTTCGGGTCGTCCATGTACCGCAGCGGCGTGGAGCTGATCTTCTCGCCGATGAGGTAGTCGGGCGCGTCCGCCGCACTGTTGGCGTTGAACTCCACCAGGGTGCCGAAGATGTCGCTGGTCGCCTCGTTCAGGCCGCCCGCGTCGCCGAAGTAGTTCAGTCCGGCGGTGGCAGAGGTGACACCGTGGCTCATCTCGTGGCCCGCGACGTCGAGTTCGGTGAACGGCTTGTCGCCGGGGGCGCCGTCGCCGTAGATCATGCTGAAGCTGGTGTCGTCCCAGCCGGCGTTGGCGTAGTTGTTGCCGTAGTGCACGAAGGAACGGGCGCCGACGCCGTCGTTCTTGATGCCGTTGCGGCCGTGCACGTTCTTGTAGTAGTCCCAGGTCGCCTGGATGCCGAAGTGGGCGTCGGCCGCGACGGTGGCGCGGTCGCTGAGCGTGCCGTTGCCCCACACGTTGTCGGTGTCGGTGAAGGCCTTGCCCCAGCCGGCCGGCGGGCTGTCGTTGGTGGCGGTCAGGTTCTGCGCGTCCCGGGTCTCCCCGTTGCCGCGGGTGGCGTCCTTGAGCTGGTAGCCGCCGGAGATCGCGGTGGTGGTCAGCGGGACGTCGCCGACCTGGTAGCCGTGGCCGGTGCCCTCGGCGGTGTGGAAGGAGTTCCACGTCTGCCCGACCTTGCCGGTCTGGGCGTCCACCAGCACGTTGAAGTGGCTCGGCGACTGGTCGGGGGCCACGCCGTCGACGGTCACCTGCCATGCCAGCCGCGGGGTGCCGGAGAGCGCGTCCACCACCAGCTTGCTGGTGGTCCTGGCGCGCTTGCCCTGGAACTTCTTCTGCGCCAGGGTCTCGGCGCGCGCGGCGCTGACCTTGGGAGTCACGGGAAGGGAGAGGCTGTTCTTGAGGGTCAGCGTGCTCTCGCGGAACGCCCCGCTGGGTGCGGAGTGCACGATGACGTCACCGCCCAGGACGGGCAGGCCGCGGTACGCACGTGTCATGTGCACGTGCCGAGTGCCGTCCCTGTCGACCAGGACCGAGGCGGACGTGAAGGTGTCGTCCGAGCTCGCGCGAACTGCCGCGGGGTGGGCGGCGATCGAGTCGCGGGCGTCCTGAATGGCCTGGCCCTTGTCGGCCTTGGGCGGGTGGGGGCGAGCGGCGTCGGCAGCGACGGCGGGGGATCCCACGCCGGCTATCAGCAGGCCGCCGACGGCCAGCGAGATCGATGCGGCGAGAACAGTTCTCTTCATGGGCCGGGATCGTGGCCGCCGTCGGGAACCCGGGTCAACGGGGGCCAACTCTGTTTAATTGCGGGCTCTGTGAAGAGGCCGGTGACCGGATCTTCCTCGGCCACGGCTCCGTCGCACCCTGAGCTTTGGTCAAAACTGTTCACAGAGTGTCTAACGTCTCGTCGATATCCGGCCTGACCGTGGCTAGCCTGGCGCCGATTCATCCCCCCACGAGGGCGCTGCCGCAGACCGTGCCTCCATCCCCAGGCACGCTACGCAGGTGCAGGAGGCCAGAGACTGGTGGACACCAGTGGCACAGCACGGTCGGGCAGACGGCCCAGGTCCCACCCCCACTGGAGCTTCAGACCGTGCAACAGCGAGAACGAGCAGCGGATCTCCTCGATCTGCTCCGCACCGGCCCCTTCGAGGCCGCCCTGGACTGCGCCGTACGGGCCAGCGGGCTCAGCCTTGAGCGCATCCAGCACCGGCTTGCCCTGCGCGGCGTCGAGGTCAGCGTCACCACGCTCAGCTACTGGCGACGCGGCCGCAGCCGCCCCGAACGACCCCAGTCCCGGCAGGCGGTGAGGCTCCTGGAAGAGCTGCTGGGAGTTCCCACCGACGGCCTGGTCTCCCTGCTCGGCCCGCGCCGCCCTCGCGGCCGCTGGGTCAACCGGGACCCCGAGGTACTGGAGACCGCGCACCTGTGGCGGGAATTCGACAGCCTCCCCGAGCTGCTGGCGGAGCTGGGCAGCACGGACGACGGCCTGTTGCGCGTCGCCGCCCACGACAGCTACGCGCTCGACGCGCACGGCGCCGGGGCCCGGCTGACCACCCGCCTGACGCTCAAGGCGACCCGGGATCGAGTGGATCGCTGTGTGGTGGTCCTCCGCGGCGAAGACCCGGACGGAGCGCTGCCCGGGTTCGCCGACGTGCGCAACGCCCGTCTCGGGCGGCTGCGCTCGGATCGCAGCGTGCCGTTGGTGGTCGCCGAACTGTTCCTGGATCGCACGCTGTCCGAGGGTGAGACGACGCTGATCGAGTACACCGTGCGGTTCCCCGAGACCGGACGGCGCGCCGAGGAGTGCGGGCGGGGGTTCCACGCCCCCGCCCTCCTCTACACCCTGGAGGTCGCCTTTCACCCGGACGCCGTGCCGGTGCGCTGCCGGTCCTGCTTCAGTACCGCGGTCACCGGGGAGCCGGTGACGGGGGAACCGGTGTGGATCAGTGCCGGCGGCCGGATACACGCCGTCTTCGAGAACCCGGGGCCCGGCTTCCGGTCTCTGCGCTGGGAGTGGCACTGACGTCATCCGCCGGTGCCGGCTACGAGTGGTGCCGCGCCCCGGCGGCTTCCGAGAAGGTCCCGCGGTGCCTTCGGCTCGGGGCACCGCGTTCGGGGGACGATGCGGTGAAACCGTGATGCGGGCACGCGGTCGGCGCCAGGATGGAGGCATGAGCCAAGAGAGTGCGGGGCCCCGCGAGTGGCCGGTGGCTGTGAGGGTTCCGGTGGAGCCGGTGGAGGCCGCCGTGGAGGCCGATGCCCGGGATGCGGCGGTGCGCGCCAGCACGTTGGCCGTACGAGGTCCGTTGTTCGGGGTGGCCTCGCAGTGCGAGGACGACGGCCGGCGGTGGCGCGTGGTCGTCGAGGTCACCCACAGCTGTCCGCAGCAGGCCCGCGACGCGTTGAACTCCCTGCTGTGGTTCCGGGCCAAGGACGAGGCCCAGGACCGGGACGAGCGGCGTGCGTTGCTGAAGGCGGTCGCACGGCTTGAGAGCGAATACGTCGACGAACTGTCCGTGCTCGACACCCGCTACCGGGTGGTCAGGGCCGAGGAGTACTCGGGCATGGACGTCCACGGCGACATCGAGATGCCGCGGCCCACCGACCCCGAACCGCCCCACCCCGACTGGACCCGCGGCGCTCGTGGCCCGAAGGTCGACGACGGCCTGGTTCTGGACCCTGACGCGCCCCTCTCCCCCGTCCAGGCCGCGGAGCGTCTCGCGCTGCGTTCCCTGGCCTACGGCGGGGCCAGGTTCCCCGGCTCCGTACTGCGCGACTCCGCGCGGGCCGTGGAGAGCCACCCCGACGTCCTGCTCATGCCCGCGGTCTTCAGGGTCGCGGAGCGGTCCGGCAGTGAGAACTGGACACCGGGGAGCGGCCTGCACGCCACCGCCCACGACGTGCGCCGGACGCTGGACTTCTCCCTGGTCTGGTGGAGACCGCGCGAGCGCGGCCTGATCCCCTGGGACGTCACGGAAGACATCCACCTGCGCGCAGACGCACGCACCGTCGTGGCCGAGGGCACCGACCCCGCGGTCGCGGAGCTGGCCGTACTCGCCGACGCAGCGGACCGGCTCCGTGCGGAACGACTCAACCAGGTCGAGGCCCACGGCACGGTCTACCGGATCGCCCGCACCCGCCGCCTGCTGCGCTGGGGCCCCGACGGGCCCGAAGGCCCACGCCCGTCCGATGTCAACAACCACGCCCCCAGCGTCCTCCACCTGCCCCTCGACGAGGACGGCAACGTGTGTGTGGAAGAGCCTGCGGAGGAGGCGCCGTAGCGGCGGTGCAGCGGACGGTGACGGTGCGGGTGGTCGAGGAACACAACGGCCGCCGGCACCGCGCGACCTCGTCTGCCTGATGGTTTCAGGCGCGCTGTGACCAGGTGCGCAGGAGCGCGGCGATCGCGCCTGCGCTGCAGGTGGGGTCGCGTAGGAGGTCTCGCAGGGCGATCGCGTCCTCCCTGGTGGGCTTGACCGGGATACCGGACGCCTCCAGGTACATGACGCCCGTCGCCGCTGCCACGGCCATGTTGGAGCGATCCAGCCAGCGGCACCGTCCGAGGACGTGCACGAGGGCGGCGGCGCGGGCGTAGGGGCCGTCGTAGACCGGCTGGTCCAGGATTTCGGCGCGGTGGCAGGCGACGGCCGCCACCGGTACCCCGTAGTCGTCGGGCGCCGGGTCGTCGGCACCCGCGAGCTCGGCGACCTGGAGGATCCAGGGGACGTCGATGTGGAGCTCCATCAAGCGGCCTGTGCCCCCGCGCTGCGCCGCGCCGTGTCTTCGGCCTCGTCGAAGAGGGCCTGGTGGTCATCCAGAAAGCGGCGTGCCGCGTCGAGGCCACGCCTGCGCATGCCGTCCGCGTCGTCCCGTACGAGGGAGGCGATGTAGTCACCCAGGCTCAGGCCGCGGTCCTTGGCCCGGGCCCTGGCCAGTTCCGCGATGTCGTCGTCGACGCGTGCGCCCAGTTGTGTCTTACCCATGGCCGGATGGTAACAAGTGTTACCAAGCGGGGGAAGCCCACCCTTCACCTCGGGGCATCGGACCCGGCCCCGTGCCCCTCTGCGGACGAGGGGCACGGCGCCGAGCCGCCTGATCACCGGGAATCGACAGCCACGGCGAGGATCGCCCGTACCTGGGCGATGATGGCGAGCCGGTTCCGTACGAACTCCGCATCCGTGATCGTGCCCGTCGCCGGGTCGGTGTTGCCCGCGCCGAACTCGAGGACGGGTGTGTGCACATGACCGCCCGGCAGCCGCGTGAGGCCGAGGCGGTCGCGCAACAGGGTGGCCCGGTAGGCGATCTCGTTGGACAGATAGTTCCCGCCGCCGCCCGCCCGGGCCACGGAACCGGGCGTCGGCCCGCCGGGGCGGACCACAGGGGTGTCGGCGCCGGCCGGCAGCTCGGTCACCGACGTGTTGTCGTACACCGGGAAGCGGCCGGTGGACGCGGCCGTGATCGCCGCGTACGGAAGGGTGGTCGACGTCCACTGCGGCTGCGTGACCGGATCGGCGACGGGCACGGTCTCCGTACGGGACGCGTTCTCGTTGTCGGGGAAGCCGCCGCGCCAGGCGCCGTTGGTCCGTTCGATGTCGAACCGGCCGGGGCGGCCCTGGCTCACCGTGGTGAAGAGATCCACCTCCGGAAGGTGCGGGCGCAGGGTCCGCTCGACGGTGCCGTCGGCGAAGTCCTGCCAGCGGACGGGGAAGACCGCCGTCTCGACCCGGGCGAGGGTGCCGTCGGAGGTGCGCAGCCAGGTGCCGTCCAGGGCGAGAGCGGTGGCTCCGGAGGGGTTGCTGATACGGGTGTCCCGGTCGAGCGTGAACGGGTCGAAGCCGGTCAGCAGGATCCGCTTCACGCCCTTCCCGGCCGGGTAGCGGAGGGAGTCCTGTCCTCGTGAGGAGCGTTCGAGGCGGTCGAGCAGCCGGGTCCGGCCCTCCTCGGTGATCGTGAATCCGGGCTGCCAGGCGCGGAGCTCACGGGTGAGCGCGAGTCGCGACCAGTACAGCGGCCGGTCGTCGTCCCGCGACAGGTCGCCGCCGGAGTCCCCACGGCCCTGCGCCCTGTCCACCGCCCGCCGCCAGAGCCCCGCCCCGTACCGGACGACCGTCCGCTCGGCCGCGGCGAGGGAGTCGGCGCCGGCGAGGGAGTCGGCGAACTCCGGTGCCAGGGAGGCGAAGCCGCTGCGCCTCAGGATCTCCTGGGTCGCGGCCCGGTCGAGCCGGGCCTCCTCGACGGAGACGGCGGTCGTCCCGGCCGCCGAGGCGGGCGGGCCGGCCAGGGCCAGGGAGACGGCGGCGAGGGGGAGGGCGAGTGCGGTACGTATGGAGGGCACCGGAGTCCTTTCGCACGAACATGGCGTTCCGTCAGAAGTGGACCGTCACAAAGGAATCCATGCTAGGGCGCGCTCGTCCCGCGCGCCCGGCGTTCCCTCAGACGCCACCCTCGTCACGTGATCTCCGGCTCCGGCGCCGCGGGCAGGCGCACCTCATGACGGTCGCCTCGCCGCGGCGCGGGCCCGCCGCTACACCGTACGGAAGAGGATCTTGTTCTTGCCGGAGAAGAGGGGGTCGGCCCGCGTGAGCTTGGCCTGGACGCTCGCGCCGAGCACGAGGTCGGCACCGGACGAGATCTTGCCCATCACGGCGGGTTCCGCCAGGTGCACCGTGCCCTCCTTCGGACTCGGAGGCTCCTCCTCCGCGTCGGTGTTGATGACCGTGCCGCTGAAGACCTCGTTGACCCGGTCCTTGAGCACCGCGGCCTCCACGAGGTCCACCGCGCGCCGGTCCGCCGTCTTCCCCTTCCCCCGCGCCATGTCGCACGGCAGGCACTGCATCGCTTCGAGCACCCACTTCGGCGGGGCCTCGCCGGCGCACGCGGCGACGCACAGCTCACCCGCGTACCGGTCGATCAGGCGCCGCAGCGGGGCCGTGCAGTGGGTGTACGGGGCCGCGATGGCCGCGTGGACCGGGTGCTCCGGGTTGTGGTGGTCGCGGAAGGTGGTGTACTCGGCCCTGAGCAGCATGGCGGTGGCCTCGCTGAGGAAGGCCATGTGCTTCTGGTCGGCCGGGTCGAGGGAGTTGACCAGCGCGGCGTAAGAGACGCCGGGCTTCCACTCGATGCCCAGGACCTTCGCGATGTCGTGCACGCGCTGGACGACGTGCTCGTCGGGCTGCTCCTGCTGGGTCCGCAGGATCCCGGTGCCGCTGTCCAGCATGATCCGGGCCGCGGCCATTCCGGTCATGAGGGAGATCTGCTCGTTCCAGCCCTCCACGGGCAGTGCCGCCACGTAGCTCAGCCGGAACGCTCCGTCCTCCAGGGTGACCTCCTGGTCCGGCAGGTTCACCGAGATCCCGCCGCGCACGGCCTCGACGGCTTCCCGCAGCTTGCCGATCTCGCGCAGCAGGGCGACGGGCTCCTCGGCCGTGCCGGCCTCGATGTCCTGTTGGACCGCCGCGTAGTTGAGCTTGGCCCGGCTGCGGACCTTCGCCCGGCTCACGGTCGAGTGGGTCACGTTGCCGTCGGCGTCGAGGTCGTGCTGCCACAGCAGAGCGGGGACGACCTGGTCCGGAAGCAGGCTGGCCGGCCCCTCGGAGATCGAGGTCGGGTACAGGGGCGCCTTGAGGTCGGGGAAGTACAGCGTCTCGATCCGGTCGTGGGACTCGGCGTCCAGAAAACCGCCCGGCTTGACGAAGGCCGCCACGTCGGCGATGGCGTAGTGCACGCGGTAGCCGCCCCCTGGCCGCCGCTCCAGGTACATGGCCTGGTCGAGGTCCTTCGAGGTGGCGGGGTCGATCGTGAACAAAGGCAGGTCGGTGGCGTCCTTTTCGGGCAGCCTGACCTCGGTTTTGGCGGTCTCGGCCGCTCCGAGCACGTGCGCGGGAAACTCGGCGGTGGCCTTCAGCTCTGCCCGGAGCTGCTGCAGTGCCTTGAGCAGGGCGTCCTGGGCTTCGCGGGACATGTGCATCTGACGGCGTCGCATGTACCGAGCGTAGGCCGACGACCACGGAGCGGCGCCGTGAGCGGGTCCGGGCGGGGGAACAGGCGGGGAAACGGCGGGGGACGGAGCAGCGGCCGGGACCGGCAGCGATCCGGGGCCGGCCGGTCCGGGCTTGACGTCTCCCCTGACCGGAGCGCCTCGCGGTCCCGTCAGCCCGTGGCCATGATCGCCTCGCCGAGTGCCGCGAGGGACTCGGCGAGCTGGTCCATCCACTCCACGACGGGCTTGCCGCCTTCGGACTGCAGGGCGACGAAGGCGCCGTCGTAGCCGGCCATGCCGAAGGGGGCGAGGGCCTGCCCGATCTTGTCGGCGGTCTCCTCCCCCGCGCTCTCGAAGGACGAGCGGATCATGTGTGCCATGTGGGCGCGCCCTTCCTCGCGGACCGCGATCACGGTCTGCAGGGCCTCGGGCGCCTCTGCCGCCTCGCGGCTCATCACGAGTACGAGCAGCAGACGCAGGAACTCCTCGCCGTTCTCCATGACGTCGCCGGTCCGCCGCAGGTACCAGCGGAGCCGCTCGTGGGGGGTGCCGCCCTCGGGGGGATTGCACCCTCCCTCGCCGGCCACGGCGCGGGCGCGGGCAACTGCCCCATCGAGGCGTTCATCGCCGTCGCGAACCTGTCGGGCTTCGAGCACCACTGCGATCTCTTCCGCCTCCAGGACGCCGCCGACGACATCGTCCGCCCCTTGCAGGACCGGCCGGTCCGGGTCGACCGCGAGACCCTCACGCTCGGGTACGCGGGCGTCTACTCCAGCTTCCTGCGGCACGCGGAGACGGCCGCGCAGCGGTACGAGGTCGACGTGCGCGACATCCTGATGGAATGCGGGCGGCGCCGCCTGGTCGGCGGCCAGGAGGACATGATCGTGGACATCGCCCTCGGCCTCGCGGCGGCCCGCTGAGGACCGCCGGCCTGCGCAAGGGGGTCACGCCGGTTGGACGGGCCCGATGGTCAGCGAGTGGACGGTCGGGCCCGCGCAGTGCTCGGTCTTCCACGGGACGAAGAGCGCGGCCGTCTGATCCGGCGGGTAGATCCGCAGGCCCTCGGCGGGCGAGAGCATGCACTGCGCCGGGTCGTAACCGCTGATGCCGTTCGCATCGTGGAGTTGGGCTTTCGCGCGTCCGCCGGGCGGAAGGGTGACGGTGGCTTTCGTCCCCGGCTCGCGCACGGCGGCGTTGCCGGACTGCACGCCCTTCTGCGCCACGTAGGAGACGCCCGGGTAGCCGGTCATCGTGCACGGGACGGTGGATTTGTTGGTGAACACCAGGGTCGCGTAGATCGAACCCGCCGCGGGTTCGGGACTCGTCAGGGCGACCGAGAGCCGGCCGGTCGTGCACGCCCCGGCCGGACGGCTCGCCCCGGTCGAGTGGGTGCTCCCGCCCGGTGAGGGCGTGGTCGAAGGAGCACTCCCGCTGTGGGACGGGGAGGGAGCGGACGTGGCCGACGGGGGCCTGCCACCGTCGGACGTGGAGGGCGCGGACGTGGCCGACGGGGAGCTGACGGCGCTCGTGGGCGCGGACGCGGCCGGGGGCGCGGTGGTGGAGGACGAACAGGCCGTCATCGCCAGCGAGGCGAGGGAAAGGACGGCGACCGGAAGCGCGACCCTGTGCTTCCGCGCCTTGCGGGCCGCCCAAGGCGGCCTCCCGCACAGCCCCCGCCCACGCGGGTCCACTTCGCCCCCCGTGCTTCCGGGCTGACTTGACCTGGCCACGACCATGCCTTCACCGTACGCCCGCTCCGGTGCTCAGCACCACAGTTCGGGCGTACGCGGCAGACGAGGCGTCGAACCATCGTCGAGACGCCACGCCTGGAACATATGTGCGTCAACTCAAGAGCCGTCAATTCATCCTTTCTGGTGGCGTGTGAACGCCAGAGAGCAGTGCCATCCGGTCAGCACGACGGGGACGCGTGCGTGCGGTGTTCAAGGGGTGGCCGACGGGGTCACCGGGAAGTGGCGGAGAGGAGCGGCAGCGCCGTCACCCGTGATGTCCGTGCGGGTAAACCCACCGGTCGGTGCTGGCCGGGACCTCATCGCCTCGGCTGTACGCGGCGCCGCCGAGGCGCTGAGCTACGGAGCGTTCCGGCCCCTCCCACCTCCTGGGCCCGGGGCCACCCCTCCCGCACTGCCGACCGATCGATCGGAGACGTCACCATGAGCACACCCCCTTCCGTCCCGCTCCGCGTCGCCCTCGTCAACGGAAGCTTCGAGGAGCCGTCCGTCACCGACATGGCGTTCCTGCCGGACGCCTCCCAGACCCAGGCTCCGCGGCACGTCCCGGGCTGGCACACCACCGCCACCGACCACATGGTCGAGCTGTGGCACTCCGGCTTCAACGGCGTCCCCTCCGCGGAGGGCGAGCAGTTCGCCGAGCTCAACGCCAACGAGGTCTCCACCCTCTACCAGGACCTGCCGACCACCCCCGGCAGCAAGCTGTACTGGCGGCTCTACCACCGCGGCCGGCAGGGACAGGACACCATGGCCCTGGACATCGGCGCCCCGGGCGGCGTGGTGGAGCAGCGCACCTTCACCGACGGCAACACGGCGTGGGGGTACTACACCGGCACCTACACCGTCCCGGCCGGGCAGACCACCACCCGTTTCGCCTTCCGCTCCGTCTCGGCGGCCGGCGGCAACCGCGGGATCGGCAACTTCCTCGACGGTGTGTTCTTCGGTACCGCCCCGTACGTGGTGCTCACCAAGACCGCCGTACCGGCGGGCCCGTTGGACGTCGGCGACGTCGTCACCTACCGGATCACCGCCAGGAACGAGGGCGGTGGGGCGGCCGAACGGCTCACCCTCACCGACGTCCTGCCGCCTGGGACGACGTACGTGCCCGGTTCGCTGCGGGTCATCGACGGCCCGAACGCGGGCGTGAAGACCGATCAGGCGGGGGACGACCAGGCCGCGTACGACCCGGGAAGCGACACCGTGACCTTCCGGCTCGGGACCGGCGCCTCCGCCTCCCAGGGCGGCAGCCTGGCCAACACGGCCGCGCTGCCGCAGGGCACCACCGTCGAGTACCGGGTCACCCTCGGTCTGCGGACGGCTGGCACCCGCGTGACCAACACCGCTGTCGCCACGTACGAGAACCGGCTCGGGCCCACCCCGGAGCCGCTGACGTCCACGTCCGACGAAGCCGTGACCGAGGTCAGGCCGGCCGCCGACCTGGACGTGACCAAGGCGGCCGACGCCACCACCGTGACCGTCGGGCAGACCGTGACCTACCGCGTGACCGTCCACAACGCCGGTCCCAGCCCGGCGACCGGCGTCACGGTCGCCGACCGGCTCCCGAACGGGCTCGCCTTCCTGTCCGCCGACGCCGACGCCGGTGCCTATGTCGCGGAGACCGGGCAGTGGTCGGTCGGCGCGCTGGCCGTCGGGGCCCGCGCGACGCTCACCCTGCGGGCGAAGGCCACCAGGCCCGCGCGCCTCACCAACACGGCCACCGTCACCGCCGTCGAGAAGGACCCCGACCCGGCCGACAACACCGACTCCGTCACCATCTGCGTCGAACCCGCACCGGCCTGCTGCGCCCCGTGCGTACCCCGTAGCTGAACGGGAGGGGGCCGGAGCCACCGGCGTCGGCTCCGGCCCCTTCGCTCGGCGGGCGGTGTCGGATCAGGGTGTGAGGTCGATGCGGGCCGCGACCGGGAGATGATCGCTCGCCGTCGCGGGGAGGGTCCACGACGCGGTGGCCTTCGCTCCCCTCAACAGGATCTGGTCGATCCGCACGATCGGGAAGCGCGAAGGCCAGGTGAAGCCGAAGCCATCGCCGGACGTGGACTGGGCCGAGACCATCCCGGCGGTGAGCGGGCGCAGCGCACGGTCGTCGGTGGAGCCGTTGAAGTCGCCCATGACGAGGGTGCGTGTGGCACGTTCGGCGCGCAGGATGCCCGCCAGGACTCCGGCGACGTCGTCGCGCGTGCCCGAGGTGAAGCCGGTCGGTCCGACGCGGACGGACGGGAGGTGGACGACGTACACGGCCAGCGGGCCTTCGGGGGTGTCCACCGTCGCGCGCATGGCCCGGGTCCACGGCATGATCGGCACGGCCCGGGCGTCCCGTAGGGGACGGGTGCTCCAGAGGCCGACCGTGCCCTGGGTGAAGTGGTGGGGGTAGGAGGCGGCCAGGGCCCGTTCGTAGGCGGGCGCGGTGTCCGGGGACAGTTCCTCCAGGGCCACGATGTCGGCCCCGGAGGCGATCAGGCTCCGTGCGGTGCCCTGCGGGTCGGGGTTCGCCTGGTTGACGTTGTGGCTGACGACGGTGAGGTCCCCGCCGGGAGACGACTTGTCGGTCAGGGTGCCGGCGAAGACCGACAGCCAGGCGATCACCGGCAGGACCAGCGCCGCCGTCGCCGCCCGTGACCGGCGGAGCAGCGCCAGGACTCCGAGCGCGGGAATGGCGAGTGCCGTCCACGGCAGAAGGGTCTCGGCAAGGCTGTCGAGGTGACCGGGGAGGTCGGGGAGACGTCCATGGCCGGCGAGGACGATGGCGAGGGCGAGAAGGGCCGCGCAGAGCGCGGTCGCCGTCCCCTGTCGCCTCGCCCGCGCCGATGGTGGGCGGCTCTCCGAGCTGCGCTCCGTCTCCGTCTCCGTCTCCGCGGCGTTCACCGGATCGGTCGTCGTCGTCATCCCGGTTCAGCCTTCCCGGGTCAGGCTGTCGCGGAGCCCCGCGATCAGGCGGCGGCTGCCGTCGACGGCCGCCCGGAGACCCTCGCCGGGAGTGGTGTTCGCCCGCTGGTGGAGGACCGCACCGATGAGCAGGCGGGTCGTGTCTCCGACACGTACCTCGCAGGCCCACAGCAGGTTTCCGCCGGCCGGAGTGCTGGAGCCGGTCTTGATGCCGACGACGCCCGGCGTGTCCAGAAGGGGGTTGGTGTTGGTGATCGGGCCGACGCCGGGAACGGTCATCGTCCGCGTGCCCACGATGTCGCGGAAGACGGGGTTCTTCATCGCCGTCCGGGCCAGGGCGAGCTGGTCGGTCGCGGTACTGGTGGTGGTGGCTTCGATCCCGCTCGCCCCGGTGTACGTCGAGTGCCTCATGCCGAGCCGGGCGGCGGCGCGCCCCATCTTCTCGGCGAAGGCCTCCTGGCTGCCGGAGTCCCAGCGGGCCAGCAGCCGCGCGACGTTGTTCCCGGAGGGAATCAACAACATGTCGAGCAACTGGCGTTGGGAGTAGCGCTGCCCCGCCTGGAGCGGCACCGTGGACTCGCCGCCGACACCCACCTCGTACGCGGTCTGGCGATCCACTTCGATCATCGGGCCCGGCTCGCCGGCCCGCAGCGGATGCTCTTCGAGAATGACGTGCGCGGTCATCACCTTCGTGAGGCTCGCGATGGGAACGGGCCGCTGGTCACCCCGCGTGCCGACGGGTCCGGAGCCTTCGAGCGCGACGGCGGTCTGACCGCCCTCCGGCCACGGAACCGCGCCGTCGTCGACGATCGCCCGCAGACCCCCGGCCGGTCCGGCGGGCGACACGACAGCCGGTCCGGATCCGTGGCCGTCCACCGTCCCGTACACGGAGACCCCCAGGACCGTGACGAGGCCCAAGGCCAGCGCGCCCCCTGCGACGCGGTTGCGGTGCGCGGCGGAAAAGGGGGAAAGGGACACGGGCCACCTCCGGGGCTGCCGTACGGGATCGGTACGACGACCAGGCTGCGGGGCCGGTGTGTCCGGACAGCTGAGGTGAGGGCTTCACCGGGACGCGGGAACCCATCGGTCGTGTATCGACCGTGTATCAGGGTCCGCGCAGCGCGGACCGGCAGGCGTGGTCGTCCGCCGGTAAGAGTGCCGGTTACGAGCGGACCGCGACGGGGCCCTCGTCCGGCAGGTGCAGCGTCGCCACGGCCCCGCCGTCCTCGGGATGGTTCGCGAACTCCAGCGTCGCGTCGATGACCGCCGCCTGGCCGCACGCGATCGTCAGCCCAAGCCCGTGACCGCGCCCCCGCTCGGCCGTGCCCGTCCGGAACCGCTGGGGACCACGGGCCAGGAGGTCGGCGGGGAAGCCGGGGCCGTGGTCCCGTACCGTGATCGTCCGGTCGGCGACCGTGATCTCCACCGGGTCGGCGCCGTGGCGCTGGGCGTTGACGACGAGGTTGGCGACGATCCGGTCCAGGCGCCGCGGATCCGTGTCGGCCACCGCCGCCCCGTCAGCGGTCACCTGGGCGGCCGTACCGGTCCGCGCCACCGACTCCCGTACGAGCTCCGCCAGAACCACCGGCCGGAACCGGGGCTCCTCCGCACCGGCGTCGAGCCGGGAGATCTCCAGCAGGTCCTCGACGAGGTCGCGCAGCACCCCGATCCGGTCCCTGACCATGTCGGTGGCCTCGCCCTCGGGCAGCAGGCCGGCCGAGGTGACCAGGCCCATCAGCGGGGTGCGCAGTTCGTGCGCTACGTCGGCGGTGAAGCGCTGCTCGCTCGCGATGCGCTGCTGCAGGCTGTCGGCCATCGAGTCGACGACGGCCCCGATCTCCCCGATCTCGTCGACGCCGCCGCGGCTCGTCTCCGTGCGGGCGTCCAGGTCGCCCGCGGTGATGCGGCGCGCGGTGCGGGCCACGCGGCGCAGCCGTCGCGCCGGCAGTTCGGTCGCGAGGACGGTGACGGGGACGACGATGCCGAGGGTGAGCAGCGAGTACTTCCACATGTGCCGGTCGAGGGCCTGCCGGGTGAGCAGATCGGCGGTCATGTCGACCTCGGCCGCGTACAGGTGCCCGTCCTGCTTCCGCGCGGCCCAGTAGAAGGGGGCCGGTGGCCGGTTCTCGTACAGGGTGCCCCTGCCCTCGCGTTCGACCTGTCGCAACAGGGCGTCGGGGAGTTCGCCCGGATCCACCGCGGTCCCGTCCCGCACAGCGCGGTCGAGGGCGGCCTCGGCCTTGCCGGCGCCCTCGTGCAGGGAGCGCCGCAGGGTGGACTCGTGGACGAGTACGCCGACGGTGAGGGCCATCGCGGTGCAGGCGAGTCCCACCAGCAGAACGATCTTCCAGCGCAGCGACCGGAGGTTGAGCAGAGCGCGTACGAAGGTCATCACGGGCCCTTCTCAGCGGCGCAGCTTGTAGCCGAAGCCCCGGACCGTCTCGATGCGGTCGGCGCCGATCTTCTTGCGCAGTCGCTGGACGCACAGGTCGACGACGCGGGTGTCGCCGTCCCAGCCGTAGTCCCAGACGTTGCGCAGCAGGGTCTGGCGGTCCAGCACGATCCCGGGGTGGGCGGAGAACTCGAGGAGCAGCCGCAGTTCGGTCGGGGCCAGGGCGAGCCGCCGTCCGTCCCGGCGTACTTCCAGGGCCGCGGGGTCGATGGTCAGGTCGCCGAAGACGAGCGTTCCGGCCGTCTCCGGGGCGTCGGAGCGTCCGGACCGCGGGGGCACGGCGGAGGCGCGGCGCAGCAGGGACCGGATCCGGGCCACGAGGACGGAGGTGTCGACGGGCTTGACCACGTAGTCGTCCGCTCCGGCCTCGAGGCCGGAGACGACGTCGAGGGCGTCACCGCGGGCGGACATCATGAGGATCGGGGCCGTGCTGGTCTCCCTGATCCGGCGGCACAGCCCGATGCCGTCCAGGGCCGGCAGCATGACGTCGAGGAGCAGCAGGTCGTGCCGCCCCTCGCGGAAGAGTTCGAGCCCGGTGAGTCCGTCGCCCGCGACGGTCATGCGGTAGCCGTAGCGTTCCAACGCCATCGCGACGGACTTGCGGATCACCTCGTCGTCCTCGACGAGCAGGATCGTCACGGGCACGGGTTCGGACTCAGGCATGTGCATGCATCGCATCCATCGGGGTCATGATCGGCGGACCTCCCATCATGCCGCACACGCCTGGGCACGGCGGCAGGGCCTTGAGCGGACCAGACCTGCGCGGACATGACGCCCCTCGGGCACGAATGCACGGGCACGCCATCCGAGGCGACGCCTCTGACGTCCTCGTCTTCCCCCCGAGCGCACGACCGCGCGAGACGTATCAGGGGTCTAGCCAGTCGCGTCCTGGCCGGGGAGTTCAGGGGTTCCCCAGCGACGCCAGAGGACCTGGTGCCACACGTCGGCATCGGCGCCGGGCCGGGTCACCGGCGGCACCGAGCCTGGACTGGTCTCGATCAGATGCAGCAGTGACCAGGCGACGCCGTAGCAGTCGTCGGGGCCGAAACAGCCGGCCAGGGCCTGTGCCTCATCCGGCGTGACGGGCGCGGCGATGGCTTCGAGCTGCTCGCATCGCCGGTCGATCTCCACCTCGTCGCCCTCCCAGTCGGGGAGGGGTCCGGCGTCGACGAACGCCTGTGCTTCCGGTCTCATCCGGAGATGATCCGGCGCTGGGGGCGACGTGCACAAGGTGTGCAGAGGTCGGTGATCGCCGCGCCGTTCCTGGCGGTGGCCTGCGTCGTCCTCGGCGCCCTGGTGACCGCCGGCGTGATCATGCCGCTCCTGGCCACAGCGGATCCGTCACGGACCCGTCCCGACACGCCCGGCGCGGCTCCCACGGGGAACTCCCCCGACGGCTGATCGTCTTCATGGGGAGCGGCCACCCCGACCGCACGGGACAGAAGGCGAGACCAGCATGGCGATTCAGCGGATGGACAACGTCGGCATCGTCGTCGACGACATGGACGCCGCCGTCGCGTTCTTCGTGGAGCTCGGCATGGAGCTCGAAGGCAGGGCGCAGGTCGAGGGGCTGTTCGCCGACCAGTGCACCGGGCTCGACGGCGTCCGCTGTGACATCGCGATGCTACGGACCCCGGACGGTCACAGTCGGCTGGAACTGGCGAAGTACCGCCACCCCGCGGCGATCGGCGCCGGGCCGCGCGACCGGCCGCACAACATCCTGGGCACACACCGCGTCATGTTCGCCGTCGACGACATCGAGGACACGGTCGACCGCCTGCGCCCTCACGGCGGCGAACTCCTCGGCGAGATCGCCCGGTTCGAGGACATCTATCTGCTCTGCTACGTCCGCGGCCCGGAGGGCATCATCGTCGGACTGGCCGAAGAACTGCGCTGAGCGGGTGGAGGTTGCCGGGCCGCCGGCAGGCACACCCTCGCCCATCCGTGCTCGGTGGGCCGGGCCCGTTTATCTTCTGTCAATCTCCCATGGACGCGCGCGTTCGACTCTCTCCATGCAACTCGATCAGCCACGCATCGAATGGAGAATCCGTTGCGCAGACATGCGCTCACTCTCGCCTTGGCCGCCGCGAGTCTCACCGCGGCCTTACCGAGCGTCTCGGCGTACGCCGACGGCCCGGCGACCCCCGCGCCGCGGGGCGCGGACGGTGGCGTCTACAGGACGGCCGCCGGCAGCGATGCCCAGCAGCGGGCCTTCTGGGGCCGGCACGACGCCAAGGGCACCCTCCGCCCGTTCAAGGGCGAACGGCCGGACTGGAAGCCGAACGCCGTTCGCCCGAAGGCCAGGGCACTCGGCGCCGGGCGGTCCGCCGCAAAGGCGCCCGCGACCTCTCCTACGGAGAAGGCGAAGAGCATGCTCACTCCCGGGTCTCCGGGCGACACCAGGCTCCGGGCCACGACCGGCCGCATCCGCATGGCGTGGCCGGACGAGAACAACCCCGGCTGGTGGTTCGTCAATGTGTGCACCGGCAATGTGATCACCAGCGACAGCAAGGACATGGTCGCCACCGCACGGCACTGCATCATCGACGACGGCAGGGGCGGGATCAATCCCAAGGCCGTGTACGAGTTCACCCCCGGCTACTCCAAGGACGGCGACGTCGAACGCGCCCCCTACGGCACGTGGACCTTCCGCAGCGTCGGCGTCGTCGGGAGTTTCGCGGACGGCCACCAGACGGACGACACCGCCTTCCTGGCGCTCAACACCCGGAACGGTACGCACGTCCAGGATGCCGTCGGCTCCTCCGGCTACCAGTTCAGCATCGGCTCACTGCCGGCGCAGGTCGTGTTCGCGGGCATACCCGCCAACAGCAACCAGTTCCACACGTGCGTGAAGCAGCCCTACTCAGGGCCGGACAGCCCGCCGCAGATCCTGGGCGTCGGCGGCCCCTGCACCGGAGACAGTGACCTCTCCGGCGGCGCGAGCGGCGGCCCCCTCCTCAACGGGGACACCTTCGACAGCGGACCCACCCAGATCGGCAACTTCTCGGGGAGCCTCGGGAACGACCCCGCTGCCGCAGCCTGGCGCGACGCCGCCTTCGCCGTCTTCCGCACCCTGCAGGGCGCCGCCGGCCAGCCCGCGCACGACAAGGTCACCACCCTGGCCAACTGGAACGGCGACCTCGCGGACCTCTACGCGTACCGGACCGACAACGGCGCCGCCGTCTACGGCTATCACGCGACCGGAACCGAGAACCAGCAGTGGCATCTGTGGGACAAGGGCGGCGGCTACTTCCTCATCGAGAACCGCTACACCGAACGCAGCGGGCTCACCGGAGCCGACGCCCGCGTCCTGGACTACAACTTCGCCAACGGCACGACCTGGTCGCACCAGGTGAACGGCGGTGGAAGCGACAACCAGCTCTGGCGGTTCCGTGCCACGCCCAACCGCCCCGGCTGGTACACCGTGCGAACCAAACAGGGCGACCTGTGCCTCAGCGCGCCCACGGGTGAGGGCCAGCTGACGGTCTCCTCCTGCGCCACGACGGACGGTCTCGACTCCATGCAGTGGAAGCTCCAGTAGGGCCCCGCCCTGCGGCCCACTGCTCCGCCCCTCATGAACGCGCCGGGAACCAGCCGGGTTCCCGGCGATCACCTAGCACTCACGCGCGTTGACCACAGGAGGACAGCATGGACGGAGCCCGCCCGGGTGACCGTATCGCGCCGATCGACGAGAGCGAGATCGGCGTCGACGCCGCGGACGCGCCGGGTCGTCCGGATGAGTCGGACGACTCGGAGGAGCTCGAGGCGTAGCCCTCGTCTCGTGCACGGCGCCCTCCCGTCGAAGACCACGGCCTTCGACGGGAGGGATCCGCCGGGCTCAACGTCCGATGAACGTACCGGCGCCGGTCGAGCGGAACGAGCCGCGACGGACTGCGGCGCGAGGTCAGGGGGAGAGTGGTCATGCAGAGGTTGACGGAGTCACCGGCACGAGCGGGGGATCTGGCCGTGCGGCTTCTCGGGCCGGTCGGGGCCCGGCGGGGTGGGGAGTGGGTCGCGCTCGGGCCTCCGCAGCAGCGGGCGGTGTTCGCGATGCTGGTGTCGCGGCGTGGCCACGTCGTCGGGGTCGGGCAGTTGGTGGAGGGGGTGTGGGGATCGGTTGCCGCGCCGCGCAGTGCGTCCTCGGCCGTCCGCACGTACGTCTCGCAGTTGCGCGCGGCCCTGGAGCCGGACCGGCCGCCGCGGTCCGGCAGCGGGATGATCGTCAGCACGGAGGGCGGGTACCGGTTCCCGAAGCCCTCGGTCGTCGTGGACGCCGAGGTGTTCGCGCACGAGACCGCGGACCGGGGCGGTTCCGCCGAGGCCGTGTACGAGCGGCTGACGCGTGCGGTCGGGCGCTGGCAGGGCGTCCCCCTGGCGGGGGTGCCCGGGCCCTGGGCCGAGCGCCGTCGTGAACAGCTGACCGAGTCCCTGGCGGCGGCACGCGAAGACCTGTACGCCACGGCCGTCGAGCTGGGGCGATACGGGGAGGTGGTCACCGAACTGCGCTCGATGGTCCGGGAGTTTCCGTTGCGGGAGCGTTCGCACGGGCTGCTGATGCTGGCCCTGCAGCGCACCGGGCGCCAGGTGGAGGCCGCCCGGGTGTACGACGAGGCGTGCGAGGTGCTGGCCCGGGAACTGGGGACGCAGCCGTCGGCGGAGCTGCGGGACCTCCGTCGTGCACTCCGTACCGGAAGAGCGCAGCCCCTCGCGCGGTGTGGCGGCACCGTCGTCCGTCCGGTGTCCTCGTCCCGCGCGGTCGGCACCGCCGGCGATCCCCGCGGTTCGGCGGTCCCGCACCTCCCCGTGCACCGGCGGCCCGGAACACCTCCGGACATGGACAGCGAGCAGGGCCGCGCGAGGAGGTCCGCGGCACCGCTCCCCACCGACATCGGGTACTTCACCGGGCGCAGCCGGCTCATCGGCGAGATAAGGGATCACCTGCTCCGGGCCCGCCCCGGGCAGCACGGCCCGGCGATGTCCGTCGCGACCGTCACCGGCATCGGCGGCGTCGGCAAGACCGCGCTCGCCGTCCACGTGTCGCATGGCCTGCGTGCGGCCTTCCCCGACGGGCAGTTGTACGTCGGCCTGCGTGCCGGCGCCACTCCCGCGGACCCGGCCGGTGTGCTCGCCGATCTCCTCTCCGTGCTCGGCACGCCGCCCGAGCGGTTGCCGCTGGACCTGGAGGAGCGGTCCGCGCTGCTGCGCACCCTGCTCGCCGACCGTCGTGTGCTGCTGGTCCTGGATGACGCCCGGGACGCCGCCCAGGTCCGTCCCCTCCTGCCCGGAACGGCCGGCTCCGCGGTGCTCATCACCACCCGCGCTCCTCATCTCGCGGTCCCCGGCGCCCGTTCCTTCGCCGTGGACGTCTTCGCCGAGACGGAGGCGGTGACGCTGCTCGGCACCCTCGCGGGCTCGGCACGCGTGGCCGCGGAGCCGGAGGCCGCCCGGGCCCTGGCCGACTCCTGCGGCCGTCTGCCGCTCGCCGTACGCGTCGTCGGTGCCCGCCTCGCCGCCCTGCCGCGCCACAGCCTGCGCGCCTTCGGGGAGCGTCTGGCGGACGCCCGCACCCTGCTCGGCGAGCTGAGCCACGGCGACCACGCGGTGGAGTCGGCGTTCCGGCTCGGCTACCGGGCCCTGACGCCCGATCAGGCCAGGGCTTTTCGTCTGCTGTCCCTCCTCGACGCCCCCGACGTGCCGCTGCCCGTCGCCGCCGCCCTGCTCGGCATCGAGGAGAACGCTGCCGAGGACCTCGCGGAGGGGCTGGTCGACGCCGGAATGCTGGAGTCTCCCGCTCCGGGTCGCTATCGCCTGCACGACCTGCTCCGGCTCTACGGCCGGCGCCGTGCCGAGTCCGCCGAGCGCGCCGAGGACCGGGCGGCGGCGCTGCGCCGGGTCCTGGCCCTCCTCTACGGCAGCGCGGTGCGTGTGGCACGGACGGCGCTGCCCGGCGACGTGCCCTCACCCCCCTGGCTCCACCCGGCGGGCCATGCGGGCATCGCCTTCGAGGACACCGAGCAGGCCCGTGCCTGGTTCCGCGCGGAGCACGCCGTGCTGACCTCGGCCGTGGAGCAGTCGCTGGCGTCGGTCCCCGACGCCCTGCGGACGGCCGTGGACCTGCTGACGCTGATCGCGGTCTGCAGCCTGTTCCCGAGCCGTGGCCATTACGAGGACGCCTGCCGGCTCGCCGGGGCGGCCGCTCGGCGGGCGGCGGAGGCCGGTGAACCCGAGTACCGCGCCCGGGCGCTGCACACGCGGGCCTGGCTTTCGAGTCTGGTCGGTGCGTACGCGGCGGCGGAGGCGGACCTGCGCGAGGCGCTCGCCTGGGCGGAGGAGACCGGCAGCGCCCGGCGCCTTCACATGTCGGGGGTACTGCTCGCGCTCGTCCTGCGCGCCACGGGGCGCGTCGGGGAGTCGGAGGCCGCGATGGCCAGGGCCGAGCGTTTCGCGGGCGACCCGGACGACCCGTCGAGCCCTGCCGGCTTCGCCCGGTTCGTAGCCCGCCTGCACGTCGCCGTGGGCGCGGACCGGCCGCCTTCCGGGCTGCCTCTGATGACACCGCTGATGCGCCGAGTGGACGCCCAGGGGACGTCGCTGGTCGACGCACAGGGTGTGGTCCGCCTGGGGGCCGCGCTGAACGGGCTGGGTGGGTCCGGCGACGGGTCGTGGGTGGGGCGTTGACCGGCTAGTCGAGGGCTCGGTAGTCGGGTGACGGATCAGCCAGTTCGGGGTGCTCCACTACGTAGCGATCGCCGTGGATCGCCTCCATCGCCCAGTGCCACGCCTCATCGTGAAAGACCAGTCCGCGGTGGGGGGCCTCGGCCGGCTCGTACGGGTACCACTCCAGGGCGGCCTGTTCGGCCTCCTCCGGAGTCAGTCCGCCGTGGTGCCGCATGACCCATGCGTAGCCACGCCGTTCGGCCTCCAGGCAGTCGACGTACTCTGCTTCGTTCCAGGTCATGAGTCACCGGCGGGGTCACGGGGCCGGTCGCGGTGGGCGCGCCAGGCGGCGAGCGCTTCGGCGCGGCCGCCACCCGGATGCTCGGCGTTCCAGTCACGCAGGAAGCGGTTGAGCTCGAACTGTGAGCCGATCTCCTGCGGCTGCGCAGCGGCCTGGCGCGTGGCGTGCCAGTGGGCGACGGCGTCGGCCAGGGTGCGCCCTGCCCCTTCGGCGACGAACGCCCTCATGGGGGCGTCGAAGTGGAAGGCCGGCCCGATCTCGCGGTGGAAGTACGCGCGGAGCACCTGGCTGCACCGCTGGCCGTCGGGAATCACGGTGGACCCGTCCACCGGCGCGGCGAGCTGTCGTCCGGTGCTGCGCTTCCGGGGCGGCTCGGCCGGCGGGGCAACGCCGTCCAAGGCGGCCCGGAGCCGTTCCGTCAGGGCGGCCTTGCCGCCGCCTCGCGGTACACCGAGCTCCCGGGCGAGCACGGTCAGCTCGGCCAGCGTCCAGTACCAGCGGGCCAACTCGTCCCCGGTCAGCGCCGCGGTCGGCTCCGGTCGCCGCTCAGTACCGGCATGCGCACTCATGTGCCCAGGATAGGAGCGGCGGTGCGGCCGGCTTTCGTCCGGGGCTCTCTCTGCGGGGCCTCGTCGCGAGTTGTGCTCGACGCGTCACCGGGCGGCGGTCCCTGACGGGACCTCGGCGGAGCTCCTCTGCTGCTCTCGGACGGCGATCCGGGCGAGTTTCGTCAGCATCATGCCGTTGCGGATGGAGACGACGTAGTCGACGGGGAGTCCGTGCATGCGGGTGCCGGGGCCCCGCAGGGGATGCCATTCGAGAAGGAAGAGGGTGTGCTCGCCCCAGGGGATCAGGTTCATGGCGATGCGGGCCGCGCCGAAGGGATCCGCCTTCGCCTCCAGTTCCAGGCGGCGCTCGGGCTCGCAGATGCGGACGACGCACGTGTCGTCGAGGGTGAGTGGACCGACGCCCACCCGGACCCTGAGCCGGGCTCCCACCTCGGGCCAGTGCGGGTCGGCGGCGATGACCTGCTGCGTTCCCGAGACCCACTCTCCGTAGCGGTAGCCGTCGGACAGCAGGCTCCACACTTTGGACGGCGGGCTGAGGATCAAACGGCGATTACGGGACACTGCGACCGCCTTCCTTGCTTCTCGTGGGGAGCGGTGTCCGTGGTCCAAGCCGACGCTAATCGCACCCCGTCCCACCTGCACGCGCAGCGGGCCGTATGCGGGCCACCCCCTCTCTTGGCACGGGGTGCACGCTTGTTTACCCTGAGAGGGGGGTGAACAAGTGTGCACCCCTGCCCTTTCCGCTTCCCGCGCCGTCCCTGGAGCACGATGACCTCCGTCGAACCCCTGTCCGGCACGACATCCGGACCCTCCCGTTCCCGGCTCGTCGTGCCCGTCCTCGCCTTCTGCGGCACGGTCGTCGCCGTCATGCAGACCCTCGTCGTACCGCTGCTGCCGCACGTGCCCGAGCTGACCGGGGCGAGCGTGGGCGCGGCGGGCTGGCTCGTGACCGTCACCCTCCTCACCGGCGCGGTGTTCACTCCGGTGCTCGGCCGGGTCGGCGATCTGTACGGCAAGCGGCGGGTCCTCCTGGCGTCGCTCGGGGTGCTCACCCTCGGTTCCCTGCTGTGCGCGGTCAGCTCCGACATCGGCGTGCTGATCACCGGCCGGGCCCTCCAGGGAGCGGCTCTCGCGGTGATCCCGCTCGGCATCAGCATCATCCGCGACGAGCTCCCCGCCGAGCGCGTACTGCCGTCGATCGCGCTCATGAGCTCCTCGCTCGGCATCGGCGCGGCGATCGGACTGCCCCTGGCCGCCGTCGTGACGGAGAACTTCGACTGGCACACCATGTTCTGGGCGTCCGCCGCACTCGGCGCGCTCGATCTCCTGCTCGTGCTGTGGATCGTGCCGGAGTCGGCCGTGCGCTCCCGGGGGCGCTTCGACGTACCGGGGACGCTGGGCCTCGCCGTCGTGCTGGTCGGTCTGCTCCTGACGATCACCCAGGGTGCCGACTGGGGCTGGACGTCCGCGCTGACGCTCGGCCTGCTCGGCGGTTCGGTGGCCGTCGGTCTGCTCTGGGGCTGGTACGAGCTGCGTACGCCGTCCCCGATCATGGACCTGAGGGTGTCCGCCCGGCCCGCCGTGCTGCTGGCGAATGTCGCGGCTCTGCTCATCGGCTTCTCGTTCTACGCCAACTCCCTGGTCACCGCCCAGCTCGTACAGGAGCCCACGAGCACCGGTTACGGCCTCGGCGCGTCCATCGTCGTCAGCGGTCTCTGTCTGCTGCCCGGCGGGCTCTCGATGGTGGCCCTCTCTCCGCTCTCGGCGCGGATATCCGCCACGTACGGCCCCCGCACCGCGCTCGCCGTCGCGGCGGTCGTCATGGCCCTGGGTTACGTGGTGCGCTTCTTCACCAGTCACAGCCTCTGGCTCATCGTCGCCGGCGCCACCGTGGTCTCCTGCGGCACGGCCATCGCGTACTCCGCGCTGCCCGCCCTCGTCATGCGGGCCGTGCCGGTGAGCGAGACCGCGTCGGCCAACGGTCTCAACACCCTGATGCGTTCGGTGGGCCAGGCCTGCTGCAGCGCCGTGGTGATCGCCGTACTGGCCCGGATCACCTTCGTGGTCGACGGCCGCACCGCGCCGACGCTCCACGCCTATCTGCTGGTCTTCCTGATCGCCGCCGGAGCGGCTCTCGCAGCCCTCGTCGCCACCCTGTTCCTGCCCTCCGACCGACCGGGCCGGGACGGCGCGAGCGACGGGGCACGGTCGGGGGGTACGGTCGCGGCGTCACCGCCCACCAGCGCCGCCCGAGGGAACGCATGAGCACCGCCGAAGAGCCCACCCCCCTGCCCACGGCCGGGAACTCCCCCACGGACGGAGGGGAAGCGGGTCCTGAGACCGGACGCGAGGCCATCATCCGCGCGGCACGGCGGGCGTTCACCCTCAGGCCGTACGCCGAGGTCACCATGCGCGGCATCGCCGCGGCGGCCGGAGTGAGCCCGTCCTTGATCGTCAAGCGCTTCGGCAGCAAGGAAGCGCTGTTCAACACGGTCGTCGACTTCCGCTCGGCCGCCGACGAACTCTTCGGCGCCCCGCTGCCCGGCCTCGGCCGGCACCTCGTCCTGACCATGGTCGACCTCCGCGACCGGCTCCGCGGCGACCCCCTCCTGCGCGTGGTCTTCTCCCTCGGCATCGAGGACGAACGCACGCTTTTGCGCGCCCGTTTCCGCGAGCAGATCACCGATCGCCTCGCCGAAGTCCTCACCGGCCCCGAGGCCCGGCTGCGCGCCGAACTCGTCGCCGGCCAGCTTCTGGGCCTGGGCGCCACCCTGAGCCTCCATCGCCCCGACGGCGCCACCGCCCACACCACCGCCGAACGGCTCGCGGACCTCTACGCCCCCGGCATCCAGCACCTCGTCGACGGGAGCTGAGACGGGAGCCCAGCAGCCCCGAGGGGGCGGCCGGTCAGCCCACGGCGTCGGACGGCTCGGGGACGGCGAGTGTGGACAGGTGTGCGGCGTAGGCGTCGAGGGCTGCGAGCGCCTGGGCGTCGTCGCGGTCGATCAGCCAGTTGAGGGTGAGGCCGTCCAGGAGGTTGAGGCCGTAGCGGGCGAGGACGGGGATCTCGGTGGTCCAGCGGATGCCGGCGAGGCGGGCGACGGACTGGAGGTGGTCGATGTTGGCCTGGAGGTAGTGCTGGTACTGGCGGCGGGCGACGTCCGCGAGGCCCGGCTCGCGCAGCGCGTACTGGGTGAGTTCGTAGGTGAGCTGGTGCTCGTCGGGGCGCTCGCGGATCCGGTCCCAGTAGGCGTGCAGGGTGGCCCGGATGACCTCGGGCGCGGGGGCGCCGTCGGCGAGCGGCGCGGGAGGGAAGGCCAGCGAGCGGAGCATGATCCGCTCGATCACGCTGTGCAGGAGTTCCTGCTTCGAGCGGAAGCAGTAGTGGAAGGCCCCCAGGGGGGCGCCGGCCTCGCCGACGATGGCCCGGGTGGTGGCCTTGGCGACGCCGTCGCGGATCATGACGCGGATGGCCGCCTCGACCAGCTGTTCGCGGCGTTCGTCGGCCGACTGGCGGGCCATGTGTTCTCCCTGGGTGAGGTCGGGTGCGGCGGGCCCGGTCAACGTACCTCGGTGGCAGGCGGCTACAGGAAGGCGTGGCCTTCGCCCCGGTAGGTCGGGACGGCGTCGACGATCCGGTCGCCTTCGACGAGGTGCAGCTCGTTCACCCGCTCGCACAGTTCGCCGGCCTTGGCGTGCCGGAACCACACGCGGTCGCCGATGCGCAGGTCGTCGGCGGCGGCGCCGGTGAGCGGGGTCTGGACCTCGCCCGCCCCTTCGCGGGGCAGCAGCCGCAGCCCGGCCGGCCGGGTCGGCACGGGCAGCCGGTCGGGACCGGTCGGGCCGGAGGCCGTCCAGCCGCCGCCGAGTACGGTCACGTGGCCGGGCGCGGGCCTGCGGACGACGTCCAGGACGAAGTGGGCGGCGGGCAGGGGGCTGAAGCGGCGGTAGTGGTCGAAGAGCCCGGGGGCGTACAGGCCGGAGCCGGCCCCGAGTTCGGTCACGGCCGGTTCGGCGGAGGTGGTCTCCAGGCTGCCCGTTCCGCCGCCGTTGACGAACTCCAGCGGGGCGAGGGCCCGTACGGCTCTGACCGCCCCGGCTCGACGCTCGCGCAGTTCGCGTACGGAGGCGCGCTGCATCAGCCGGACGGCCGCGCGGGCCAGGGCCGGGCCGGGCTGGGCGTCCCCGACGCCGGCGATCTGCCCCTCGTACGCCATGACGCCCACGAGCCGGAACCGCGGCCGGGCCAGTACGGCGAGGGCGAGGTCGCGGGCCTGCCGGGGCGCGTGCAGCGGCGAGCGGCGCATCCCGAGGTGGAGTCGGCCGCCGGCCAGGCGCAGGGAGGCGTCCAGGTCGAGGCAGACGCGCAGCTGCGGGCCGTCCGGGCCGACGGCGGCGGCGATGAATTCCAGGTGCTCCACCGAGTCGACCATGAGCGTCACGCGCGCCGCGAGCCGCTCGTCGCCCGCCAGGCGGTGCAGGGCGGGCAGGTCCGCCGTCGGGTAACCGACGAGGACGTCGTCGTGGTCCTCCGCCAGCCACAGGGCCTCGGGGAGGGTGAAGGCGAGGATTCCGGCGTAGCCGGGCAGGTTCAGGACGTCGTCGATCAGGCGGCGGCAGCGGAGCGACTTGCTGGCCAGGCGGATCGGTTTGCCGCCGGCGCGGCGGACCATCTGCGCGGCGTTGGCCCGCAGCGCCCCGAGGTCGACGACGGCGAACGGCGGCTGGAGACCGGCCGTGGCGCGCTGGAGGTCCGGGAAGCTCGCAGGCCGGGGCGCGGGGTGCGTGCCTGGGGCCGTGGCGTGGCTCGTGTCCGTGGCGAGGGTGGGACGTCCCATGACGTACGTGCCTTTCTCGGTGCCGGAACCTGCTCGGGTGGCGCTCACCCTCTCTTGGTCGCATGTCCAGGTCAAGCGTCCCGACCTCTTGACTTGGTCAGCGGTCCAAGTTCACTCTTCCGGGGACCGCGCGGCCTCGACGAGCGCCGCGCCCGCTACTCAGCCGATTCCGTCGATTCCGTCGATTCCGTCGATTCCGTCGATTCCGTCGATTCCGTCGATTCGAGCGTTGATTCCGTTGATTCCGTCGAGAGGACGTCCGGCATGACCGAGGTGTGGCGCAACTGGTCGGGCAACGAAACGGCCCGCCCCGTCCGGGTCCTGCGGCCGGAAAGTACGGCGGAGGTGGTCTCCGCCGTCGAAGGGGCGGCCCGGGACGGGCTGAGGGTCAAGGCCATCGGCTCCGGGCACTCGTTCAGCGGCGCCGCCGTCGCCTCCGGCGTCCAGCTGCGGCTCGACCGCCTGGCCGGTCTACGCTCCGTGGACGCCGAGAGCGGGCTCGTCACGGTCGACGCCGGGATGCCGCTGTGGAAGCTGGGCCCGCTGCTCGCCTCCCACGGGCTTGCCATGGAGATCATGGGCGACATCGACCGGCAGACCGTCTCCGGGGCGATCTCGACCGGGACGCACGGCTCGGGGCTGCGCTTCGGCGGCATCGCCACCCAGGTCAGGGCACTGAAGCTGGTCCTCGCCGACGGGTCGGTCGTGCGCTGCTCGGCCGAGGAGCGGCCCGAGCTGTTCCGGGCCGCCCGTGTCGGCATCGGGGCGCTCGGCGTCGTCACCGAGGTCACGCTCCAGTGCGTCGAGCAGTTCGCCCTGCACGCCCGCGACGCGGCGATGCCGATCGCCGAGGTCCTCGACCGGATCGACGAACTGACCAAGGACAACGACCACTTCGAGTTCTTCTGGTTCCCACACAGCGAGACCGCCCTGACCCGGCGCTTCCGCCGGCTGCCGGCGACCACGCCGCTCAAGCCGATCGGCGCCCTGACCCGCCGTATCGACGAGACCGTCAGCGGGCTCGGCTTCGAGGGCCTGTGCCGGCTCGGCACCGCGGTCCCGGTCCTGGTGCCGCCGATCGCCCGCTTCGCCGCGCGGGCGATGTCGGCACGGGAGTTCACGGACCTCTCCCCGCGGGTCTTCGCCTCGCCCCGCGACGTACGGTTCCACGAAGGCGAGTTCGCGATCCCGCGCAAGCACGCCGTCGACGCGCTCCGCGAGCTCAAGCGGTGGATCGACACGACCGGCGAGCGGGTGTCCTTCCCGCTGGAGGTACGGTTCGCGGCCCCCGACGACATCCCGCTGTCCACCGCGTACGGGCGGGAGAGCTGCTACATCGCCTTCCACCAGTACCACCGGATGCCGTACCGCCGTTACTTCGACGCGTGCGGGGAGATCCTCGGCTCCTACGGCGGCCGCCCGCACTGGGGCAAGATGCACACGCTGGACGCCGGGACCCTGCGGTCACGCTACGAGCGCTTCGACGAGTTCGTCGCCCTGCGCGACGCGCTCGATCCGACCGGCCTCTTCGCCAACCCGTACCTCGACCGGGTCCTGGGGCTCGCCCCCGAGGCCGTACCCGTCGCCCCCGAAGTGCACTGACCCTTTCCGCTCAAGGTGCAGGGTGCCGACTCAGGGTCCGACGTACTCGACGGCCTGCATCATGCCGAGGTCTTCGTGGTGCAGCTGGTGGCAGTGGGCGATGGTGCGGCCGGTGAAGTCCTCGTACGCGACGAGGAAGGTGGCGCTCTCTCCGGGTCTGCCGCCGGCCAGGCCGATGGTGTCGTGCCAGATCGGCGGGTCGAGCCGTTGGCCGTTCCGGTGGGTGAGGAGGACCTGGTTGGTGTGCAGATGGAAGGGGTGGCGGTGCGCCGGCAGGGTTTCGTCGGTGCGGACGGTCCACCGTTCGACGGTGCCGAGGCGCAGGGTGTGGTTGGTGAACTCGGGGTCGAACAGGCCGTAGGCGGGGTCGCGGGTGAGGTCGCCGTGGGGGTCGGCCGCGGGGGTCGCGTTGGCGCCCAGGACGCGGAAGGCGTTGGGAAACGGCCCGGGGAAGACGCCCGCGTCGGCGTGGAAGACCACCTCGCGGTCGGCGCCGGGGTCGGCGATGTCCTTCTCGTCGAGGAAGGGCCTGCCCTGCGGCAGCGACGCCGGCAGTTCCATCGGCGGATCGACGGGCTCTCCCGCGACCTCGATCGTCATCAGCGGGCCGGTCACCCCGTCGGCCCGTAGTGCGTACCGGCCGGGTGCGCCGCCCCGGATCAGGACGTCGGCGCGGTTGCCCATGGCCAGGTCGAGGAGGTCGAGGGCGACGGGTCTCCCGAAGGTGACGCCGTCCTGTGCGATCTGGTGCATCGGCAGACTTCCCCGCTCTCCGACGACCCGGAGCCGCAGGGCGGTGAACGCGGTCGCCGCGACCAGGCGCCAGCGCTGCACCTCGCCGGGGCGCAGCCGGAGGGTGGGGTCGACCGTCCCGTTGACGGTGAAGACGGAGGGGACGCCGGTCACCCAGCCGCCCGAGGTGAAGGCGGGGACCTTGCCGTCCTTGACCTTGAGTTCGTTGACGCACACGACGACATCGGCGGCCGCCCTGATCTCCGGGACCTCGTCGACGTCGCCCTCGACGACGATCACTCCGGCCATACCGCCGACGATCTGTTCCGCGATGGATCCGTGCAGGTGTGGGTGGTACCAGTAGGTCCCGGCGGGGTGGTCGGCCGGCACGTGGACGGTCGACACGTACCGCGGCTCCGCGGCACCGGCGGCGGCCTCGTCCGCGGTGCGCGGCGCGAACGCGCGCAGCACGTTGTCGGCGCTCCCTGACGGGGAGACGTGCATCCCGTGGGTGTGCAGGTTGAAGCTGTTGGGGTGGTGTGGCGTGTTGTGGCCGCCGGTGTGGGGCGGGTTGGGCGGAAGGCCGTTGACGTGCGTCAGCCGCAGGGTCTGCCCGCCGCGTACGCGCAGGGTCGGGCCCGGGATCGTCCCGTTGTAGGTGCGGGTGGTGATCCGCCCGTAGCCCGGCACGGAGACGTCCGTGAACCGTACGTCGAGCGTCTCCTCCAGCACCGGCGACGGGGAGCCGGGCACGAGGCGTGCGGCCGACACGGCGGGCTGAGGAAAGCGCAGCGGAAAGGGCAGCGGAAAGGGCGCCGTCGCAGCGGCGGCACGCCGCCCGGCCAGGATTCCGGCGGGCGCGGCCGCGAGACCTGCGACGGGGACGGCCTTGAGTACGGATCGACGGCTGATTCCGCTGCTTTCTCCCATATCCGGGCAATCTAGATCAACTCGGCCGAGGCGGTCCTGATGGCACACCGCGCGCGGTACGCGCGATTCGAGCGGCTGGGCTCTTGATTCGAGCGAGCAAGTACTTCAATGTGATGGAAACAAGCACAGTGTCTGCCGTTCGGGCAGCGGCGAGAGGGGTCTCATGGACGAGATCGATCGGGCCATCCTGCGGGAGCTACAGGTCGACGGGCGGATTCCCTATGCCGAGCTGGGGCCGAAGGTGGGGTTGTCGCCCTCGGCCGCGAGGCTCCGCTTGCAGCGGATGATCGACGCCAAGGCCGTCCAGGTCGTCGGGGTGACCGATCCGATGACCATGGGCCAGCAGGCGATGGCACTGCTCGGCCTGCGGGTCGACGGCGATCCCCGGGCGGTGGCCGATGAGCTGTCCCGGCATGACGAGGTCGTGTACACGGTCCTGACGTCCGGCGGATTCGACCTCTTCGCGGAGGTCGTGTGCCCTCAGCCCCGTGATCTTCTGGACTTCATCAATGACGTCGTGCGGCCCGTCGAGGGTGTCGTCGGCGTGGACAACTTCCCCTACTTCGGGATCCACACCCACCGCTTCCTGTGGCACGTCGACTGAGGGCACCGGAACCGTCCGAGCCCAGCCCGCCCGTACCAGCCGAGGAACCCCGTATGCCGCACGACGAACACCGCACCGTCGACTTCTTCACCGAGGACGCCCTTCCCGCCCCGCGGGTCACACCCGCCGACGCCGAACGCATCGCCGCCGAGCACCTGGGGACCGGCGCGCGGGCGGAGGCGCTGGGAAGCCAGCAGGACGCCAACTTCCTGCTGCGCGACGAGAACGGGGCGGCCGCGGCCGTTCTGAAGATCGCCAACCCCGCCTTCGGCGCCGTGGAGATCGAAGCCCAGGACGCCGCCGCCGACCTGGTCTCCTCGGCCCACCCGGAGCTGCGCGTCGCCACCGTCCTGCGGCGTCCCGACGGCTCCCCGCGCCGGACGGCGGTGGAGACCGAGAGCGGGCCGGCCGTCGCGCGGCTGCTGCGGCATCTGCCCGGCGGGACGCTCTCGGGACCCCGGCACCTCTCCCCCGGCACCGTCGCGGCCATGGGCACGATCGCCGGAAAGGTCAGCAGCGCGCTGCGGGACTTCCGGCACCCGGGCCTCGATCGTGTACTCCAGTGGGATCCGCGGTACGCCGACCGCGTCGTCGCCAGGCTCGCCGGGCACATCGGCGAGCCCGACCGGCGCGCCGCCGTCCACGCCGCGACCGCCGGGGCCTGGGCGCGCGTCGAGCGGCTCGCCGACGCACTTCCGTCGCAGGCCGTGCACCTGGATCTCACCGACGACAACCTGATCCGCCGTCCCGGCAGTCGTCCTCCCCTGCCGGACGGCGTCATCGACTTCGGTGACGTGACCACCAGCTGGGCGGTCGGCGAGCTCGCCGTTTCGGTCTCCTCGATGCTCCACCACGACGGGGTCGAGCCCCACCACGTCCTGCCGGCCGTCCGCGCCTTCCACGCCGTCCGGCCGCTCTCCCCGGAGGAGGCGGAGGCGCTGTGGCCGCTCGTGGTGCTGCGCGCCGCCTGTCTGGTCGTCAGCGGGCGCCATCAGACCGCCGTCGACGAGGACAACGCCTACGCCGAGGCGGCCCTCGACCGCGAGTGGCGGATATTCGAGCAGGCCACCCTCCTGCCCCTTCCGGTGATGATCCGCCTCGTCAAGGACGCGATCGGCCTGGCGGACCTGCCCGCTCGGGCCGATGTGCCGCCGCAGCCGCTCCTCCGGGACCTGCCCGCACGGGCGGATGTGCCGCCACAGCCTCTCCTCCGGGACCTGCCCGCCGACGACATCGCCGTCGTCGACCTGTCCACCGACGCCGACGCCATGGACGACGGAGCCTGGAGCGACGCCGGAACCGAGGCCCGCCTCGCGGCCGCCGCGCTCGCGGACGGGGCGGCCGCGGTCGCCACGCGGTACGGCCAGGCGCGACTGAGCCAGGCACCGGCGCTGGCAGGCGCGTCTCCCGCCACGGTGCCCACGGGTGTCGACCTGTGGCTCGGCCGCGACACCGTGGTGCAGGCTCCCGCCGCGGGAAAGGTCCTGGCCGCCGCGCCGGGCCGAGTCGAGATGACGTACGGTCCCCACGTACTGGAACTTTCCTTCCCGCGCTCGATCGCCCCGGTCGTCGGCCATGGTGCGACGCTCCGGGCGGGCGCGGACCTCGCCCACCTCCCCTCCGGAACCTCCGTCCACGTCGCGCTGCGCGCCGCCGCCGGCCCGGCCGTCCCTCCCCTGGTCCGCCCCGAGTACGCCGCCGGCTGGCTCGCGCTCACCGCCGACCCCGGCCCGCTCCTCGGCCTCCCGGCGGTCGGGCGTGCCCCGCGCACGGACCTGCTGGATCGACGCGACGCCGTGTTCGCGACCGTCCAGGGTCACTACTACGCCGCCCCTCCCCGTATCGAACGAGGTTGGCGCCATCACCTGCTGTCCACCGACGGCCGCGCGTACCTCGACATCGTCAACAACGTCACTCCGCTCGGACACTCCCATCCCCGGGTCGAGCAGGCCGTCTCCCGCCAGCTGCGACGGCTCAACACCAACTCGCGCTTCCACTACGCCTCCGTGGTGGAGTTCACCGAGCGCCTCGCCGCCCTCCTCCCTGAGCCCCTGGACACCGTGTTCCTGGTCAACTCCGGTTCCGAGGCGGTGGATCTGGGTCTCCGGCTGGCCATCGGCGCCTCCGGACACGACGACGTCGTCGCGCTGCGCGAGGCGTACCACGGCTGGACGTACGCCTCCGACGCGGTGTCGACCTCGCTCCAGGACAACCCGAACGCCCTCGCCACCCGCCCGAGCTGGGTGCACACCGTGGACTCGCCCAACTCCTACCGCGGCCTTCACCGCGGGGACGATGCCGTGCGCTACGGGCCCGAGGCCGTCGCGGTGATCGACGAGCTGGCCGCCGCCGGCCGCCCGGCGGGGGCGTTCATCGGCGAGACGTTCTACGGCAACGCCGGAGGGGTCGCGCTCCCCGACGGCTATCTCGCCCAGGTGTACGCGGCGGTCCGCCGTCACGGCGGACTCGCCGTCGCCGACGAGGTCCAGGTGGGTTACGGCCGCCTGGGGCACTGGTTCTGGGGCTTCGAACAGCAGCAGGTCGTCCCGGACATCGTGTGCGTGGCCAAGGCGATGGGCAACGGGCACCCCCTGGGCGCCGTCATCACGTCCAGGTCGGTCGCGGAACGGTACCGGGAGCAGGGCTACTTCTTCTCCTCCACCGGTGGCAGCCCGGTCTCCAGCGTCGTGGGCCTCACCGTCCTGGACGCCCTGCGCGACGAGGACCTCCAGGGCAACGCGGTGCGCGTCGGCAGCCATCTGAAACGCCGGATGGAGGCACTGGCCGACCGGTACGGCATCATCGGCGCCGTCCACGGCTCGGGCCTCTACCTCGGCCTCGAACTCGTCAGGGACCGGATCACCCTGGAACCCGCCACGGAGGAGACCGCCGAGCTCTGCGACCGCATGCTCGACCTCGGCGTGATCGTCCAGCCCACCGGGGACCACCTCAACATCCTCAAGATCAAACCGCCGTTGTGCATCGACACCGCCGCGGCGGACTTCTTCACCGCCATGCTCGACCTGGCCCTCACCCAACTCGGCCACGGCCGCGCGCGGTGACGTCTCCGTCGCGCCCTCGCGGGCCGCACCGGGGTACGGCGCTCCGGTCGAGCGCCGCGCCCGGCGGCGTCTGAGGAGCGGGACATGTGTTTGGCCGTCACACTTCGCCTCCGCCAAGGCTGGCTGTCCCGCCCATGTCCACGCCGGCCGGCCGTCTCGGATGATGCACGCCACACCGGCGGCGCGGGCCGCGCAGGCCGCCGGTGGGCCCCATCCCCCCTCGGAAGGCATGAGCCATGGGACAGCCGTACCCTCCCCACCCTCCGTTCCGCCCCGTACGGGCGCGTGTGCCCGGCGGCATACGAGACCGTGTGTCCGGCGGCATACGTCGTTGGCTCACCGCCGCGGCGGGAGCCCTCGTCCTGACCGCGGGTCTCGTGGCCGCGAGCCCCCAGGCCTCGGCCGCCGGACTGACCCAGGTCACCGGATTCGGCTCCAACCCGGGCAACCTGACCATGCACACGTACGTGCCGGACGGGCTCGCCGCGGGTGCACCGCTCGTCGTCGCCCTGCACGGCTGCACGCAGAGCGCGAGCGACTACTACGCGCATTCCGGCTGGCCGAAGTTCGCCGACCAGTACGGGTTCGCCCTCGTCTTCCCCCAGACGAGCAGCGCGAACAACGCCAACTCCTGCTTCAACTGGTTCGATTCGGGTGACACCACGCGCGGTCAGGGCGAGGCGCTGTCCATCAGGCAGATGGTCGACACCGCCGTCGCCCGCTACGGCAGCGACACCCGGCGGGTGTACATCACCGGTCTGTCCGCGGGTGCCGGCATGACCGCGGACATGCTCGCCGCCTACCCTGACGTCTTCGCGGGCGGCTCCATCGGCTCGGGGCTGCCCGCGTACTGCGCGACCAGCGTGTCCGCCGCGTACACCTGCATGTACAGCCCGCCGAACAAGACGCCCGCGCAGTGGGGCGACCTCGTGCGCTCCGCCGCACCCGCGGGCACCGCCTCCTGGCCCCGCGTGGCGATCTGGCAGGGCACCTCGGACACCACCGTCGCACCGGCCAACGCCACCGAGCTGCGCGACCAGTGGACGAACGTGTGGGGCATCGGCCAGACGCCCTCCCGCACCGACAGTCTCTCCGGCGGCACCACGCTGAGCGAGTACGACGACGCCTCCGGCAGGCCCGCCGTGTCGGTCTACTCGATCTCCGGCATGGCGCACGGCCTGGCGGTCGACCCGGGCAGCGGCGCCGAGCAGTGCGGGACCACCGGCACCTACTACCTCGACACCATCTGCTCCAGCTACCACACCGCCCGCTTCTGGGGGCTCGACGGTGGCGACGGCGGGCAGAACCCGGGCACCCTGCCCGCGCCCGCGGGTCTGACGGTCGGGGGGACCACCGACAGCACGGCCTCCCTGAACTGGAACCCGGTCGACGGAGCCTCCTCCTACGCGGTCTACCGGGGCGGTGCGAAGGTGGGTACCACGACGTCGAGCACCTACACCGACACGGGTCTGGCCACCGGCACCACGTACGCCTACACGGTGGCGGCCGTGGACGCGGCCGGGGCGGTGGGGGCGGTCTCCTCGCCGGTGACCGCGACGACCACCGGGTACACGCCGACCTGCTTCACGGCGAACAACTACCAGCACACGACCGCCGGGCGTGCGTACCAGAGCGGCGGCTACACGTACGCCACCGGTTCCGGCCAGGCCATGGGGCTGTACAACACGTTCATCACCCACACCCTCAAGCAGACGGCACCCGGCTACTACGTCCTCGCGGACTCCGGCTGCTCGGCCTGAACCGGACTGAACCGAACTGAACCGGACTGAACCGGACTGCGGAATCTCCACGACGCTCCAGCCGAGGCGCGTGTGGCTACCGCGTAGGGTGACCATGCGCCCGGCCGGCCTGCACGAGGGTTGCCGGCGGAGAGAAACGAGACTGCGATGAGTGAACCGACGAAGCCCGAGATCGGCCTTCCGCGGGGCGACGCTCCCACCGAGCTGACCGTCCGCGACCTCGTCGTCGGCGACGGGCCCGAGGCGAAGCCGGGCAACGTGGTCCAGGTTCACTACGTCGGGGTCACCTTCGCGTCCGGCAAGGAGTTCGACGCCTCCTGGGACCGGGGGCAGCCGTTCAAGTTCGCCGTGGGCGGTGGCAGGGTCATCAAGGGCTGGGACCGCGGGATCAGGGGGATGAAGGTCGGCGGTCGGCGCGAGATCATCGTTCCCCCGCGCCTCGGCTACGGCAACCAGTCGCCCACGCCGCTGATCCCGCCGGGCTCGACGCTCGTCTTCGTGGTGGACCTGCTCTCCGTCGCCGCCTGAGGCGGCCGAGGGCGAGGGAGGGCGTCGTGACCGACAGACAGCTGCGTGTCGTGCTGGCCGAGGACTCGGTGATCCTGCGGGACGGCATGGTCGAGTTGCTCGGCGCCCGTGGCTGACGGGTGGTGGCCACCGCCGGGACGGCCCCGGAACTGGTCGCCTCGGTCGACGAGCACCGGCCCGACGTGGCCGTGGTGGACATCCGCATGCCGCCCACCCACACCGACGAGGGCATCCGCGCCGCCGTCGAGATCCGGGCGCGGACGCCCGAGGTCGGCATCCTGGTCTTCTCGCAGCACATCGAGACCGTCTGGGCCTCCCGGCTGCTGGCGGACGGTGCGGCGGGCGTCGGGTACCTGCTGAAGGAACGCGTCGCCCGCACCGATGAATTCGTGGAGGCGCTGCACCAGGTCGCCGACGGGGCACGGCGCTCGACCCGGAGGTGGTCACCGGGCTGATGCGGGGTGGGCGGCGCGGCCGGGTGGACGCGCTGACGGCGCGCGAGCGCGAGGTGCTGGAGCTGGTGGCCCAGGGCCGTTCCAACCGTGCCATCGCCGCCTCGCTGGTGGTGTCGGAGCGGGCCGTGGAGAAGCACGTCGCCGCCGTCTTCCTGAAGTTCGGCCTGCGGGCGACGGACACCGACAACCGGCGGGTGAAGGCCGTCCTTGCGTACCTGGCGGAGAGCGCGGGCCCAGCCCCCGCCGGGCCCGCCCGGCGACGCGACAGCGGGCGCGACGCGGGCTGAGCACCGCTCACAGGCACGACGGCAGTTCGGCGGTGACCGTGGTGGGCCCGCCGGGCGGACTGTCCACGGTCAGGACGCCGTCCACCGCCGCCAGCCGCTCGGCCAGACCGCTCAGGCCGGTCCCGCCGCCGGGCGCCGCACCGCCGCGCCCGTCGTCGCGCACGGTCAGCCGCACCCGCCCGCGGGCGGCGCTCGCCCCGAGCTCCGCCGAGCGCGCACCGCTGTGCTTGGCGACATTGGTGAGCAGTTCGGCGGCGCAGAAGTAGACGGCCCTCTCTACCGCAGGTTCCGGGCGTTCCCGCAGGTCGAGGTGGACGGCGACCGGCACCGGCAAGGTGGCGGTCAGGCCGGGCAGTGCCTGGGCGAGGCCGCCGTCGAGCGCGACCGGCCGGATGCCCCGGGTGAGCCCGCGCAGTTCGGCGATCGTGTCGTCGGTCTGGCCGCGGGCTCGCTCCACCAGGCCGCGCGTCCGCTCCAGTTCCGGGCCCGCGTCGGCGGCGAGCGCGTCGTCGGCCAGCGAGAGGGTGATGGCCAGGGCGACGAGACGGGCCTGGGTCCCGTCGTGCAGGTCGCGCTCCAGGCGGTGCAGCCGGTCGGTGTTCTCCGCGAGCAGGACGGCACGGGCCGTCTCCAGCCTCCTGACCCGCTGCTGTGCCGGAGCGGGGCCCAGCAGGAGTCCCGCGAGTCGCCGGTTCGCGCCGCTCAGCGCCCTGATCGCGCCAGGCACCGCGACGAGCAGCAGCAGACCCAGGGGTACGGAGACGGCGTCCGTCCAGTCGAACGGCCGCGGCTCCGGCTCCAGGAGCCGGACCCAGAGCGGGAATCCGATCAGCCAGCCGGAGCCGAGCGGGAGCGCCACCGCCGCGACGAACCCCAGGACGCCGAGCGGCAGCCGCAGGACCAGGTAGAGCAGGGTCCGCCAGCCGACCGGGTCGGTCAGCACGGCACGGCCGCGGGCGATCAGGCTCGTGGGGCGGGGCAGCCCGGTCGGCGCCTCGATCGGCTCCCCGAGGAGTCTGCCGACGAGCCGTCGGTGCAGGGCGCCGAGACCACGCGCGCCGAGCAGGGCGGCGACCACGAAGGGCAGGCCGAGGACCGTGAGCGACAGCAGCACTCCCGCGTACAGGACGGCGATCGCGTAGATGCCGCAGAGCAGCGCGAGGGGCAGCCCGACGACGGCGAAGAACCATTCGCCGGCCTGTACGGAGAGCCATGCACCGCGCAGTACGGAGGGCCGTTCACCGCCCCGTAGGGAGGGCCGTTCACCACCCCGTGCGAAAGGCCGCTCACCGCCCCGTGCGGAGGGCTGCTCACCGCCCCGTACGGAGCGCCGCTCTCCGCCCCCTACGGAGTGCCGTTCGCGGCCCCTGGCAGATCGCGGGGACCTCTGCTCAGCCGCCGACGTCGCCGCACGGGCCCCGTCCTCCCCCGCGTCCCCGGGAGCGAATCCCCCGCCGTGCGCGGAAGCTCCGCTGTGCTCAGTCACCGTCACCACCCACCCGTTCCGCCGCCGGGCCGCGGACCGCCCGGATCCCGGTGGCCAGGATGACGGGGACCGTCAGCGCCGCCGCGCCCGCAACGATCCACCCGCAGGCGGCCATCGGGACGGTCGGTACCGCCGAGCCGGTCACCGCCGTACTGAACGCGGCGGACGCGGCCCCGGCGACCGTGGCGCCGAGCAGCACGCCCACCACCGCGGTCAGGACCGCCTCCACGGTCAGCATGCGCAGCAGCTGCGACGAGGTCGCGCCGACCAGTCGCAGCATGGCGAACTCACGGCGCCGGCCGGCGGTCACGGCGACCAGGGTGTTCACCGTGGACACGGCCGCGAAGCAGACCAGCAGCGCCAGCTCGCTCTGGCGCAGCCAGACGTCGGTGGCCGAGGTGGCGCTGGTCGCCGTCGTGCCCGGAGCGTTCCCGGCGGTACTTGTCATGATCGACATGGTGCCCGACAGGCCCACGAGCAGCGCGACGGGCACCACGGCGGACGACAGCCTCCGCGCGTAACCGCGCAGGTTGGCGTCGGCCAGCCACCCCGTGCCGGGCGCGAGGAGCCGGACCGGCGCGCCCGACACGGCCGCCAGGAGACGCGCGGCGAGCGGCCCGAGCAGGGCGACCGCGACGAGCAGCACCAGGGAACCGAGCAGCGCCGCCTGCCCCGCCTTGTCCGCCTGCTCCACGGGCCGCGTCGCCGCGAGCCGCAGCAGCAGGCCGCCGCCCACCAGCGCACCGACGCCGGCGAGCAGGCGCGGCGCCCCCGTCCGGCCGTGCTCGGTCGCGCTCGCGGTGAGGGCGGCCGCGGGGGCGATCCGGGAGATCCGGCGGGCGGCGACGGCCGAGGCGGCGAGGGCGGCGGCGAGGGCCACGAGCAGCGGCAGGAGGGTCTCCGGCACGCGCAGACCCGGCGCGGCCATGCCCCGCCGCTGGAGCTCGGCGAGGAAGCGGCCCGCCGCGGCCGTGCCGGCGGCCCACCCGGGCGCGGCGACCACCAGCGTCGTCGCGACGACCTGGACGCGGACCAGGCGCCGTGTCTGGCGGGGTGTCGCCGCGATGGTGCGCAACAGGGCGAGTTCACGGTGCTGCTGCCGGAGGGCGAAGCCGAGCGCGTTCACCACGACGAAGAAGGCGACGAGGACGGCGATCTCCCCGAACGCGCCCGCGATCACCATCAGTCCGGGCCCTGCGTCCGCTCTGTGAAGGTCGTTGCCGGCGGTGAGATCGGCGGCGAACAGCAAGCCGAACATCGTCACGGTGGTGATGGCCAGGAAGAGCGCGACGGCGAGGCCGACGAAGGAGGTCGGACGCCGCCGCAGCGGCCCGAGAGCGAGCGTGATCATCTGGCTCACCCGCCCAGCCGGCTCAGGCGTTCGCCCACCTGGGCGGCGGAGGGCCGGTCGAGCTCGTCGACCAGTACGCCGTCGGCGAGCAGCAGTACCCGGTCCGCGTACCCGGCGGCGACCGGATCATGGGTCACCATCACGCAGGTCTGCCCTTCCTGGTCCACCCCGGCGCGCAGCAGGGCGAGGATCTCGTGGCCGGTGGCCCGGTCGAGCGCGCCGGTCGGCTCGTCGGCGAAGAGCACCCGCGGGCGGGAGACCAGCGCCCGGGCGATGGCCACGCGCTGCTGCTGGCCGCCCGAGAGCTGCCCGGGCCGGTGCCGTTCGCGCCCGGCAAGACCGACCCGGGCGAGCGCGTCGAGCACCCGGCCCGGGTCGGGGCGTTCGCCGGCCAACCGGCCGGGGAGCTCGACGTTCTGGGCGACGGTCATCGCCGGCATCAGGTTGAACGCCTGGAACACGAACCCGACCCGGCTGCGCCGCAGTTCCGCGAGCCGCCGTTCGGGCAGCCGGGAGATCTCGGTGGTGCCCCACCAGACGGAGCCGCCGGTGGGGCGGTCCATCCCCGCGAGGCAGTGCAGCAACGTGGTCTTCCCGGATCCCGACGGTCCCATCACCGCCGTGAACGTGCCGGGCGCGAGCGCCACCGACACCCCGTTCAGCGCCCGCACGGCCGCCCCGCCCCGCCCGTACACGCGGTGCAGATCCTCCGCCCGCGCGACGGTTCCCGTCCCGATGTCCCTCGCCGTTTCGATCATGTACTCATCCTCGGCGGACCGGGGGTCGGCGGGCGATGGTGCCCGCCCCCGAACCCGAGGTTCGGGAAACCGAACCCCCTGGGTGAGAATCCGGGCGAAGCACCGGGCGAGCAGGGGTATCAGTCCCGCTGATGCGCCGTGCAGCAGACCTCATTGGACGTGATCGCGGCCGCGGCTCCAGGATGACCGCATGACCGTTTCCTCTGCCATCGCTTCCTTCGCCGTCGTGGCCGGCATGCTGACCATCATGCCGGGCCTCGACACCGCTCTGGTGCTGCGATCCGCCATCACCCTGGGCCGGCGCCGGGCGTTCGCGACGGCGCTGGGGATCCTCTCCGGCGTACTCGTGTGGGGCGTGGCCGCCGCCGTCGGCGCCTCGGCGGTGCTCACGGCGTCCCACCTGCTGTACGACGCGCTGCGCGTGGCCGGTGCCGTGTATCTGGCCTGGCTGGGGATCGGCATGATCCGCCGGACGCTCAAGGAGCGCGGCCGGCCCGCGGCGGCGGAACCGGCTGACGGAGCGGGGGCCACGGCCGCGGAGGCGACGTGGGCGCGGGCCTGGGCGCGCGGGCTCGGCACGAGCCTGCTCAATCCGAAGAACGGCGTGTTCTACATGGCGATGCTGCCCCAGTTCATCCCCACCGGCGCCCCGCATCTGCTGATGGGCGTCGTCCTGGCGGCGGTGCACGACCTGGAGGGGCTGGTCTGGTTCAGCGCGCTGATCTTCGGCACCCAGCTCGTCCGCCGGTGGCTGAACCGCGCCTCCGTTCAGCGGGTCATCGACTCGGTCACCGGTGCGGTCCTCGTCGGCTTCGGCATCAAGCTGGCGCTCGGGGACAACTGACCGAGGGGACCGGCCCGCAGGAGCGGCAGACGGAGCCGATCCTGCCGTGGCCGTGGTTCACCTGGGGTCCTCCTGGGTTCCGGCGCTCGCCGCGACGATCTCGGCCCGGCGTGCCCCGGCCCAGGCGTAGTCCGGGTCCATGGCGAGTGCACGGTCCAGGTCGGCGAGCGCCAGGTCGCTGCGGCCCAGGGCGTGCTGGGCGAGGGCGCGGCTGCCGAGCGCCCAGGTGTAGGCGGGGTCGAGTTCCAGGGCACGGTCGTACTGGGCGACGGCCTCCGCGTACCGTCCTCGTTCCCGCAGGGTCTCGCCGCGCTCGCCCATCAGCCAGGGATCGTCCGGGGAGAGGTCCTGTGCCCGGTCCAGGTCCACGAGTCCGCCGGCGGTGTCGCCCAGCGCGCGCCGGAGCCGTGAGCGGCGTACGAGTGCCCATATGTAGTCCGGTTCCAGGGCCAGTGCGCGGTCGAGATCCGTGAGCGCCTCGTGCGGGCGGCCGAGGCGGCGCAGGACGTCGGCCCGGCTGGCCAGAGCCCAGGTCGTCGTGGGTGCGATGTCGAGGGCCCGGTCGAAGTCCGCGAGGGCTTCGTCGAGCCGGCCGGCCAGTCGGTACGTCTCCCCGCGGTGACCTAGGGCCCGCTCTCCGTCGGAGGCCAGCGCGCAGGCCCGGTCGTGGTCCTCCAGGGCCCTGTCGAACGCTCCCAGATCGCGATGGACCACCGCGCGCCCCGTGTACGGCCGGGGAGACCGCGGCGCCAGCTCGATCGCCCGGTCGTAGTCGGCCAACGCCTCCGCGTACTGCCTGCGCCGCCGGTGTGCGTGGCCTCGTACCCACAGCGCCTTGGCCCGCTCGTAGGCGGCGAGTCCCGCCTGACGGAGGAGCATGTCGAGGACCGTGATCGTGCCGCGTTCCTCGTCCCGCAGCGCGGTGAGGAGCCCGGTCCCCCACTCGCGCAGTAAGGCCGCGTCACTGTCGTCGCCCGCCGCCGCGACGGTGGCCGCCCAGCGGCGGGCCACCTCGGTTCCCTCGTCACAGGCGTCGATGCCGTCGCGCAGGACCTCGGGCAGCACCTCGCGCGGGTTGGCGCACATGAGGTGGTACGTCTCCTCCAGACGCGCCGCCCGCCAGCCCTCCTCGGCCCAGCGCAGGTGGGGGGCGAGGCCCTGGCCCTCGGTCTCCCGGCGGCCGGAGTAGGACTGCGCGAGCCGTTCGTGCGCGGCGCGCCAGCGGTCGGCGGAGGTGGTGCGCTGCAGGCGCAGCATCGGGGCCCGTACGACGTCGTGGTAGTGCGCCTGGCCGCCGCGGACGTCGACGAACGGAAGGGCGCGCAGCCAGCCGAAGAGGTGGGCGGCGGGCTCGTCGGCCACGGCCCGGAAGACGTCCTCGTCCAGGCGGCGCGGGAGCGCCCCGGCGAGGGCGGCCGCCCTGCGCACCGGGTCGCTCTCCCATCTCAGGAACCGTTCGACCGCCGTGGTGCTCGGGTCGTCGACGGCGCCGGCCTGCGCCGCGCTCTCCGCCAGGGTGGAGACCAGGACGGGCAGGCCGTGGGAGAGCCGGAGCACGTCCCGTACCACGGACTCGCTCTGCACGCCGCGCCCGCTGAGGAAGGCGCGGGTCTCGGACTCGGAGAACGGGGCCAGGGGCAGGTCGACCACGAGGTCGGCCCAGTCCGCCCAGTACGCCGGGTCGAGGGAGCGTTGGCCCGCGAGGGTCACGACGACGTTGCCGGGCAGCGCCCCGTACCGCTCGCCGGCCAGCAGGTCGCACAGCCAGCGGTCCAGGAACGGCGCGGTCCGTTCGTACGTGTCGAGGAACAGCGCCACCCACGGGACCTGCTCGGCGACCCGGTTCGCCTCCGCCACGAACACCGGGGTGAGGACCGACACGGGGTCGAGGACCAGCTGGACGTCGTCGTGGCTGCGCAGCCGGGCACTCAGCACGGTGCGCAGCCGGTCGGCGCCCTCGGCGACCTGAGCGGGATCGAGGGCGCCGGTGAACGCTCCGACGACCGGGAGCATGCCCAGACCGGTGAGCGCCGCCTGGGCGGTGGCGCGCGCGGCCGAGGACGGGGCACCCGGGTCCGTCGCGTCACCGCCGGGCGTGCCGAGGGCGGACTCGGCCTCGTGCCGGCGCTGCCGGTAGGTGTTCAGGAGCCGGTCGACCGCCTTGAACGGATGCCCGAGCTCACCCGACCGGGCGCTGACCGCCGCGATGACCTCCACGGCGCCGCTCACCGAGTCGTCGGTGCGCACGGTCAGCGCACGGTGCTCGCGCGCGATCCGCTCCAGCTCGCGCAACAGGGACGACTTGCCGATGCCGGCGTTGCCCCGTACGTGGAACAGGAAACGGTACTCCGGGTCGTCGGTTCCCAGGGCGAAGTTCCTGCGGTAGGCGTCGAGTTCCGCCGCCCGGCCGAGAAACGCGGCGCGCCTGCGGCGCTGGATCAGCTCGCGCATGGACGGTCTCGGGGTATGCGGGGCAGCGGCCATGCGCCCCAGTCTGGCAGCAGGGGCGGCGGCTCCGGAGGGAGTCGCCGCGAGAAACCGGACCGGGTGGTCGGCGAGCGTGTCCTGGTCGGCGGCGATCTCGCGGACCCGACCGGGGCGGCTGCCGTGGCGGACATGGCCGCGGAGGCCCTCGGCGGGGTCGACGTGCTGGTGAACAACGCGGCGGTGAACATCCGCCACCCTCTGGCGGAGACGCCGTACGAGGAGTGGGTGGCGGTGTGGCAGCAGCACGTGGCGGTGAACCTGCTCGCCACGGCGAACCTGAGTCATCTCGCCGGCCGGCTCATGATCGAGCAGGGCACGGGCGGCCGGATCGTGAACATCGGCTCCCGGGGCGCCTTCCGGGGCGAGCCCGACCATCCGGCGTACGGGGCGACGAAGGCCGCCGTGCACGCGCTGGGCCAGTCGCTCGCGGTCTCGCTCGCCCCGTACGGGATCGGCGTCGCCTCGGTCGCCCCCCGGTTTCTTCGCCACCGAGCGCGTCGCGCCGCGCCTGGAGGGGCCCGAAGGCGAGTCGATCCGGCAGCAGAGCCCGTTCGGCCGGGTGGGTACGGCCGAGGAGATCGCGGCGGCGGTGCTCTGGCTCTCCTCCCCCGCCGCCGAATGGTCCTCCGGCACGATCATCGACCTCAACGGGGCTTCGCATCTGCGGAGTTGACGACGCGTGAGAGTGGGCTCGTCCTCACGCGGCGCCGTGCTGTCCGCCCTGCGTCACCTGCAGGGCGGACAGCGCGGCCGACCCTCCACTCCGGCCGTCGTGCCCCGGCTCGGGGTCAGAGTGCCGAGACGTAGTAACGGTCGACCGTCATACGGGCGTTGGCCCCGGCGCCGACACGGCTTCCCGTCGTCTCCCTGGCCAGGGTGTAGAAGGAGTCCACGTAGTCCGGGTCGTCGGTCCACCACGACGTGGGCATGGCGTCGATGATCGCGCCGACGAGCGGGATGTACGCACCCTGGTCGGTAATCGTCAGAAGGACCGCCGCGAGGGCCTTGGCGAGCGAGGAGTAGTTCGTGTCGCCGTCGTCCTCCATCATGACGGCGTCGGCCAGGTTGTACTTGTAGTTCGACCAGTTGACCAGGATCTGGTTCGGGTAGTACGTCGTGTTCTCGTCGTCGAGGTACGGCATCGTGACGGTGTCGACGCGGACCTTGCCGTCCGTGCCGAAGCCGGTGACGAGGGTGAAGATCTCGGCGTCGCCCTTGAACCAGGGTTCCTGGACGTCCGCCACGCTGATGGACTGGATCCGCGTCGTCCAGAAGCCCGAGTCGGCGGCGGACAGTGAATTAACCTTGTCGGCGGTCGGGGTGTGGAGCCCCTTCGCGGCAAGCTCCCTGTCGATCACCTTGAGTCCGGCCGCGAGCGCCTTCTGCCCGTCGACGCCGACCAGGTAGACCGGCCGGTTCGGAGCGGTCGCCGCGTCCAGCTCGTGCGCCTTGCCCGCGCTGTCGTACGCGACGATCGTCCTGGCGTCGTCGTCAGTGGGCGCCGAGGCGACCAGGGGTGCGGTCGTGGCGAGGGCGGATTCGCTCACCTTCCGTCCGGCGAGGCTCACCCGCAGCAGGGCCGGCGCGCCCTTGCCGAGCCCCTTCGCCGCGGCGACGTCCGCCTCCGCCTTGGCCAGAGTCGTCCGGAAGTCCTTGACCGGCTTGGCGCCGGACTTCGCGGTCAGCGCCAGCAGGTCCACGTCCTTGTCCGCCAGGGCCGCTTCGGCCATCTTGCGCTGCCATGCGGGTTCGGCGAGCGAGCGGGCGAGCGCCCGTGCCGTCCTGGCTTCGATCGCGGCGACCGGGGAGGTCTTGGCGCCGTGCGCGGTCGTCGCGGCGGGAGTGCCGGTCGCCGCCGTGGCCGTACCCTGAAGGGTGGTCAGGGTCAGGGCTCCCAGCGCGAGACCGGTGAGTGCCGCGCGGAGCTGTCTTCCTGCGAACAAGGTGTCCTCCAGACGATGGCGTTGCCCAGGTGCCCGGGTTCCCCGGTTCGGGCGTGCCGGAATACCGCCGTGCGTCGTCGCATGACGGTCGTGCGCGTGCGTGTTCGAGTGCGACGACAGTCTGGCCGAGAGGCCGTCTACGCGGATAGACGGCCTCTCGGCCATTCATGGGCGGTGGGGAGGGACTGCCGGAAATGTTCTTGCGGGAATGCGCCGCAGGGCTCCCAGGACGGCTCGGACTACTCCACCGGCCAGGTGTGCGCCGGGGCGTTGAGGTGCATGAAATCGATGTACTGGCTGGTCATCCGGCGCAGTGCCGCGGGCCGGTCGAGGTGGGCGACGTCGTGGAGGTGGTGGAACATCTCGGCCTGCCACACCGCTCCGTTGCGGGCGGAGACGCAGCGCTGTTCGACGATGCCGAGCAGCGGTTCACGCCACTGCGCGTCCAGGCCCAGGGCGTTCAGGCCCCGGTGGGCGAGCGGCAGGAGGCGGCGCAGGACCAGTTCGGTCGCGGGCACCTGTCCTGTGCCCGGCCAGTAGAGTTCGGCGTCGATGCCGCGGCGTGCCGCCGCGTGCAGGTTGTCCTCGGCGGCCGCGAAGGACATCCGGCTCCACACCGGTCGGTCCTCGTCGACCAGGGCGCGGACGAGGCCGTAGTAGAAGGCGCCGTTCGACATCACGTCCGCGACGGTCGGGCCTGCGGGCAGCACCCGGTTCTCGACGCGGAGGTGCGGGACGCCGTCGACGACCGCGTAGACGGGTCGGTTCCAGCGGTAGACCGTGCCGTTGTGCAGGGTGAGTTCGGCCAGATGCGGGATCTCGCCGCGGTCGAGGGTCTCCACGGGATCCTCGTCGTCGCAGAGCGGCAGGAGCGCCGGGAAGTAGCGGGTGTTCTCCTCGAAGAGGTCGAAGACGCTGGTGATCCAGCGTTCGCCGAACCACACGCGGGGCCGCACCCCCTGGATCTTGATCTCGTCCGGCCGGGTGTCCGTGGTCTGCTCGAACAGCGGGATGCGGGTCTCGCTCCACAGTTCCTTGCCGAAGAGGAACGGCGAGTTCGCGGCGAGCGCGACCTGCACGCCGGCGACGGCCTGCGCGGCGTTCCAGTGCGCGGCGAACTGCTCGGGTGCGACCTGGAGATGGAACTGGGTGCTCGTACAGGCCGCTTCGGGCGTGATGGTGTCCGCGTACGTGCGCAGGCGTTCCACTCCGTCGACCTCGATGAGGAGGTCCTCGCCGCGTGCCGCGAAGATCTGGTCGTTCAGGAGGTGGTAGCGCGGATTCTCGGACAGCGCTTCGCGGTTCACGTCGTCGCGCTCGAGGGTCGGGAGCGTCCCGATCATCACCAGGTGCGCGCCGATGGCGGTGGCCTTCTCCTCGGCGTGGTTCAGGGCGTCGCGGATCTCTCCTTCCCAGGTGTCGGGGCCGCCCGCGGTGAGACGGCGGGGCGGGATGTTGATCTCCAAGTTGAACCGGCCCAGCTCGCTCGACCAGGCCGGATCGGCGATGGCCTCCAGGACCTCGGTGCTGCGCATGGCGGGTCTGGAGGTCTCGTCGACGAGGTTCAGCTCGATCTCGAGGCCCACCCGTGGCCGCTCGACGTCGAAGCGGGCTTCGCGGAGCATGCGGGCGAGGACGTCGAGGGAGGCGTGCGTCCTGTCGCGGAAACGGCGACGGTCGTCGCGTGTGAACGTCAGTGCCGGGACGTCACGACCCATCGGATCCTCCCGGGGCTCTGCGGCGCGGATCCTTCTCTTTCAGCGTGCCACCAGCAGGCGGGCCCCGCCCGGCGCGGGCCGTCCCTGTCCCCTGACCAGGGCGCGCCGTGTACGCAGGGTGGGCCGGAGTGACCGAGGGTAGGGCGGACCGCGGCACCTTCCCCTTATGACCTGGTTCACACCGGCGGCCTGTCACGTCCGGCGGGGGCCGCTTGTCCCATGGGCGTCACCGGCACCGAGGCCGGTGCCCGATCCAGGGAGATCGAGATGACCAGCAGCCACCGCATCGTCGTTCTCGGCGCCGGCTACACGGGCATGTTCAGCGCCATCCGGCTGGCTCACCGCACGCGCCGGACCGGCGTGGAGATCACCCTGGTCAACCCGTCGGGCTGGTTCGTCGAGCGGCTGCGGATGCACCAGATCGCCGCCGGTCAGGAGCTGCCCGACCACCGGATCACCGATCTTCTCGACGGTACGGGCGTCACGTTCGTACGGGGCGCCGCCACCGCCATCGACCCCGAGGCCCGGCGCGTCACCGTCGACGACGGCACGTCCCTCTCGTACGACACGCTCGTGTACGCGCTGGGCAGCTCGACCGACACCGGCACGGTCCCCGGCGCCGGCACCCACGCGTTCACGCTGAACGGCCCGGAGGCCGCCGGGCATTTCGCCGCGCGCCTCGCCGAGATCGCCGCGGCCGGCGGCACGGTCACCGTCTGCGGCGGCGGCCTGACCGGCATCGAGGCGGCCGCGGAGATCGCGGAGGCCCACCCTGGTCTCGACGTCACCCTGATCAGCACGGAAGAGCCCGGCTCCATGATGGGCGGCAAGGCCCGCGCGTATTTGCACCGCGCTCTCGACCGCCTCGGCGTCATGCTCGTGACCGGAGTCCGGGTGGCGAAGGTGCTGCCCGACGCGGTGGAGCTCGCCGACGGGCGGACCCTCCGCTCCGACGCCTGCCTCTGGACCGCCGGGGTCAAGGTGCCGTCGCTGGCCGCCGACGCCGGGATCGCCACCGACGAGCGCGGCCTGATCCTGACCGACGCCACGCTGCGCTCGGTGTCCCACCCCCGGATCCACGCGGTCGGTGACGCCGCCGCCGTCCGGCTCGCGTACGGCCGGCTCCACGGCTCCTGCCAGAGCGGGCTGCCCACCGCCCAGTACACCGCCGACACGATCGCACGGCTGGTGCGCGGCAAGTCCGTGAAGCCGTTCCGCTTCGGCTACTTCCACCAGCCCGTCAGCCTCGGCCGGCGAGACGCGGTCATCCAGTTCACGAAGGCCGACTTCACCCCCGTCGGCATGCGCCTGACCGGGCGCGGCGCCGTCTGGTACAAGGAGTTCGTCAGCGGGAGCCCGCTGATGACGTACCGGTACAGCAAGCGCGTGAACGTCTCCACGATCGTGTCCAAGGGTGGCCGTGCCACCCGCGAGCCCGCGGCATGAACGGCACGCCGGCTGCCGGCGTCGCGCTCCGTTCCTTGCCGCCGCGTTCACGCCGCCGGCAGCATGATCCGGTGATCTCCACCGGCACCGGACAGGACCCGTACCTCGAGCACCGCAGGCTGCTGTTCGCCACCGCGTACCGCATGCTGGGCAGCGTCACCGACGCGGAGGACGTCCTGCAGGACGCCTGGCTGAAGTGGAGCACCACGGACCGCGACAAGGTCCTGCATCCGAAGGCGTACCTGGTGCGCACGGTCACCAACCTCTCGCTCAACCGCCTGACCTCGGCGCGGGCCACCCGCGAGACGTACGTCGGCCCGTGGCTGCCCGAACCCCTGCTGACGTCCCCGGACATCGCCTCGGAGGCCGAATCGGCCGACTCGGTCTCCACCGCCATGCTGGTGGTCCTGGAGACCCTCAGCCCCGTCGAGCGCGCCGTCTTCCTGCTGCGCGAGGTCTTCGGCTACTCCCACGCGGAGATCGCCGAGACCCTGGAGCGACCGGAGGCGACGGTCCGTCAGATCGCCCATCGCGCTCGTGCGCACGTCCAGGCCCGCCGCCCCCGCTTCGACGCGGACCCGGGCATGCGGCGGCAGGTCACCGACCGGTTCCTGACGGCCTGCGCGGGCGGCGACCTGAACTCCATGATGGAACTGCTCGCCCCGGACGTGGTCGCCTGGTCCGACGGCGGCGGCAAGGTCACCGCCGCCCGTCGTCCGCTGCACGGCATCGACCACGTCGCGCGCTGGCTGCTGGGCTTCCTTGCCAAGCCGGAGCTGGCCGCCCTGACCATGGCGCCGGCCGTCATCAACGGCGAACTCGGCGTCCTCGCGGCCATCGAGGGACACACGGTCGGCGCGCTCTCCTTCGACATCGCCGACGGCCGCATCCACCGCCTGCACTTTCAGGCCAATCCCGACAGGCTCGGCGGCCTGACTCCCGACAGGCTCCCTGAGGGCGTGTGCCCGTGCCGACGGCCCCGCCACCCGTGCGGGCGGCGGGGCCGGGTGGGTCGGTCAGCCGGCCGCGCGGAAGGCCGCGGTCAGCTTGGCCACGGCGCCCACCGGATCACCGCCGAGCAGCAGGTGGTCCGCCTCGGCGAACGGTTTCGCCACCGGCTCCGTGATGTTCTGCCCGATGCGGCTCTGGACGATCAGCCGGGCCCGGGCGACGAGCTGCCGGGCCGCGGCGGAGTCCCCGTGTCCGGCCGTCTGGAGGGCCCGGGCGGCGAGGCCGATCGCCCGCAGGGCCGGTTCGCCTCCCTGCGGGGTGCCGCGGAGTGTGGTCAGGCCCCAGCCGTACGGGAACTGCGGGTCGTAGCGCGTGTCGCCGACGTTCAGCGGCAGCTGGTCCTCCGACCTCGGCCAGCTCACCGGGAGCTGCCCGGTGAAGGGCCGACGGCCGTAGAGGACGTCCGCCACGCCGTCGCCCTCGGTGCCGGGCAGCCACGAGGCCACCAGGGCGTCGATCGCGGGCAGCCGGTCGCCGATGAGCTGGGGGCGGCCGGAGACGACGAGGACCGCGCACGGCATCGCGGCGCAGACCCGGTCGACGGCCGCCTTGTCGGCCGCGCTCAGCTCCAGGTCGTGGCCGTTGCCGACGTCGCCCATGCCCTCGGCGTAGGGCTTCTCGCCGACCACCACGACACCGACGTCGTGTCCGGCGGTGGGCGCGGAGGCGTCCTTGGAGTAGGTGAGCGTGGTGCCGGGGTCGGCGGACTTCCGCAGCGCCTCCAGGATCGTGGTGCCGGTGGTCGTGCGGCCCGAGGCGCCCTGCCAGGTGACGGTCCAGCCGCCGGCCTGGTTGCCGAGGTCGTCGGCGTTGGAGCCGGCGACGTACACGTTCTGGGTCGGCTTGAGCGGCAGGACGCCGCCTTCGTTCTTCAGCAGCACCTGCGAGGCCGCCGCCGCCGCCCGCGCGACCGCGCGGTGCTCGGCCGAGCCGACGGTGGCCAGGTTCGTGGTGTCCGCGTACGGCTTCTCGAAGAGGCCGAGGCGGAACTTCTGGGTGAGGATGCGGGCGACGGCGTCGTCGATCCGTGCGGTGGGGATGCGGCCGGCCTCCGTCTCCGCGATCAGGGTGCGGGTGAAGTCCTGGTAGTTCGTCGGCACCATGATCATGTCCAGGCCGGCGTTGACGGAGGTCCGCACGTCGCTCGGGTAGTCGCCGGGGATCTGGTCGATGGCCTGCCAGTCGCTGATGACGAAGCCCTCGAAGCCCATCCGGCCCTTCAGGACGCCGTTGATCATCTCGGCGTTCGCGTGCATCTTCACGGGGCCCTGGTCGTCGCCGAGGATGTCGAGCGAGGAGTACGAGGGCATGACCGTGCCCACGCCGTGCTTCACGGCCCCGGCGAACGGCGCGAGGTGGACGGCCTCCAGCTCCTCCCGGGTGACGCGGGTGACGCCCTGGTCGATCGTGTACGAGCCGGTCGTCGACGAGCCGAAGGCCGTACCGCCGTCGCCGACGAAGTGCTTGGCGGTGGTCAGCACCTTGTCGTCGCGGTCGAGGTCCCGGCCGTCGGGCGCGCCCTGCATGCCGTCGATCACGGTCTCCATCGCGGTGACGAGCGCCGGGTCCTCGCCGAAGGACTCGTAGGAGCGGCCCCAGCGTTCGTCCCGGGTCACGCACAGGCAGGGGGCGAAGTCCCAGGGGACGCCGGTGGCCCGGACCTCCTTCGCGGTGACGGCGCCGGTCCGGGCGGCGAGGCCGGGGTCGCGTCCGGCGCCGATGCCGATGTTGTGCGGCATGATCGTGGAGCCGACGACGTTGTTGTGCCCGTGCACGGCGTCCACGCCGTAGATCAGCGGGATCTGCAGGCGGGTGGCCTGGGCGCGCAGCTGGTACGCGTCGACCATGCGGGCCCACGCCTCCGGCGTGTTGGGGCTGGGGACCGAGCCGCCGCCGGAGAGCAGGGAGCCGAGGCCGTAGCCGGCGATGTCTCCGGGTGAGCGCAGGGCGTTGCGTTCGGCCTGGGTCATTTGGCCGGCCTTCTCCCGGAGCGTCATCCGGGAGAGGAGGTCCGCGACCCGCTTCTTCACCGGCAGGCGCCTGTCGAGGTAGGGCAGTCCGTGGGCGTCGATGACGACGACCGGTGTCTCGGCGGGTGCCTTGGCGCCGTCGACGGTCAGTTTCACCGGGATCGTCTCGGCCTCCTCGCCGGCCCCGTCCTTGAGGGTGGGCACGGTGATCGAGCGGGTCGTCCCGGACGGCGTCCCGGCCGGGAACTCCACGCTTCCGGTCACCGGGGTGTAGTCCTCGCCCGGCTCGGCGGGGCCGCTGTCGTCGGTCGTGTACGTGACGGTGACGGGCTCGCCGGTCGGCGCGGAGCCGGTGGTGGCGACCGTGACGTCGATCCGGGCGGTGTCTCCCTCGTGGACGGGGTGGACCACGGAGCCGGTGGTGACCCGGGTGGTGCGGGCGGGGTCCGCCTTGCCGTACAGCTCGACGCCGTCGAGGGCGAAGCGGCCGGGGGCGCCGGTCGGCAGGGTGAGCGCGTACCCCCACATCCGGTCGAGGCCGAGGACCTGGTCGATGCCGCCGACGGGCTGGTAGTCGGCGCGGTACTGGAAGTCGGAGAAGGGGATCTCGACCTGGTGCCAGCCCTCCCAGTCGTCGGTGAAGGAGGTCGTCCACAGTTCGGACGTCTCGCCGTTCGCCCCGCCGTCCTTGATCTCGAAGTTGATCCGCTTTCCTGAGCCGGGCGGCAGGGGCGCGGTGTTCTGGCCGTACCACCAGAAGCGGATGCCCTTGTGCGCGGTCCAGTCCTGGGCGGGCTTGCCGAAGGCGAAGTCGTGGGTGAATCCGCCCCAGCCGCTGATGTCGTAGCGGCCTTCGAGGACGTGTCCGCCGTCGGGGGCGTCGGCGCGCTCGGCGAGGGTGAGGGCGGGGTGGTCGTCGGTGTCGCTGCCCCAGGTGAAGAGGCCCTCGGCGGGCGGTCCGGCGAAGGGGACCTCCCCTTCGAAGCGGTCGACGGCCTGGGGCGCCGGGTCTTCGTCGGGGGCGGCGGCGCTGGGCACGGCTGCGGCGAGCAGTCCGGCGAGGACGGCGGTGGCGGCGAGCGCGGCGGCGCTCGCCCTTCTTCGGTGGCGCGGGTGCGGCATGCGGGCTCCTCGGGAGAGGGGTACGGGGGGTGGCCGGTTCAGGACGGCTGGTGGGTCCACTTCTGGTTGGCGCCGCCCGTGCAGGTCCAGATCTGGGTGCGAGTGCCGTCGGCCGGGGTGTTGCCAGTGACGTCCAGACACTTGTCGGCGGCCGTGTTGACGACGTCATGGGTTCCGGGGTCGTACGACCAGTGTTGGGCGCCGGTCCCGTTGCAGGTGTAGAGCTGCACCTTGGTGCCGTCGGCGGTGCCGGCTCCGGTGACGTCGAGGCACTTGCCGAGGGCCCGGACCGTGCCGTCGGCGGCGAGCGTCCACCGCTGGGCCGCGGTTCCGTTGCAGGTGTAGAGCTGGACGGGGGTGCCGTCGGCGGTGGCCGCGCCGGCGACGTCGAGGCACTTGCCGGCGAGGCCGGTCATCGGCCCGGTGGGTGCGCTCGCCGTCGTACCGGACCAGGTGAAGGTGGCGGTGGTACGGGCGGGCAGGGTGTACGTGAAGGACTGGCCGCCCCAGTCGACGCGCAGGGACTGGGCCGAGGCGCCGCCGTTGTGGGCGATGAGGGCCTTCGAGCCGTCGGGATTGCGCCAGGCGACGTTCTGCACGGTGGAGTCGGCCGTCGAGGCGATCCGGTACGCGCCGGGCCGCACGAACTTGGTGAGGTGGCCGGTCGTGTAGTACTCGATCGTGTAGTCGACCTGCCCGGCGCGCGCGCCGCCCTCCTGGACGGTGATCAGGCCCGTACAGGTGCCGCAACCGCCGTTGTGCGGGCCCATGTCCTGGTTGAGCGCCAGGCTCCACTTCGTCAGGCTGCTGCTCCAGTTGCGGGCGTAGTCGACGATGTCCTTCATGTCCTCGTTGTGCTGGTTGCCGATCCAGGTGCCCCCGGAGTGCTCGGTGCTGAACTGGCGCACCGACGGGTACTGGTCGTGGACCTGACTGCCGACGGCCGGGTCACCGGCGTAGCCGTGCCAGGCGATCCCGCCGAACAGCGGGTCGTTCCGCACGCCCGCGTCGCCCAGGACGCCGGAGCCGAAGTTCGCGTAGTCGCCGTAGTTCCAGTCGTGCACCAGGACCTTGGTGTCGATCCCCGCCGCGCGGAACGCCGGATAGACGTGGTTCTTGGTGAACTCGGCCAGGCCTGAGGGGTTCCAGCTCATGCCGGGGTAGTTCATGGCGGTGGGGTTGGCGGCCTGGCAGCAGTTGGGCTCGTTCTGTACGGAGAGGTAGTCGACCTTGATCCCGGCCGCCTGGTAGCTCTGGATGTACTTGGCCAGGTACTGGGCGTAGAGCGGGTAGTACTCCCACTTCAGCCAGCCCATCTGGTCCATGCGGCCGTTGTCCTTCATCCAGCCGGGGGCGCTCCACGGCACCGCCATCACCCGGAGCGAGGGGTTGAGCTGCTTGGCCTGGCCGGTCAGCAGCCGCACGTTGGTGTCGTAGCCGTTGGTCCCGAAGTCGCCGAGGTCGCAGCAGGTGTCGTCGAGGGAGACGTTGCCGGGCCGGGAGAGGTCGGAGGCGCCGATGGGGTTGCGGAGGAAGGAGAGTCCGATGCCGTCGGTCGGCGAGAACAGCTTGCGCATCACGTCGTCGCGGGTCGCGGAGCTGATCGGTCCGCCGCGCAGGAGATGGGCGGTGGTGTCGGTGATCGACGCGCCGCCGCCCTCGAACTGCTGGTAGGTGGTGGACTCGTCGACGGCGATCGTGTGGCTCGCGCTGCCGCCGGCCGGGCCGAAGGCCGTCGGTGCCTGCGGGGCGAGTCCCCGGGTGACGGTACGGCCTCCGCCGTCGGAGGTGGTGGTCAGCCAGACGTCGACCCGCTCGCCGGCGGCCTGCGCGACGCCGGGACCGCTCATGACCAGGCCGCTCGCGAGGAGGGCGCCGGTCACGAGGGCGGCGGCGAGGCGGCGGGGTCGTGACCGGCCGCGCCGCGCGAGCGACCAAGAACTGTGATGCACCTGATGGGCCCTTCGGTGGGGGACGGCACGCCGCGCGGCGGACCGGCGAACCCGGACCGCTGCGCGTGCCGCGAGACGGCAAGGCTTTTATCAAGGTGTGAAGTTATGGAGGCAGTACCGCCCCGTCAACCCCTCCCGCAGTCAACTCTTGAACGCGGGGCACGAGTTCGGGCTCAGTCGCGGCGGCGCCGGCTCAGTAGCGGTAGTCGGGCCAGTGCGGGTCCTCCCAGCGGGCGGGGCCGGTGAGTCCGATGAGCCGTACGCGGTGCAGCAGTTCCTCGGGAGCACCCTGGGCTCGAAGCCGCGCGGGGGCGTGGCGGACCAGCCAGGCCGCTAGCTCGGCGCACAGCGCGTCCGCGTCGTCCCAGGCGTTCCACGGGAGTAGATCGCCCAGCAGGTCGTACTCCCAGCGGTCGACCGCGTCGGCCAGGTGCCGACCGGCGACGCGATTCGTCGAGCGTCTCCCAGGTCCGGAGCCACGGGCCGAGTGTGCCGGACGCCTCGGCGCACAGCGCCAGGAGCTCGTACGCGGGGACGGCGGGATCCTCTTCGGCGAGGGTGTGGGCCCACCAGGCGCGCAGGAACTCCCACACCGCCGCGCTCTGGTGCGTCGGCCACTGCCGCCAGCGCCCACGCCCGAAGGAGCACCCGACCTTGTACATGCCGAACATGGGCTCCACCTCGCCCTTGACCAGCGCCCTGGCGAATTGGGGCAGGATGCGGCGCAGCACGGCGCCGTGGTCGCTCCAGTCGGGGGCGTCCCAGGTGCGGTGCAGGAGGTCCGGATCGAGCAGCACGTCAGGAACCTTCAGCCGTGCGAGCTCTTCTTCGCTGCCCCAGTGGCAGTCGCACTGGACCTCGTCACTGCGGGCGGTCATTCCGCGGAAGGTGACGTCCAGGCGGTCCAGTGCACGGTCGAGTCGGAGCCGTGCGGACGTGTCGTCGGGGTTCATGGTCGTCGGCAGCCTCAAGGGGACTCCGGGCGGCTTCCGCCGACCGAAGATCACGACACTACCGGGTCCTCTCGGTCGTCGTCACCGTGTTTCCCGATCGGTTTCCCTGACATCCTGGAACCGTGACTTCTGAGGACCCGCCCCTTCGCCCCCTGCTGGTCGTGGACGGCGCCAACGTCGTGGGATCGGTGCCGGACGGCTGGTGGCGCGACCGGCGCGGAGCGGCCGAGCGGCTGCGTGACCGGCTCGCCGCGACCGGCGGCCCGGCCGACGGCCCGTACCCCGGCCCGTACGAGATCGTCCTGGTCGTCGAGGGGCGCGCCCGGGGCGTGGCCTCCGTACCCGGCGTGTGGGTCGAGGAGGCTCCCGGCAGCGGCGACGACCTGATCGCCGAGCTGGCCCGTGACGCGCACGGCCGCCCCTGCCTGGTGGTCACGGCCGACCGCGAGCTCCGTCGGCGCGTGGAGCGGGAAGGCGCCCGCTGTACTGGGCCGCGCAGCGTTCTCCCGTCGTCCGCATAGGCCTTGTGCCGCTTGCTCGCGGCCGCGGCCGAGGCCCGCCGGGAGGACACTGGGGACAGAGGAGTACAGGACGGGAAAGGGGGACGATCGGGCAGGCGAGCGGGCGTTTCCGGGTGGTTTTCGGGTGCTTTCCGGGCGGCTTTCCGGGCGGCTTTCCGGGCGGCTTGCCGGTGGTGGCACGAGACGTTTCCCGGGTCTTCACGCGGAACACCTTCCAGGTTGACATGCTCACTCCTAGCCTGCCGCTTGCACCGCTCCGTAGTCCCCACCCTCAACCGGAGGTAGCCGTGTCCGGCGCGCCCAGGAATCGCCGCACCGCTCTTCTTTCCGCCCTCGGCCTGGCGGCCACGTCGATCGGCCTGTGGGCCGGCTTCGGCGGCACGTCGCAGGCCCAGGCCGCGGCGACCGTCCCCACGCCCGACCACGTGGTCGTCGTCGTCTTCGAGAACCACGCCTACAACCAGATCATCGGCAGCTCCAGCGCCCCGTACATCAACTCGCTCAAGACCGGCGGCGCCAACCTCACCGCGTCGTACGCCGAGACCCACCCCAGCCAGCCCAACTACTTCGCGATGTTCTCGGGTTCCACCCAGGGCATCACGGACGACTCCTGCTACACGCCGGGCTTCTCCTCCGCGCCGAACCTGGCCTCCGAGCTGATCGCCGCGGGCAAGACCTGGAAGAGCTACAACGAGACGCTGCCGAGCCAGGGTTCGACCACCTGCAGCAGCGGCAAGTACGCTCGCAAGCACAACCCGTGGTTCGGTTTCAACAACGTCCCGACCTCGTCGGCGTACACCATGGCGCAGTTCCCGACCGACTACACCACGCTCCCGCAGGTGTCGTTCGTCGTCCCGAACCTGTGCAGCGACATGCACGACTGTTCCGTCGGCACCGGTGACACCTGGCTGAAGAACAACCTGGGCGCCTACGCGACCTGGGCGAAGACCCACAACAGCCTGCTCGTCGTCACCTTCGACGAGGACAACCGCCTCGCCGGCAACAAGATCGCGACCGTCCTCTACGGCCAGCAGGTGGTCCCGGGCTCCACGTCCTCGACCACGTACAACCACTACAACCTGCTCCGCACGATCGAGGACATGTACGGCACCACGCACGCCGGCCAGGCCGCCAACGCGACCCCGATCACCGGCATCTGGACTCCGTGACGTGTACGTAGCGGACAGTCGCAGCACCCCCGCGACGGCCGCGACGGCCGCCGCCCGGGACCTCGGTCCCGGGGGGGGGGGGCGGGCGCCCCCGAGGCATGGGGACGGCGGGCCCCAAGCTATCAACGCGGGCCGGAGGCGCCC